>JAIXTO010000021.1 GCA_027483885.1 Rhizobiaceae bacterium
CGAGCGACCGACTGGCGCGCAACGCTGTGGATGTCCGAGCGATCGATACCCAGGTCCTGCAGTTCGCGCGAGCTCATGCGGCCGAGTTCGGTAACGGTCTGACGGTACTTGCGCCAGTTGTTGAAAGAGCGTGCTACGTTCATGATGATCCCCTTTCGTGAGGTCTCTTGACGCCAGCAACCTTGCCTTGGTTCCAACGTCGTTTCGATGGTTGGAATATAGGCTCTCGGCCAACGGGCGATAAGGCACAAGGTCTCAGGTCGGCCATGCGTCCACAGCATGGGTCCACTCAAAGGATGAGCTGAAGGGAGCAATCAGGCCCGGAAGCGGTCGAAGGCAGTGAGGCGCTTGATGGGAGGATCAGCGTCTGGTTTTCGGCCTTCGCCGCTTCTGCTCCGCGCTCGATGCCCGTGCAAGCAGTTGATGGACCTTGTCAGGCGCGTACAGGTCATCCAGCAGAAGATAGGCCGCGCCGTAAAGGGCCGTGTCGTCATGGACCGATGAGAGCGTGATCGTCAGATCGCGCGTAGCAAGAGGCAGACAGCGTTGGTAGACCAGTTCGCGGATGCCGGAAAGCAGCGTCTCCCCGGCCCGTGCCAGCGTTCCGCCGATCACGATGACGCCGGGATTGAGGATGCTGACTGCATCGGCAATCACCTCGCCGATCGTCCGCCCGGCCTCGCGCAGCAGCATGAGGGCCTCCGGCTTGCGCTGCTCGACGAGATCGATCACATCGCGCGCCGTTTCCGTGGGAATGCCGCGTTGGGTGAGATCACGGGCAATCGCCCAACCGGCCGCCCGCGCCTCGACGCAGCCGAACTTGCCGCAGCGGCACAGAGGTGCGTCGTTCGACACGAACTGGATATGTCCGATATCGCCAGCGGCACCCTGAGCGCCGCGAAAAAGGCGGCCGCCGGCAATCATGCCGCTGCCAATGCCGGTACCGACCTTGACGAACAGCATGTCGTCCTCTGCCGGAAGGCGGTGCTTCTGTTCGAAGATCGTCATCAGGTTCACGTCGTTTTCGACGAAGACCGGAACTCCAAAGCGCGCGCCCAGCCATCCGATGATGTCGAATTCGTCCCAACCTTGCAGAACGGAGGGGCCGACGACGCGGCCACGCTTGAAATCGACCGGCGTCGGCAGGCTGAGGCTGATGCCGAAGAGGAGCCCGCGTTCGTTTCCCGCCTCTGCCAGCAGCGCGGAAAAGCCCTCGCTGATCGCGTCAAGTGTTGCCTCAGGCCTATTCGGGAGGGCAAAGGGCAGGGTCGCCTGGGCAAAGATGGCCGGTGAAAGGTCCATGGCTGCGAGGTGGATATGAGTTTCGCCGATATTGGCGGCCAGCACGAATCCGCTCGATGCGTTGACCTCGAGGATCCGCGTCGGCCTGCCGCCGCTGCGCAGCGTTTCCTCGGTTTCGCGCACGAGGCCATGCGCCAGCAGGGCTGTCAGCCTCTGCGTCACCGTCACCCGCGAAAGGCCCGACGCCCGAAGCAGTTCGGCCCGCGAAGACGCCCGGCGCGAAGCAATCAGTGACAGGATGTCCCCTGCCCCTTCCAGCGACGGCAGGTCACGCCGACCTTCATGCATTGTCATCTCCCCATAGCCCCTGACAGACAGTCTGTAGCGCAAGCCTTTGCAAAAATAAAGCTTTGGACATCCCGAAGGAATCTTTTGTAAAGAAAAATACATAAATTGTTGGATATCGGTTGTGTTGCCTGTACGCTCTGGCGCGACGCTTGGGAGGCATCATGGCGACCTATCTCATTGGACTGGATTTTGGATCGGAAACGGCGCGTGGCGTGCTGATCGATGTGGTGACGGGCTTGCAGGTGGCAGATCATGTTCACCCCTATCGCCACGGCATCCTGACAGATGCGCTGCCCGATGGCCGGCCGCTACCGTCCGGCTTCGCCCTGCAGGTGGCGGATGATTATCTGGAGGCGGCGCGCGACATCCTGTCGGTGCTTGGGAGAGACCGGGTCATCGAAGGAATTGGCATCGGCTTCACCGCCAGCTCTCCCCTTCCCGCCCGGCTGGACGGCACGCCGCTTTCACGCATCCATCCACATGCCCCGCACAGCTACGTCAAGCTCTGGAAGCACAATGCCCAGACCTATGCCGATCGCATCACCGCTTCCCATGCCCCGTTTCTGAAAAACTTCGGCGGCAAGGTTTCCGGGGAATGGCTGCTGGCAAAGGCGGCCCAGATCGCCGCCGAGGCGCCCGATATCTGGGCGCAGACAGACCGTTTCATCGAAGGCGGCGATTGGCTTGTCTGGCAAATGACGGCGCAGGAATGCCGCGGTCTGGGCTTTGCCGCCTACAAGGCACAGTATGCAGCAGATGTCGGCTATCCGGACGGCGTCGTGGCGGGGCTTGAGGCGCGCCTGTCAAAACCGCTTCCCGTCGGTTCGGCGGCCGGCACGCTTTCTTCCCCGTGGCGAGATCAGACCGGCATTCGAGGCGCACCGGTCGTGGCGGTTGCCGTCATCGACAGCCACGTGGTGCTGCCGGCTATCGGCGCTGTCTCCCAGGGCTGTTTCGTCGGTGCCCTTGGCACATCGGCTGCCTATCTCTACCTTTCCGATGTCGAGCGCCCCTTGCCGCCGGGCATAGAAGGCATGGCCTTCAACGGGTCGATGCGCGATCTATGGTGCTATGAAGCAGGGCAACCGAGCTTTGGCGATACATTGGCGTGGTTCGTCAGAACATTTCCGCGCGGCGAGACCCTGGACGACAGTTTCCGTGCCTATAATGCCGAGGCAGCATTGCTTGCGCCAATGGCGGGGCAGCTTGTCGCGCTGGACTGGTGGGGTGGCAACCGTGTGCCCTTTGCCGATGGTAACCTCTCAGGCCTCATCGCCGGGCTGACGCGGCAGACGACAGCGGCAGAAATCTATCTCTGCCTGATGGAAGCGCTGTGTTTTGGCGCGCGTGCGGTCTTTGATCTTTTTCCACAACACGGTCTTCAGCCCGAACGCGTGCTGATGGCAAGCGGGCTCGCCCGTGCCAACCCGTTGCTCATCCAGATCCTGGCGGATGTCCTCAACAGGCCGATTGACCTCCCCGAGATCGCCCACGCAACTGCCGTCGGGGCCGCCATTCACGGGGCCGTGGCCGCAGGCGTCGTTGCAACCTTTGCCGAAGCCGCTGCACGGTTCGGGGCGCGGCAAGTCACGCACGTTCTTCCCCGGCCGCACTGCTCGCGTCTCTACGAGGATGCCTACGCGATCTACCGCACGCTCGCGCATGAAGGCAGGATCCATGATGCGATGCATGCTTTGCGCGAGCGGTCTTAGAGACATATCCTTATTTTGAAAGAAAATATACAAAACTCGTATTTTGGTGTTTGACATTAGACCTATCCGATGTCCTAATCCTTTCAGCCTTTGAGGAGAGGCTTGCCGTAACGATGCTGGGAGGCTCGGCGGTGGTGTTGAACTTTGGGAGGATTTCATGTCGCAGAATTGCAATCGCACCTTTGTGCGATCCAACAGGCTGAAGGCCGGCGCCGCAGCGCTGGGTCTCATCATCGGCGCATCGTTTGGCACCGGACAGGCCGCCGCCGAGGATGTCATCGTCGGTCTCGTGACCAAGACGGAGGTCAATCCGTTCTTTGCCAAGATGCGCCAGGCCGCAGAGGCCCGCGCCAAGGAAAAGAAGGTCAAACTCATCGCCCGCGCCGGCAAGTTCGACGGCGATAACGAAGGCCAGGTCGCTGCGATCGAGGATCTAATCAGCGCAGGGGCCAAGGGTATTCTCGTCACGCCGAACAATTCGTCGGGCATGCTCGACATCATCAAGAAGGCACGCGCTGCCGGCGTTCTGGTGATCGCCCTCGATACGGCAACCGACCCGGCCGATGCCGTGGACGCGACCTTTGCCACGGACAATTTCGAGGCCGGCGTGCAGCAGGGTACATATGCCCGCATGGCCATGGGCGACAAGAAGGCGGTGGTTGCCATGCTCGACGGCACGCCGGGCGGCACGGTGGATACGTTCCGCCATGACGGTTACCTGAAAGGCTTCGGCATCAAGGAAGGCGCCCCCTCGATTGCAGGCGCTGCGATCACCAACGGTGCCCAGGACAAGGGCCAGGTGGGCATGGAAAACCTGCTTTCCAAGAATGGCGATATCAACGCCGTCTATACGATCAACGAACCGGCCGCGGCTGGCGCCTATGCGGCGCTCAAATCCTTCGGCAAGGAAAACGACGTCATGCTGACCTCGATCGATGGCGGTTGCGCCGGCGTTCGGGATGTCAAGGACGGCAAGATCGCGGCCACCGTGATGCAGTTCCCCTACAAGATGGCCGCCATGGGTGTCGATGCCGTGGTCGAATATGCAGCCACCGGCAAAAAGCCCAGCGGTTTCGTCAATACAGGGTCATTCCTCATTACCGACAAGCCGGTAAAGGGGCTGGAATCCAAGGACACCGCCTGGGGCCTCAAGAACTGCTGGGGCGACTGACCGGCATCCTCCCGGCGGGATCACGTGCCACTCCGCGCTTTTCGTCTTCCCGTCCTTAGGGTGGCGCAAGCTCGTGCGGTCGTGATCCCAGCTGGCGGCGGACATGCCGCCGGCATCCTCGGTCGGGGGGCTGCACGGTCTTTGACCGCACAGGCCCCGGCGTTCTGAAGCACGAGGTATCCATGAGCACCGTCATACCTTCTTCCCCCGACAGGAAAGCGAGCCTGAAGGCCCGTATTTTCGGTACGCCATCAGTGGGCCCGTTCCTGGTCCTCCTCGCGTTCTGCATCATCTTCGCGCTGACCAATCCGCGGTTTCTGGCGACCCACAACCTGTCCATCATCCTGCAGCAGACCGTCATCATCGGTGTGCTTGCCATCGGCCAAACGCTTGTCATTCTGACAGCGGGCATCGATCTTGCGGTCGGCGCCATCTGCGTGCTCGGCACGATCATCGCCGGCAAGATGGTCAATCTCGGCTATGACCCGGTGTTGTCGATGGGTTTTGCGATCCTCGTCTGCACGGCTGCGGGGCTTTCCGCTGGCAGCCTGATCAGCGCGCTGAAGCTTCCTCCGTTCATCGTCACGCTCGGCATCCTCGGCATTCTGACGGCGGCCCTACGGCTGATTTCCTCAGGTGGGGCCTTTGCCGTCCGCGACCCGTTCCTGGCGTGGACCGGCAACACAATGAAGCTTGGCGGCTTTGTGCTGACCTATGGCGTGCTGATCATGTTTTTGCTCTACGGCGTGGTCTGGTACCTGCTCAACGAGACGAAATGGGGCCGTCACGTCTATGCCATCGGCAACAATCCGGAGGCTGCCCGCCTCGTCGGCATTCCTGTTCGCCGGCACCTTCTGTCCGTATATCTCGGCGCCGGCCTGATCTATGGCATCGGGGCCTGGCTGGCGCTCGGCCGCATCCCAAATGCCGATCCGAACGCCATGCAGACCGCCAATCTCGATTCCATCACAGCTGTCGTCATTGGCGGTACCAGCCTTTTTGGCGGGCGCGGCGGGTTGATCGGCACACTGATCGGCGCGCTCATCGTCGGCGTGCTGCGAAATGGGCTGACACTCGCCGGCATCGATCCACTCTGGCAGGACCTCGTTACCGGCATTCTCGTCATCGTCGCCGTTGCCCTTGACCAGATGTCCAGGAGGAAGAACTGATGTCGGATGTAAACAGCCCAATGGCGCCGGCAACCCTGTCCGCGCCCGTCGTGCTGGAAGCCCGCAACGTCATCAAGACCTATGGGCATGTCACAGCGCTTGCCGGCGTCGATTTCGAATTGCGCGCTGGCGAAATCCTGGCGGTTGTCGGTGATAACGGTGCCGGAAAGAGCACGCTCATCAAGGCCCTGACCGGCGCCCTGCATCCAACCTCCGGTGAAATCCTCCTTGACGGCATACCGGTGCATTTCAAGGGGCCGCTCGATGCGCGCCACGCCGGCATCGAAACCGTCTATCAGGATCTTGCCATGGCCCCGGCGCTGGACATCGCTTCCAATCTGTTTCTCGGTCGCGAATTGCGCGCGCCCGGCATTCTCGGAAGCGTCTTCCGCCGGCTCGACAAGAAGCGTATGCGCCAAGAAGCGCAGCGCGCAATGAGCGATCTGAAGTTCCGGCTGCCGTCCATCGACAACGCGGTCGAGGCGCTTTCCGGGGGGCAGAGGCAGGGTGTGGCCGTTGCGCGCGCTGCACTTTTTGCCCGCAAGCTCGTCATCATGGACGAGCCGACGGCAGCCCTTGGCGTGCGGGAAACCGGACAGGTTCTGGAACTGATCCGCTCCATCCGCGAGCGCGGTTTAGCCGTCGTCCTCATCAGCCACAACATGCCCAACGTCTTCGATATTGCCGACCGCATTCACATCATGCGGCTTGGCCGGCGGGCAGCCGTCGTCACACCGAAGACCCATTCCATGAACGATGTCGTCGCCATCATGACCGGCGCCGCCACTGCCTGAAACGCATTGCCGGTTCTGTGGACCGCGCCCCAACGAACGGAACTTATCCATGTATCGTCTCGATCAGAAACTCGCCCGCATCCGTGCCGGTCAATACACCCGCGCAGACTTCATCATCGCCGATGCCAAGGATGGCGACATGGGGCCGAGCATGACCTCCTGCGGCCCGAAGCGGAACAAGGATGGCAGTTTTACGCGCAATTATACGCGGCCGGAATTCCTCGCCAACATAAAGGCCGTCATCGAGCAGGATATCGTCGATATCATGCTGACGTCAGCCTCCAATATGGAAGCGCTCATCGACAGTGGCGCCTATCGCGACAGCGCGGTCAAACCCGCCATCCGCGCCAATGATACGACCGATGTCTGGGTCTGCCGCGGCGCCACCTACGCCAAACAGGCCTCGCGCCCATTCCGCACCGCCTCTCTCTCGCGCGTCAAAACCGGAACGATCGACCCCGCACCGGGTGCTCCCATGACAGGCACCGACCTTGGCCTCTACTCGATCACCTTCAACAATGATCTCAGCCAAGACTACGCGGCGCTTGAAGCCTTCCATGCCTTTCGCGACGATGCCGCACGCAACGGGTTCAAGTATTTCCTCGAAGTGTTCAACCCCAATATCGACAGCGGCGTGCCCGCCGATGTGCTGCCGCACTACGTCAACGACGTGATGATGCGCTGCCTTGCGGGCGTGATGAAGGCTGACCGGCCGCAGTTCCTCAAAATTCCCTTCAACGGCGCCAAGGCCATGGAGGAACTTGCCTCCTACGATCCGTCCGTCATCGTCGGCGTGCTCGGCGGGGGCGCCGGCACCACGCGCGATTGCTTCGAACTTCTGTCGCAGGCAGAACGGTTTGGCGCACGGGTGGCGCTGTTCGGCCGCAAGATCAACTTGGCCGAAGATCCGCTTTCCATGGTGCGTTTCATGCGCGAAGTGGCCTCGGGCACGATCTCGCCGGCCGAGGCCGTCAAGGCCTATCACGATGCACTCGGCAAGCAAGGGATCACGCCGACCCGTGCGCTTGATGCCGACAACCAGGTAACCGAAGCGGTCCTGAAGCCGGAGCAGACCAGATGACGGGCGAGCGGCGTGGATTTCTGACCGGCGGAACGTGGTGCGTCGATTATAACCGCAGCGTCAGCCATTGGCCTCAAGAAGACGGTATCGCCGAGCTTTTCGAGGAGGAGCGCCATGGCGGCGGCCCGAGTTGCAATCTGGCGCTCGACCTGAAGCATCTCGATCCCGCCATCCCCGTGGAGACTGTCGGTCTTCTCGGGGACGACGACAACGGGCGTTATCTTCGAAGCGTCGCGGAGGAGGCCGGCATCGACACACGACAAATGGTCGTGTCCGCCACGGGCGCAACCCAGTATTGCGATGCCTTCGTCTCCCGGACCTCGCACCGTCGCACGCATATATTCCACGGCGGAACGGGCGCCTATCTGACGCCCGACCATTTCGATTTTTCCACCACGCGCATGCGTTTCCTGCATCTGGGTCTTCCCGGCGTCCACAAGATGCTCGACAGCCCTTGGCAGGATGAACCGAACGGCTGGGTGGCGATCCTCAAGAAAGCGCGGGCTGCCGGTCTTCAGACCAATCTGGAACTGGCCAGCATCGACAGCCAGCGCATGGCAGCCCTCGTCGCGCCCTGCCTGCCGCATCTCGACTTCCTGATCGTCAACGATACGGAGATCGGGGCGCTTGCCGGCATCGAGACCGTGTCTGCGCGTGGAACGGACAGGGCCGCGTGTGAAAGAGCCGCCCGCACGGTGCTGGAGCGCGGCGCCATGACGATGGTCGCCGTCCATTGCCCGGCCTTTGCACTTTCGGCGGTGCGCGGCGAGAAGGCCTGTATTGTGCCCCCGGTTGCCATTCCCGCAGAGGAAATCAAGGGCGCAAATGGTGCGGGCGATGCCTTTGCGGCCGGCCTTCTCTACGGGATACACGAAGGCTGGGACATTCCCGATTGCCTTCGCCTTGCCCACGCCACGGCCGCTGCGTCGCTGCGGAGCATATCGACGACGGGATCTGTCGTCGGCTGGCAGGACTGTCTTGTGTTGGCGCAAAGCTGGGGACAAGCCGCTTTTGCAGTCGAGACTGCGCCCCCGGAATCAGAAGTCAGATCAAGGTGAATAGTCGGACAGATCAGGGCTGTTTTCCATACTCTGCGCAACCTCTATGCAGGCCTGGACGATGTCACGGGGCACGTGACGATGTCGAAGCTACCGGTGGAAGAGATGATGTGCGCCTGACAATGATCGACTTTTACACATGGATCACGCCGAACGGCCTCAAAGTGTCGATCACACTTGAAGAACTGGGCTTGGAATACCGGGCGCATACTATTGATATTACAAAAGGCGACCAGTTCTTGCCGGACTATCGGGCCATCAATCTCGGTGCCGTATCCCCGCGATTGTCGACCGAGAGAATGGTACACCCGTTCTGAATCCGGTGCGATCCTTCTCTATCTGGCAGAAAAACGGGACGGCTGATGCCGGCAAACAGGATAGCGCGGCTTCAGGTGATCGAATGGGTCATGTGGCAAATGAGTGGCTTCGGCCCGACACTCGGCCATGCGCACTATTTCCTCACCTACAATCCCGGCAAAGCCCCGTTCGCGGAACAGCTGTTCACCGATGAAACGCGGCGGCTCTATGAAACGCTCGAAACTCGCCTGACCGGTCGAGAGCATATCGTCGACGACTATTCGATAGCCGATATTTCGGTGTGGCCATGGGTGTCGCGCTTCGCCCGCCACAAGATTGACCTCAATGATTTCCCTGAGGTCAAACGCTGGTACATCGCAATTGCGGAAAGGCCTCCAGTCCAAAGGGGCTATGCGGTACCGCACTTCGCCGGTGCGATACCGAGACCATGAGCTAAAGCTGGTGGCGGAGATCCCTAGGACCTGTCACACGTCCTCGGGTGTTACGCGAATGACGAGCTTGCCGAATTTGCGCCCCTCTAACAGCCCGATAAAGGCTTGTAGCGCGTTTTCCAGACCATCGACATATCCTCGCGATACCGTAACTGGCCTTGCGCAATCCATTCGCTCGCCTCCACGTGAAACCGCTCACGCCGGCTCACGAACTCCCGCAGTATGAAGCCACGGATCAACAGACTTTTGGTCAGGATGGCCCGCATTGTATCGGCCAGACGATCTGGCCGACCACGTATTGTCAATCTGGCGCAGAAAACCGGGGGGACGTCCATGGCGAAACCATCCGAAGATAGAGCCACACGGCGTAGGCAATCACCATCAGCCAGAACCGGTGGCAGCGGTAGAGGTGATTGGGAACGGCTTGGGTCATGCTGAAAGGTCGCAAGGCAGTTCGCCGCCGCGTTAATTCGACGATGCCCCCATGCCATCAACAGAGCCAGCTAGCGATTTACGGAACCCCGTGGACCAGCGCGGTCGATCCACGGGGGTTGCCTTCGTTCAATCAAGACAGTCGTTCAGGCGGTCAAAAACAGCGGTGACGTCCATATCCGCGCCTGATCGCGCTCACGAGCCGTCAGGAAGAGCGGATGTTCGCGACCGTATTCCAAGCTCAATTCGTCAAGGAAAATTGTGCCCGACACGTCGCGTGGGAGTGGCACATCGGTGACGCTTTCCAAAACAAGTTGCAGTTCCACGCCCGGAAGATCCAGTTTGATCCCACCTTGTTTCAGCAAATCCGCGCCGTTTGCCACGAGGTTTGCTGTCGGCGCATGAGCGTGTGGAGGCGGCTGCAGAGGATCGCCAACCTTCGTGTAGCCATGAATTGCCACAGATACGGCAATCGTCGCCGTGCTGAGGTCGGAAAGCGTCATTTCAATTGTGTCCATGTCACCATGGGTCACAGTTGAAAAGCCAAGAGTGCCCAAGCCTTTCCGCCAAACCGTCTGTTCAGGATGGTCAAACCCAACCCCCTCGACATCGAGAAGAGCAGCTCCGGTCACAGAAATATCGCCGGTCCAATAGGCTCCACGGTAACGGTCCTTGATGCGCGCGCCGCCGATCCGCAAGCGTAGTTTCCGCTCGCTGTAGCCTGCCTCCGAATGCAGACGTCTTTCCCAGCAAATGCGATCACCGTCGAAGAGGGCAATCCACTCCCAGCCTGCTTGCCCGAGAAGACGGTATTCGAGAGGGACATTGTGGTCGGCTGCGAAGACCTCGCCCATGACGCGATCGCCGTGGGATAGGGATGCGAAATTGCGTTCGCCGGTTGTCGCGAAGGTCCGCCTTGCTCGCAGGGCCTGCCCGACGCCGGCCCTGTCGAAGCTTGCTGCCAGAACCCCGGTCAGGCCACCGCGCGAGCCAAATGTGCCGGTCGCAGGCGCACCACCGCCGCAGCGGCCCTGATGTTCGTCGCTGGCTGCGGAAGCACCGACACGATGACCGCGCGCGAGTGCTTCGGCGTAGAGCCAGTGAAACTGCCCCCAAGCCGACCCGATCTCGATCAGGCGCTCCAGTTTCGGATGGCTCCAGTCGAGAATGCAGCGTCTTCCGCCGACATGGGGGATCAGAAGATGACCATCAGGATCGTCCTCATAGGCGGCAAAAAGCCGGTTGACGGGCCAGAGGCTCGGCCGAATCGATCCCGCCGTGTTTTCGTTCCACTCGAATGAACGAAGCGACTGTCCGGCATCATCGAAAGGAAAGCGCGGTTTACCGTCCCTGAGAAAGACGACGTTGCGGTCTCCGCCGGCTGCCGAATTTCCGCACCATTCGGTTCCAGGGAAACACACATAGCGACCGGGTTCGTTCAGCGCGTGTATGATCTCGACTGCCGTGTTCCAGTTCGCTTCCGTAATGTTGAAGTCATTGACCGTATAACCAACCACGTCGAGGCCGGCGATATCGCGCCCGTATGTGAGATTGTACGTAGCGTCGTTGGTTCCGACCGTGTCATCAGAGTGAACGTGCAGATCGGCATAGAGGGGACGTTTCGCACCTTCTTCCACCTGGAGATAGCCCGTTGCGACAAGTTCGGGCCTACCGTCAACCCGCCCGACGACCGTCCATTCGCCAACGTATTCGAATGACTGGCCGGTGAGACGGGCAACCGTCCAGCCTTGGGTGGCGAAGGAGACCGCATGTGAGCGCTCGCCACCTGGTCCCTCGATCTTCACAGTGCCTTTCACGTCCAGATCGCGGCAGGTATTTCCCCATCTGTCGTCGACGCGAAGAATGAAATCGAGTTTCTCGCGCGGCCCCGCCAGTCGAGGACCGATCAGCCGCAGCGTTGACGGTGCGCCAGGTGTGATGTTCAGCGTACAATCGCCTGGAACTTCGGCGAATTTCGAACTGCCGAGAGGGTCGATGAACATACGGAACCGGAAAGCGTCCTCGACAAAGGTCTGGACGCGAGTTCCAGCTCCGCCTTGCCGCCGATCGCCGAGCCGGATGACGATCCGGTCGCCGGGGTTGAGATAGCCGTCGACGACATCGATGATGACAGCCTTCTGAAAGGGTCTTTCATGACCTTTCTGGTCGAAGCGCACCTTCAGAGCCTGCACGCTCGACGGGCCTTGGCCGCTCAAGAGCGGGCCGGCATGATATTCCGCGGACACGTAATTTGCCGCAGACGGATCACTGGTCTGGAACAGCGCCCAATCCGAATAGAATTTGAATGCGAGCTTCAGCCATGCGCCGTCGGCCAGGCCTACGGCGCCAACGTGGTAGACCAGTTCAAGCTCGGTCCATTCGCCCGCAGTCAGCTGCGTTCGGGAGCATGAGACGCGGCCGAGAAACGGCAACGCGTCCAGCCGTTCGGTTATGCCTGCGGGTGAACGAGACGTGCCCGGTGTCAGGTCAGAAGCAAAATATGTCATTGAACGATCCGTCAGTGTCCACGCCAGCTTTCGTAGCGGCGCTCAAGGCGTTGAAAAACCAGGCTCTCCATGAGCCAGGCGATGAGACCGATAACCGCGATCCCCAATAGGACCTGATTGGCGTTGCCGATCTGGCCGCCTACGGCAACCATCCAGCCAATGCCCTGCGAGGCCCCGATCATTTCGGCGGCAACCAGCGCGCGCCAGGCTTGCGCAAAGCCGATCCTGAGTGCGGATGTCAGAAATGGCAGGGCGGCGGGGAGATAGACATGGATAAGGAGCTGTGTCCGGCTCGCTCCAAGAACGCGAGCGGCCTTCACTTCACCTTCACGAATGGCAAGAACGCCATCCTGGATCGCCACCGCCATCGGGAACGCTGCCGCAATAAAGATAACGACGGCAATCGACAGATAGCCGAGGCCGAAGAAGATCAGTGAAAGGGGTGCCCAGGCGATTGGCGGGATCGCCATGAACAGGCCGAGCAAGGGCTGGGCGAACTCGCGAAACGGCCGATAGATGCCGGCAGAGACGCCAATCACAACTGCGGCGAGAGTGGCGGCACCAAAACCGCCTGCTTCCCGCAGGAGGCTCGACCACACCTGCGGCCAGAGCCGGCCCGTCACGATCCAGCGCCATGCTTCCGCAGCCACGGCCCACGGTTCGGGCAGCACGTAGGATGGAACACGGCTTGCGGCAATTGCCCATACGGCAAGGAGAAACGGCAATGAGGCCCATCGCCACGATGGTCGCAGTCCCAACACGCGTGCTGTTTTTGCAGGAGATCTGTCGCTCATTACGGCTTTGAACCACCGGATGGGAAGCTGTCGTCGATAATGTCGGCAACATTGATGGTCCGGTCGAGGAAGCCTAAATCGACAGAATAGCCTATGAGCCGCTGGATAAAGGCCCGGTCAGCCTGGCCGATTGTCGCGGACCAGCCAATCCGCTTGCGGGCCTCAGCGACAATCGCTTCTGGTGAAACCTTGGTCCCATCCTTTGCGCTCACCGCTTCGAGATTGAAATGCTTTGCAATGATCCGGTTCGCTTCTTCCGGCTGCTTCTGCAGGAAGTCGATTGCTTTCGCATGGGCACGCAACAGCTTCTCGAGGTCGCCCCGGCGCGTTTCGATCGTTTTATCCGGAGCGGCGATGACGTACCAGGGATAGCCGGGCAGTGCCTGGTTGACATCAAGGACAACGCGCCCCGCGCCGCGCAGGACAGACTGGCTCACAAAGGGCTCCCAAAGGAATGCTGCATCGACAATGCCAGTGTCGAGCGCGCCGTTCATGTTGCCGACTGGTACCTGCGAGAGCTGAACGTCGGCATCCGGATTCAAGCCTGCGGCTTCCTTCAGCACGTAGCCGCGCAGGAGTACATCCATTCCGCTGCCGCGATTGAGCCCGGCAAGCCGCCTTCCCTTGAGGTCGGACAGGGTCGAGATCGGTCCATCGGCCTTTGCGATAAGAGCCGCCTGTCCATAGTTTACCTTTGCTATGATCTTGGCCTTCAGGCCTCTTGCCGCCCATTGGTAGACCGGCGGCGCGCCGATATAGGCAACATCGATCTCTCCGCTGGCAACCGCCTGCTGGATCACCGGTCCATCGCCGAAGCTGCGCAGGTCTACCCCCAGTCCCTCTTCGTCAAAGAAGCCTTTATCCTTGGCGATCAGCGCCGGTGCGTTTGCCATGGCCTCAACCCAGCCGATGCGGAGAGGCCGCGTGGCCTCTTGGGCATGAAGCGGCGTGAGTAAGCTCAGAGAGGCGATGAGTGCATAGAAGCTCAGTTTCATGGGGATCTCTCTTCAGTTTGTGCGGGATCTGGATGTTGTGACTGCGGCAATCTGCGTCGCGAGCGCGGAGCGCAGTTCCTCAAAACGCGGCTCGCTTCGCGAGCAGTGCTGGTCGCGTGGGCGCGGCAAGTCGATGGTCAATGCGGCACAGATTCCCGTCGGTGGATAACCAAGCACAAGGACGCGATCGGCGAGATACACGGCCTCATCAATGTCGTGGGTATTGAAGACGACGGTCTGGCCGAGAGTGGCCCACAAGCGAAGCAGTTCGTCGTTGAGGCCGGCCCTCGTGATTGCATCGAGTGCGGAGAAGGGCTCATCCATGAACAAAAGACGCGGCTCGAGCACGAGCGCGCGCGCCAATGCGATGCGTTGACGTTGACCACCCGAGAGGTGATGCGGCGCCTTGCCTGCGAAATCCGCCAGTCCAACGATGTCAAGGAAGCGTTCCGACCGGGCATATTGCTCTGCCTTCGAGATCTTGCCCGCCATCCGTAATCCAAATCGAACATTCTCGATGACATTCAGCCAAGGGAACAGATTGGGGGACTGGAAAACATAGCCAAGCACATCTTGTTCAGGTGCAACCGGCGTTTCGTCGACAGCAATCCGACCAGCCTCTGGTCGAAGAAAGCCCGAAAGGAGGTTGAGCAAAGTGGACTTGCCGCATCCAGATGGACCAAGGACCGCCACGAATTCTCCCGGGGCAACATCGAAGGAGAAACGGTCAAAAACAGGTTGCCCGCCAGGGTAGCCGAAGCGCAATTCGTCAACGCGAAAGGATGCACCACGGGTCGTTGATGATGGTTCGATGACTGACACTGGCATGACGAGGCCCTTGAGATCCTGTACAGTGAGCAACAATACATTATAATACAGGTTGGCCAATGTTGGGTTTGTCTCAATTTTTCCCCTATGGAGGAATGAGCTTCCAAACGCGGAGCCTGCTGTAGTCGTTTTTCGCCGGATTTTTGATGACCCTTGTTCGCAACAGCCCCGTCAGCCTTTACCAACAGATCGCGGATCAACTGCGCGCAGACATTGCGCGTGGCGCGTTCGAGCCCACAGGCCGATTGCCGTCCGAAGCAGAAATGGGGGCGACGTTCGATGTCAGCCGCGTCACCGTACGCCTTGCACTCGACGATCTGGAACGAGAAGGCCTGATCGAACGACGCAAAGGCAAGGGAACTTTCGTTGCCGGAAAGCAGGTCAGACACCGGATCGACACGCTGCGGAGCTTTCACGAGACCTTGAAGATGCAGGGGCTTGAGGCAAAGATGCAGGTGATCGATTTGCGCGCCATTGAGACGCCAGAGGCACTGCAGCGTCATTTTGGAAGTCGATGCGCACTATTGGAACGATTGCATACCGTCTCGAACGATCCGATTGCCGTTGGCCGCAGCTTCTTGCCGATTGATCTTTCCGGCATCGCAAAGAAGGAGCTCAAGGAACGTCCCACCTACGCACTGATAGAAGACAATGCAGGCAGGTCGATCGTTAATGCCGAAATTGCGATCGGTGCACGCTCCGCCGACAGGCGCATCACATCAATCGTTCAGGCCAATCCGGGCGCATTCCTTCTGGTGATGGAACGAAATTCCTATTTTGCCGATAGGACTTGCGCGGAATCCTCGGAGTTCTTTATCAGGCCAGAGCGATATAAGTTCGTGCTCGGCAATCACTCGACGTGAGCGGCAAGCACGACTGAACAGACCGACAACCCAAAATTTCAGTCCGCTCCAGCAGCGCGCTGGTCTCCATAGTCATCTTATGAGACCTGTTGAGATTCATCATGAGTTGTTTACAGCGGCAGCGAGGCAGACAATGGCCTCGAAGATTTGATCGATTTTGTCGGCACGCATTGCAATGCGCTCGATTTTTTTGAAGTTAATGCAGAAATTCTCGATGAGGCGGGACCATTTGTAAATTTCGTGGTCGATAGCAAGCGGACGGGATAGGCGCGATTGCTGCTATATAATACTCGGCAGTCGGGCGCTCTCTGGGACATTAAGAGCTATCCGCGCTTTGGGGCTGACTGACCTTGCCCCGTTGAACTAATCCATTTTGAAGTAAGCTCTGGCCCATCAAGAGGACCAGAGAATGAAGCGCAACCGTTTCACAGACGAACAGATTATCGGGATACTGAAGGAGCACGAAGCTGGCACGCCGGTCTCGGAGCTTTGCCGCAAGCACGGCGTCAGCGATGCCAGGATCTATAAATGGAAGGCCAAATTCGGCGGCATGGACGTATCCGAAGCCAAGCGGCTGAAGACGCTGGAAGACGAGAACACGAAGCTGAAACGGCTCCTGGCAGACGCCATGCTCGACAATGCCGCTTTGAAAGACCTTTTGGGAAAGAAGTGGTGACGCCCGCAGCAAGGCGGAAAGCTGTCACTCATCTGATGGATCGCCACCAGATGAGCGAACAGCGGGCGTGTAAAGCCATCGGCTTTTGCCGGATGACGATTCGTTACGAAACCAGGCGCAGCGATGACCATGACCTTCGCGAGCGGATGAAGGCGCTGGCGCATGAACGCCGCCGCTTTGGATATCGACGCCTTCATGTGCTGCTCAGGCGTGAGGGTCACCTTTTGAACCACAAGCGGCTCTTCCGGCTCTATCGGGAAGAGAAGCTGACGGTGCGCAAGCGCGGCGGTCGGAAACGAGCGATAGGCACACGAGCACCGATGCTGATCCCGCTTGCCGCCAATGATCGCTGGTCACTGGACTTCGTGTCGGATCAATTCACCGATGGTCGCAGGTTCCGGGTGCTTACGGTCGTCGACGATTGCACCAGGGAATGCCTAGGCCTCGTCGCCGATACGTCCCTTTCCGGCCTGCGGGTTGCCCGTGAACTGAACCGGATCATCGAGGAACGAGGCAAGCCGAAGATGATCGTCAGCGACAATGGCAGCGAGTTCACCAGCAACGCGATCCTGCAATGGACAGATCGGACCAAGGTGGAATGGCACTATATCGCGCCTGGCAAACCGATCCAGAACGCCTTAATCGAAAGCTTCAATGGCCTGCTGCGAGATGAATTCCTGAATGAAACTCTCTTCTCGTCATTGACCCATGCCCGGTCAGCGCTTTCAAACTGGCGCAGCGATTACAACGATCATCGACCACACTCCGGACTCGGCTGGATGACCCCTGCCGAGTTCGCTCAAACAATCAACCCGCGACGTGATGCGCTGCTGCGCAGCCGGAATGGCTCCGCACCGCAACACGCCGCTACCGCCCAAAATACAGCAAACCAAAACCGCTGGAGCGAACTCAAAACTGGATAAAACTTGGGGGCAAGGTCAGGGCAAAATGCCGAACAATGACATAGGTACTGGCATCGCGTAAAAGGTCACCACATATTTCTTGTTGGCGGCACGTCTTTATGCGGAAACGCAAAAACCGCCCCTGGATGACAGAGGCGGTGAGGGAGATTTGGCAGTTAATCGCTTGTTATATTGGCGTAATGAGCGAGTTATGCTGGATTTGGTTGCGGGGCCTGAGCGCACAGAGACTTGTAAAATCGGCCGACTTGAATGGATCCGAACCTTCGCCCCCTGCCCCGGATTACCCTGGCTACTCTTTTCGACCGAGGCGCCGCTCCCAAGACTTGCGCGCCCGCCACAAAACGGTTGAATCAGCATATCCCAAGACCTCGGCGATCCGCGCCGTCTGCACGTCAGCCTCAAGCAGCGTAGCAGCAATGGCCGCCCTTGTATCGAAAACCAGTTCTCTAAGTGAGGTCTCCTCCTCGGCAAGCCGCCTCTGCAACGTGCGCACTGAGATCGTGAGCTCGGCGGCAATCGCCGGTAGCGTAATCGGCTTATGACCGAGATAGATACCGATCAGCGCCCGTACCCGCTCGCTGATGTTACCGGGTAGAACGGTCTTGCCGACAAGTTCCGCCACGTGCCGTTCGAGCAACGCCGAAAGGGCGGGATCCTCCTGCCGGTAGAGGCGGGCGGCATCGCGACCCGCCACGATGATGCGGTTTGCGGATTCGCCGAATTTCAGCGGGCAGCGGAAGATACGCTCCAGCACGGAACGATCCCGGGGCGGAAGATGTTCGAAATGCACCTCTAGCGGCTTCCAGCTCTTGGCAAAGCAAGAGCGGACGAGTTGGCAGGAAGCGACGACAGAAAACTCGCTGTCCTGCCTCCTCGGCCACATCCGAGCATCTTCCAGACGGTAGCTCCAGACCAGATTGCCGTCTTCCTCGAAGACGCCCGAACTCGTGGCACTCTGCACCGTGTTGACGTATTTCGCCAGACGCTCGAAACCGATCCGGATCGTCCCGGAGATCGAAAACAGCACCCCGATCGGGCCGATATCGCTCGGCTTGAACAGCGTGCCGAGCCGCGCGCCGAGCGACGGCTCATCGGTGATCAGCGCCGCATCCTCGAAGATTGCGATGTAGCGGGCCATCGGGATCATTGCGTATGGGTCCTCGAGCTGGCTGCGCAAAAGGCCATGCAAGGCGAGCAGCAGGTCTGTCTTGCCGCTGCGCCGGTCGATTTGTTCGACAAGCGGGGCGAGAACGGAGGCCCGGATCGATGCAATTGCGGGCATCGGGTTGATCATTTGCGGTGCAACTGCCATTTACAGCGTCCCGAAGGCCATCCTTGGCGTGAATTATCGATTCATTGGCATGACTTGCAATTTCGGGGCCAAAATGGCGGGCCTACCCTCTTGATGAAAATCAAACAAATGAGGGGTTCCCATGACATTACAATCCATTGCGGATGGTCCCACGGATCGGCTCGCAAAGAATTCCGTCGGCCTCGCCCATATTGTCTTTTTTGTCGTTGCTGCGGCAGCACCCCTGACCGCCGTGGTCGGCGCGACGCCGGCCGCCTTCGCTTTCGGCAACGGCGCGGGCGTGCCCGGCGCCTTCGTGCTCGCCGGCATTCTCTATCTGCTGTTTTCGGTCGGCTTCACGGCCATGAGCCGCCATGTCGGCGGTGCCGGCGCCTTCTATACCTACATCACCCACGGCATCGGCAAGCCGGCCGGTGTCGGCGGCGCGCTGATGGCGCTCGTCACCTATTTCGCCGTGCAGATCGCCGTCTATGGCCTCTTCGGCGTCTTCACGGCCGGTGCCATGGCACCAATCGCGGACCTGCCCTGGTGGGTCTGGTCCTTTGCAGCGCTTCTGATCGTGCATCTCTGCGGCCAGCGCAACATCGCCTTTTCCGGCGCCATCCTGGGGGTCTGCATGATCGCCGAGATCGCCATTCTGCTGCTGCTCGACATCGGCATCGTGGCATCCGGCGGGGGACCTGAAGGCTTTGGCTTCACCTCGTTCTCGCCCGCCACCGTCTTTGCCCCCGGCCTCGGCGTGGCGCTGGTCTTCGTCGTCGGCTCCTATATCGGCTTCGAGGCGACCGCAATCTTCGGCGAGGAGGCCGAGAACCCGGAAAAGACCATTCCGCGCGCAACGTATCTGGCCGTGCTGCTGATCACCGGCTTCTATGCCTTCTCCACCTGGGCCATCGTCCAGTTCTACGGTCCGGCAGCGGTACAGCCGACGGCAGCAGCCGGTCTCGAGAGCTTCTACTTCGCCGCCACCGACACCATTCTCGGCCCCTGGGCCTCGCAGGTGATGAACATCCTTCTGATCACCAGCCTGTTTGCCTGCATCCTCTCCTTCCACAACACGCTGAACCGCTATTTCTTCGCGCTTGGCCGCGAGGGGCTGGCCTTCAAGCTGCTCGGCAAGGTGCATCCGATGCACGGCTCGCCCTATGTTGCCGGCATGGTCCAGAGCGCGATTGCCGCAGTCGTCCTCGTGCTCTTCATCCTCGCCGGTGCCGACCCCTACACGGTCGTCTTCTCCTGGATGTCGGCGCTTGCGGTCATTGGCATCCTGGTTGTCCAGGCACTGGTGTCCGTTGCGATCATTCTGTTCTTCCGCAAGGTGAAGACAACTCATGGCGTCTGGACCACGGTGATTGCCCCGGCGCTCGGACTCATCGGCCTGCTGGGTGCGCTGGGGCTGGTGATCGCCAATCTCTCCCTGCTCTCCGGGTCCGAGAGCCTGATTGTCAAGTCCTTCCCCACTCTGATCGTACTGGTCGGTCTGATCGGCGCGGCCTTCGCCATGCGGATCAGGAAGGCCAAACCCGAACTGTACGCCTCGCTCGGAAAGGCCTTCGAATGACCGCGCTCGGCACCTTTCGCCCGACAGACCGACTGCTCACTGCTGTGCTCGTTGCGCTGACCGCCATGACAATCCTGCTCGCCGCCGAGGCCCACGCCTTCTGCAATCTCTTCTGCATCCACGGTACGCCGATGGTTGAGGCGGAGATCTGCGCCAGCCGCGCCTGAGACGTCACGGTTGGCGCCGCTTCCGGCGCCACCCTTCAAATCCACAAGATTGCCAAAGGACCGTTCCATGGACGCCGTCGTCGACACCATTTTCCACCCGCTCGATCCCTTGAGCCTGTCCGAAATCGCGCAAGCCGTTGCCATCCTCAAGGACGAGAAGCCGCTCTCCGAGACTATCCGTTTCCCGATCATCCGGCTGGAAGAGCCGACCAAGGCGGATCTCGCGGGTTTCCGGATCGGCAAGCAGCTTTCCCGCCTCGCCTTCATCCTGTCGCTCGACATTTCAAGCGGCGCGACCTTCGAGAGCATCGTCGACCTCTCGGTAAAACACGTCGCCGACCACAAGCGGCTGGCCCATGACGAACTGCCCTATGGCCAGCCGCCGGTCATGCTCTGCGAGTTCGAGACGGTCGAGGCGACGGTGAAATCCGATCCGCGCTGGATCGAAGCGGTCAAGAAGCGCGGCATCACCGACGAGGACATTCCACTCGTCCAGATCGACCCCTTCTCATCAGGCTATTTCGGCCTGGAATTCGAAAAAGGCCAGCGCATCGTGCGCGCGGTTTCCTACTGGCGTGGTGACGAGCGCGATAACGGTTATTCCCATCCGATCGAGGGGGTCGTTGCCGTGGTCGATCTGGTGAAGAACAAGGTGGTCGATCTCGTCGATGACGGCCGCATCATTCCGGTGCCGAAGAAGAAGCGCAACTATGGCCAGGAGGCCTTTCCTGAAACGCGCCAGGGTTTGAAGCCGCTCGATATCGTCCAGCCGGAAGGTCCGAGCTTCACCGTCGATGGCTGGCAGGTCGAATGGCAGAACTGGTCCTTCCGCGTCGGTTTTACCCCGCGCGAAGGCCTCGTTCTGCATGAACTGGGCATCAAGGACGGTGGCAAGATCCGCCCGATCGTTTTCCGCGCCTCGGTGACGGAAATGGTCGTGCCCTATGCCGACCCGACCGCAAACCACTTCTGGAAGAGCGCATTCGACGCCGGCGAATATGGTCTCGGCCGTCTCGCCAATTGCCTGGAACTTGGCTGCGACTGCCTCGGCCATATCCATTATTTCGACGTGCCCTCGGCGGATGACTTTGGCCAGCCGATGGTGATGAAGAATGCCATCTGCATGCATGAGGAGGATTACGGCATCCTCTGGAAGCACTACGAATTCCGCAACGGCATCTTCGAAGTCCGCCGTTCGCGCCGTCTCGTCATTTCATTCTTCGCCACCGTCGGCAATTACGACTACGGCTTCTACTGGTATCTCTACCAGGATGGCACGATCCAGCTTGAGGCCAAGCTCACCGGCATCATCCAGACGGCGGCCGTGGCACCGGGCGAGACCTATCCCTGGGGCGGCATGGTCGATGACAATCTCGGTGGCCCGACGCACCAGCATTTCTTCAACGCCCGTCTGCACATGGATGTTGATGGCGGCGGCAACACCGTGACCGAGCACGAATTCGTCCCCCGTCCCTGGGGCGACGACAACCCCTACGGCAACGTCTTCGACACCAAGACCAAGGTGCTGAAGCGCGAGTTGGATTCACCCGCTGTCGCCAATGGCGAGACCGGGCGCTACTGGAAGGTGCAGAACCCCAACGTGACGAATTCCGTCGGCAAGGCGCCGGGTTACAAGATGGTGGTGATGCCGAGCCCGCTGATGCTGGCGCAGGAAGGCTCGACCGTTGCCCAGCGCGGCGGTTTTGCCAAGAAGCACATCTGGGTGACCGCCTTCGATCCGGCGGAGAAATACGCCTCCGGCGACTATCCGAACGTCCATGCCGGCGGCGACGGTCTGCCAAAATATGTCGCCCAGAACCGCAATATCGAAAATGCCGACGTTGTCCTCTGGCATTCCTTCGGCCACACCCATGTCTGCAAGCCGGAGGATTTTCCGATCATGCCGGTCGAATATGCGGGCTTCACGCTGAAGCCGAACGGCTTCTTTGCTGCCAATATCGCGATGGATCTGCCGGCCGATAAGAACGGCCACAGCAAGGACAATCGCGAGGCGGATTGCTGTGCCCCGAAGCCGGAGACAAAGAGCGGTTGCTGCCATTAAGGCGCAGGGCAGAAAAACGAAGAGGCCCGGTGCCCCCCGGGCCTTTCCCACTGCTAAGCGGTCGGGCCTCGTCTTTGTAAACTCTGCGCTGGTTCCCCGGATTTCACGGGTGCGGATTTAGTGTCGACCGTTCTGGCTGTGTTGCTCAGATTTTGCTGATGTCCCAAAGGTGGCCCTGCTGAATTTGACTTTGCGTCACCGCCTCGACACCGAGAGTAATGGCAAAATACTCGGCCACTACCGGGCCTACCCTCAGGAGCTTTAACCGCCTTGATGAGATGCGAACCTCTGTTCTCCATTTTCTGGACTCGCCTCAAATGGCTTGGAATGTTTCACTGCCGCTCGGAGGACTGGACATGGCATACGAGTGGGACGAAGGCCGCGCACGAAAAATGCGCCTGATTAGGCTGGCATCCGTGTGTGCATTGACGGCAACAGCACTCAGTGTTCCTGGAGCCTTGCTTTTGACCGCATCTCCTCTGTAGTTGCCCCCTACCTCACTGAAAATTCCGGCCTTTCACTTTCAGCGTGTCGATGTGCAGGTCAGGTACATAAATTTCACGCGCCTCGACGCCCATCGGCGGCCGCTCGCGGCTGTTCGGGCTGCCCGGTGGGCCATGGGCGAACTCGTCGCCACGCCCTGTCGGCACCGGAATGTGTCCCGCTCGCCAAGGCTTGCCAGATCACTGGTTAAATCGAACATCCGTTGCGCCACAAGATGCACGAAGCCGCCTTCGCGCTGGATCTTGGCGTTGATCGCCATCATGGCGGATCCAAGCACGACGCGGCGTTGTTTTTCGTACAGGCTTGGCCAGACAACGATATTGGCAACACCTGTCTCATCCTCGATGGTCATGAACATGACGCCCTTGGCGCTTCCCGGCTTCTGAGCTTCTCCTTATGCCCCAAGGCTGGCGTGACTCCCTCTGGATCTGCCATTGCACCTTGCCGCTCTTTGCCACCTGTCGATTTGATCTTGATCTGAGCGTCGTCTTCGCGACCCAAGCTTTCCCCAATGTCGCAAGAGCAAGACACTCAAGCGAGCGGCAGCTTTACCTGGACCTCGACCCCTTCACGCTTGATTGGCCTCGGTGAGATCACGTTTAGGGTCATGCCGGTGCGGTCGGCGATGGCCTTGATGATGGAAAGTCCAAGGCCGCTGCCACCGATCTTTGCATCTCCCCGCTCGAAACGCTGCATCAGTCGCTCCATGGTTTCAACCGGCAGGACCGGACCATCATTGGCGACGCACAGCGATCCATCCTCCTTCAGAACCGCGTCGACCAAACCATCCTGTGCGCCGTGCTTGAGCGCATTCTCTATGAGATTGCGAAACAAGATGCCGACAGCGTCGGGGTCCAGCTTGGACAGCACTGGATCTTGCGGAAGGGTCAGTAAGAGCCGCCCCTCTCCGGCGCGGGTGAAATCTTGCGCGATCATCTCCAGGACAGGTCGGAGGTCGGAGGGCTCGTCGCTTTGCAGGCGCCCGCCTTCAGCACGAGCAAGCTGCATCAGTTTCTCCGACATGCGCATGAGCCGCTTCAGCGTCATCTCGATCTCGGTTGCCCGCTGGCCGGTCTGCTCTTCCTTGGTTTCGGAGCGAATACGCTGCGCCTGGGCGATGGCGCCAGCCACCGGCGTGCGCAACTCATGCGCCGCATTGGCAGCAAAGGCACGCTCGGCATTGAAAGCTGCCTTCAGCCTGTCCAACAACTGGTTGATGCTGGCAGAAATCGGGCGAAGCTCGCTCGGCAGATTGCTGGCTGGCAAGGGCGACAAGTCCCGTGCGCCACGATGGGCAAGTTCCTCTTTGAGCCCTCGTATCGGACGCAGGGAACGGCGCACCACCAGAACGATCGCCAGCAAGCTGAGCGGGACAACCACGATCAAGGGCGTGACGAGCCCCAGCAGCATCTGGCGTGACAGCTCCAGGCGACGGTCAAGGGGTTCGGCAACAGCAATCGTCAGGCTCTTGGAGGGGTTCATGTCATAGTAGAGCTGGTGCGTTTCAGTCCTGACAAAACCCTGCCTGACAAAGGGAGGGAAAATCGAGGCATCGGCACCGCGTGATGCGAGCAGGATACGTCCGTTGCCATCGCGCACGACAAAAGTGACATCCTCGCCGTATCGCGCCGCGCGGTCGGAGCCTGCCCGATCGTCGTCTTGCTCTCCCTCTTCGTCGTCATGCTCGACAGAAACGCCGTTGCTGTGGCCTTCCCGTATGTCGTGGCGGGCAATGGGCAGGATGCGCTGTGCAGTCGCTTTCAGCCCGTCGTCGAAGACTTGCTGCATCTCACCGTCGAGATGATGTGCCGTTACTGCTGCTGCGGCCAACCACAGCAGCGTCACCGAAAGCCCGACCGCAATCGCCAGGCGCCTTTGAAGTGAAGTGCCGATACTCATGCACGCGCCAACCGATAGCCAAGGCCGCGTTCGGTCTCGATCACATGCGCGCCGAGCTTCTTGCGCAGCCGGCTGACATGCACTTCGATCGCATTGCTGTCGATTTCCGTATCGAAGGAATAGAGCCTTTCCTCAAGCTGAGCCTTGGAAAAGAGTTGACCGGGACGCTGCAGGAAGGCTTCGAACAGAACCCATTCGCGCGCGGTCAGAATGACCGACTTGCCGCCAAGGGCCACACTTCGCGCAGCAAGATCGATTGTCAGCAGGCCGAGCGTGACGATGGGATTGGGGTTGCCCGTGTAACGACGCGCCACGGAGCCGATACGCGCCGAAAGTTCGGCGAGATCGAAGGGCTTCACCATGTAGTCGTCCGCACCGGCATTGAGCCCTGCAATCCGGTCGGAAACCTGGTCGAGCGCTGTCAGGATCATCACGGGCGTGACATCGCCACGGCCACGCAGCGCTTTGAGAAAGGGAACGCCCAAGCCGTCAGGCAACATCAGATCGAGGAGGAGCAGATCGTAGGCGGCTGAGGAAAGCGCATCTGCCGCCCGGTCCAGCCTGACCACCCAATCGACAGAATGGCCATCCGCCGCGATCTGGTCACGGATCGCGGCACCCAGCGCCGTATCGTCTTCGACAAGAAGTACCCGCATTTATTCCTCCAGGCTCAATCCCGCTGTGCGCCCACCAGCTTACGGGAAGCTGAAGCAATCTCTCACCCTTTGTAAGGTGCCAGTCAGTTTGCCGGACCATTCAGTGTTCCAACGAACCGAGGAACAGATGATGAAGCCCGTCCTCCTGCCCACAGTTGCTCTAGCCTTCATGGCCGCCACCTCCGCCCAGCCAAGGGACGATTGCGACAGTGCGATTGCCACGTGGCAGCCACGCGAAGCCGTGCGCGCCATGGCTGAGGATCGCGGCTGGAGGCTGAAGCGCATCAAGATCGACGATGGCTGTTACGAAGTTTACGGCACGGACAGGCAGGGCCATCGCTTCGAGGCGAAAATTGATCCCGTAACGCTCAAGATCATCGAAATCGAAAATGAGGACGAAGAGCGCTGATCGTGCCTGCGTCTCACTTCAGAGAACTTAACCACTTCCCTTACCCCACCCAGGAGATCCTTGATGACATACCGCAATCTACTTTTGGCCGCCTGCGCAGGCACGGGCATTCTGGTCGCTTTCGGCAGCGTGGCGATGCCGTTCGGTACATTCGAGCGCAATACAAAATCCGCAATCACTCTGATCGACGACGATGACGATGACAACGACGATCAGCGCGAAGCATCGAACGACTGCGGCGATGACGACTGTGGTGCTAACGGCAGCGTCATGCAGCAGCCGCAGAGCGCGACCCCGCCGGCCAACGGCCTGTTTGCGCCAGGGTCCAAACCAGCCGTCCAGATGAACTGACCCTGTCCGCCCTGCAAAGGAAAATGAAATGAAACCCTTTCTTGCCATGCTCGCCGTCACCACGGCCCTCACCCTTCCCGGCATTGCCAGTGCCGGCCAGGTGACCTTCACCACCACAATGCGCGATTACGGCGGCCCTGGCGCATACCTTGCCTATTACGTCACGGATGCCAGTGGCAAATATGCCGGCAGCCTGTGGATGGCGGGCGGAAAGGCCAAATATTACCAGCATCTGAGCGGCTGGACCCGGGCGACGGCTGGAAACACGGCGGAGATCAACGGCATTACCGGCGCCAGTGTCGGTGCAGGGCGGTCGCTGAGCATCACGCTGGATCTCGCCGATACGCTGTTTGATGCCGGTTACCAGCTCCACATCGATTCCGCCGCCGAAGACATGCGCGACGCCCCCAACGAGATCGTCGTGCCGCTGACAGCGGATGGGGTCGGAAAGCCTGTGCGCGGCACCCGTTACATCGCCGACTTCACCTACACCCGCTGATCAGGAAGGACCCGTGTCATGATCCGGTCACTCCACCGTTGGTTCGGGCTGATTGCCGCGGTACTTCTGATCACGGTCGCGCTGAGCGGTATGGTCCTGTCGATCTTTCCGACAGCCGAGGCGCTGACCCGGCCTGCTTCTCAGGCAATTAGCGTTGCGGAACTCGCGGCCCGCGTTCAGTTGGCGGAACCGACGGTGGAGCAGATCAGACGGTCTCCGTCGGGTCGCATCACCGCCTACTATTTCGAGGGTGACCAGCCTGCCTCTGCCGTCATCGATCCCGCAACGGGAAAGCCTGCCGGCAGCGCCGACACATCACCTCTCCAACGCTGGATGACCAACTTCCATCGATCGCTGATGCTGGACGATACAGGGCGCCTGATCACAGCAGGCGGGGCCGCGGCGATGCTTGCGCTATCCATATCCGGTCTTTTCCTGCTGGCACGGCGCGCCGGCGGATGGCGGCTCTTCTTCAAGCCGATGCGCGGCACCGGCAAGGGGAAGCTTCACGCGGTCGTCTCACGGCTTGCCCTGCCCGGTCTTTTCCTCTCTTCGCTGACGGCACTGTGGATGACCGCGACGACCTTCGGCCTTTTGCCGGAAGGCGCTTCAGCGCCCGTCTTTCCAGCACAGGTGAGCGGACAGACGGGTGTGGTCCTTTCCGCAGTGCCCACACTCCAAGCCATCCCCATGGATGAAATGCGTTCCTTGAGCTTCCCGGCGGCGGGCGATGCAACCGATGTCTTCACCCTGAAGACGGCGTTCGGCAAAGGCTATCTCGACCAAGGGACAGGCGCGCTTCTCGGCTGGGCTGATGCCAGCTGGATCGACAGCGTCTCCCATCTCGTCACAATGCTGCATACCGGCCAAGGCATCGCCTGGCTTGGCCTGCTGCTGGGCATGTCCGCGTTTGGCGTGCCGGTGCTTGGCTGGAGCGGCCTCTCGGTCTGGCTTGCCGGCCGGCGCACGGGCAAGGCCACATCGGTGCCCGCCGACAACGCAGACACTATTCTCCTCGTCGCCAGTGAGGGCGGGACGACGAACGGCTTTGCAGCCACACTTCAGACCGCACTGTCAGCACAGGGACTTCGTGTGCATGTCGGATCGATGTCGGGTTTCAATGCCACATTATGGCCGAAGGCAATGCGGATCATCCTTCTTGCCGCGACCTATGGCGATGGCGCAGCACCCGCTTCGGCACGTGGTTTTCTCCGCGACTTCAAAGCATCTGCGCCAAAACCTGGCCTGTCACTCGCCGTCCTCGGCTTTGGCGATCGCAGCTTCCCGGCCTTCTGTGGCTTTGCGGCCGAGATCGCGCGGGCGGCCGATGAAAAGGGCTGGTCGCAGCTTCTCCCGTTTGACACGGTGGATCGCCAGTCACCCCAGGATTTCGCCCGCTGGGGACGCAATCTTGCGCAGACGCTCGGCCTCGATTTCGAGCTGAACCATCAACCGGTGGCGCAGAAGACCTCGCAATTCGCGCTGATATCGCGCCGCGACTACGGTGCCGACGTGCAGGCGCTCACCACGATCCTGCGCTTTGCCCTGCCAAAAACGTCTCTCTGGCAACGCCTGACGGGTCAAGGGCTGCCGCATTTTGAGGCTGGAGACCTGATCGGCGTCATGCCGCAAGGCACCGACCTGCCGCGCCTCTATTCACTGGCATCCGGCACCAGGGACGGCTTTATCGAAATCTGCGTGCGCAAGCAGGCTGGCGGCCTCTGTTCCGGCCAACTGACCGCGCTGGAGCCGGGCGACACGATGACCGCCTTCGTCCGGCCGAACCCGGCTTTCCGCCCCGTGCGGGGGCGCAAGCCGGTCATCCTCATCGGAGCTGGTACCGGGATCGGCCCGTTGGCGGGCTTCGCGCGGGCCAATCAGGCGAAACAGCCCATGCATCTTTACTTCGGCGCCCGTCACCCCGCCAGCGACGCACTTTACGCAGAAGAGCTTTCTAGCTGGAAGGAGGACGGCCGCCTCGCCTCGGTTTCGATGGCCTATTCGCGGACAGCAACACCTGCCTATGTGCAGGACATCGTGCGCAAGGACGCGGCAAGGCTCGGCAAGCTGATCGCCGCCGGCGGGCAGGTTCTCGTCTGCGGTGGACGGGAGATGGCTTCAGGCGTGGCCGCCGCTCTTGCCGAGAGTCTCGCCCCGCAAGGTATGACCCTTGCCACATTGAAAGCAGAGGGCCGTTATGCCGAAGACGTTTACTGAACTGACACGTCACGCTCTGAACGGACCGACCATGGGCACGCGCTGGTCAGCACTCTTCCACATGCCTGATAACTTTGACATCGCACCCGTGCAAACGGCCATGGCCGCCGCCGTGGACGAGGTCGATGGGCAAATGTCCACCTGGAAACCGGCCAGCGATCTCAACCGCCTGAACGCTGCACGTCCGGGCGAATGGGGCACGCTGCCGGAGCGACTGCTCACTGTCTTGTCCGCCGGTCTTGCTATCGGCCACGCCTCGGGTGGCGCCTTCGATATCGGCATGGGCGATGCCGTCATCGCCTGGGGCTTCGGACCAGATACGGCCGATCAGCAGCGGATCAAGGCTGCCCGTATCATGGAACGGCTCGCCGCCCATGACGGGCTGGAACTCGACCGAGCCGAAGGACGAGGCCGAAAGCATGCCGACCTGCATTTTGATCTGAACGGCATTGCCAAGGGTTATGGTGTCGACCGGCTGACGGAGGTGGCACGCGAACACGGGATTGAGACTGGCCTCTTTGCCATAGACGGCGAACTGCGGGCGCTCGGCACCCAGCCGGATGGCCGGGCCTGGACCATTGCCATAGAGGAACCCGCTTTCGACGCCCGTGCCCCACACTCGATCCTGGAGTTGCGCGATGCGGCCGTCGCCACATCGGGTGACTACCGCCACTGGATCGATGTCGACAACCGGCGCCTGTCGCATACCATGGACCCACGTCTCGGCATGCCGCTCACCCAGTCGCCCGCTTCTGTGACCGTCATCGCGAGCGATTGCATGAGCGCCGACGCCTGGGCGACGGCCATGATGGTTCTTGGCAAGACCCGCGGTCTGCCGCTCGCCGAAAAGCTCGGGCTTTCCGTTCTGTTCCTGTATCATGGGTCTGAAAAACCTGCCGGGTGCGGTCTGTTTGCGCCCTAAATGTCCCGTGACAGCCGGCATCATTGCTTTCCACAGTCGTCATTCACCACCAAGCCTCTGAATGGAACCATGCCATGTCGCGTCTCCACACGGAAAATCATCTCGTCTCGCGCATCGGCTGGCTGCGGGCTGCAGTGCTCGAAAGACCATGTAATAACCAGAGGCAAGACAAGGAAAAGCAGGAATTCACGACCACTCGTAGGGCATCGCAGGGCTTCGAAAGAACAGCGAAGATCTTCGCCTGCTACGTCGCAAAAATCGGGAAAACAAGTCTCGCTTTAATCGGGATTTCCGCGACAACTCTACAAATGAGAATACAGAAGCCGCTCAGGCGGGCCATGGCGAAATGACGGGATGACCCGGCAAGTGCAAAGCAGCAGGAAACGATTCTTCCCCTCATTCCGGGTCAAGCCCGCCGTAGTGGACGGAGTGGACGCCGTTGAGGCCGACACGACGCTCGCTTTCGGCCGACATATGCACGATCAATTCGGGATCGGATTGATCGGCAGGGGAGCGCAAGTCTCTCTCAGCGGCCGGGGCATGGTCGAAGCAGAAGCGGGCGACATCATCACCGTCAACCCCGGTGAGGTGCATGACGGCGCACCCATCGGTGATGGCGGCCGGGCTTGGCAGATGCTTTATTTCGAGCCGCATACCGTCTCGGCCTTTTTTCACGACATGACGGAAGAACGAACAGGAGCCTTCGAACTGCCCGATCCGGTCATCCGGGATACGCGCGTTGCGGACCGCTACCGCTCGCTATTTGCCGCCATGACGGCATGCTCCGGCCCAGCGCAAAACATACGGGCCGAGGAGCACCTGTTCTTCATGCTTGAGCAGCTTCTTGAGAACAAGAAAACAGTCAGGGAGGCACGATCCGTTCCCAAGGCGATTGCGGATGCCATAGCGAAAATCGATGATGAGCCGGACACGCCCCTCTCCTTGGACGATCTCGCGCGACTTTGCGGGATCAGCCGCTTTCAGGTGCTGCGTGGGTTTGCCCGTGCGACCGGGTTGACGCCCCACGCCTACATGATCCAGCGCCGGCTCCAGATGACGAAAAGGATGATCGCGCGCGGGGATGATCTGGCAGAGGCTGCCGCATCCAGCGGCTTTGCGGATCAAAGTCATATGACGCGGCTGTTCGTTCGTACCTACGGCATGTCGCCCGGATACTATGCGGCGGCGCGGCGATAGGCTCGGCCTGCAATTTCGTTCAAGACGAAAGAACATCGCAGAAGCACAATGGCTCAAAATCTCAGCGAGCCAGCCACATGCCTGTAGACTTTCAATATGCCGATACAATGCGGTCTGAATTCCCGCAGCTTGCAACGTGCACCCTCCACATCGAATCCATCCATCCCGACGCCGATTGTTCTGATGTTATCGCACGTTTTCATGCGGTTGCCGCCAGCCGGCTCTCCGCATCTTCAGAGGGGGAGTTCCCCGAGATACAGGCATGGCGACGTGCTTTCGCCAGGATGGGCCTGAAGCCAACACAATACAGGTGCGCCTCCGAAGCGCTGTTGCGCCGGTTTCGCAAGGAAGGCGACCTGCCACGCCTTCATCCGCTCATCGACCTGTGCAACGCCGTTTCGCTGGCTTACGCGGTCCCGATCGCGGTCTTCGACGCAGCAAGGATCGGCGGCGAGCTGGAAGTACGGCCCGCAACCGGCGCGGAAATCTATGAGACGTTTTCCGGTGAGATAGAAAACCCGGAGCCTGGCGAAATCATTTTTGCGGATAGGAGCAGCCGAGCGCACGCCCGACGCTGGACGAACCGGCAAAGCGGGTACTCCGCCGTTAATAGCAAGACGACCGCTGCCTACATCGTCGCCGAGGCATTGCATCCGACCGCAGCGCAAGACCTTGCCAACCTCATAGCGGAACTGAAAGCTGCCCTGCTTCAATCATGGCCGGCGTGTAAGGTGGCAGCGGCATGAGCATCGAGTTTCTGCTGACGACGCTCGTAATCGTCGCCTCTCCCGGCACGGGGGCCATCTACACGCTTGCCGCCGGCCTATCGGGTGGCGTGCGGGCCAGCCTTGTTGCGGCATTCGGCTGCACACTCGGAATCGTGCCGCATATGATTGCCGCGATCAGCGGCCTTGCAGCGTTGCTCCATGCGAGCGCAGCCACCTTCCAGATCCTGAAATGGCTCGGCGTGGCCTATCTGCTCTATATGGCATGGTCGATGTTCCGTGAGAGAGGTGTCCTGCACATCGACGGTGCTCCGATCGTCAAAAGCAACCGGCAGGTGATCGGTTCAGCGATCCTCATCAACCTGCTCAACCCGAAGCTCTCGATTTTCTTTTTCGCCTTCCTGCCGCAGTTCGTTGCGGTTGGGGAGGCAAGCCCGATCATGCTGATGCTGAAACTCAGCCTTGTGTTCATGGCGCTGACCTTCATCATATTTGCGGCTTACGGCGTGTTCGCCGCTTACCTGCGACGCCACATCGTCTCGAATCCGATCGTTCAACGCTGGATGCGGCGCGGCTTCGCGGCGGCGTTTGGAGCGCTTGCCGCTCAACTCGCATTTGCAACCAAGTGACGGGAGCAATCTTTACACCGTAGCGCAATTCCCGATTTCGCAGCGCCGTAAAAGTCAGGATAACACATCAAGCAAATGGCGGGAGTTTTGCGAAGGGAGCCCGGTGGAAAGATTTGAACCGCTTTTTCCAAGCGCACTTACTCCACCAGATTTCGCCGGAAGAACGCGACAACTTCCGCATTGAATTTCTTGTGGAACGCGGCTCGATCAAATCCGGGCGCATCAATGCACACTTCGGACGACATTCGGTCCTTCGGGCACATTGTCAGAAACGACATATGGACGGCATTGGGCACCACCCGGAAGTCGGGTTTTTCAGGCAGCATATGCACCAGCGTCGCAACGTCCTTCGGCGATGCCCCGCCACCGCCTCCCAATTCCGATCCCCAAAGTTGAAGCGGAATGGTGACATCCTTCACGCTGTCGGGCGTCTGAAAGACGATGCTGAGAGGATCGGCGACCACCATCGCCTTGATGCGGGGATCATGGGTCAACGCCGGGGGCAAGGAAGCTTGATGCGGAGGGCGGACCTGACTGGCCTGCGGGCAGGCAATAGCCTTCGGATCGGTGCAACGCGGAGGCAACCTGCTGAAATCCGGATTGGCCCCAGCCAGAACGAGCCCCGTATAGCCGCCCTGGGAGAAGCCGTAGAAGCCGATATTTTGGGGATCGATCCTGGCGGCATCCGGAAGGTCGTTGAGCATGAAATCGATTGTTCGCTTGATATCGACAGGTCGATTGAAAAGCGGGGCCAAACCATTTGCGCGGCTCATATCGGCGTAATTGGCTTGCGGATGATTGATGGCGACCACGACGAAGCCTGAATCGGCCAGTGCTTCTGCCGTGTCATGATGGCCGAAATACCAGCCGCCATAACCGTGCGAAATCACGATGAGCGGCAGTCTCTCTCCCGCAATCGAGCAGTCCGGGACAGCCTTCACCGTGAACGACCTGATCGGTACGTCTCCAGGCGGCTTGGCGCAGGGCGACCACATCGCCGCGTCGATAACCGGACCATCCTGCCCTGCGGGAATATGGACGTATCTCAGACCTGCGGCCTGGGCATGTGGCAAAACGAAACAAAGGGCGGCTGCCAGTGCCAGGCATAGACGTTTCATGGGGATCACTCCGACTTAAAAAGTGTTTTGACGGACCAGCTTTCACCGGGCTGCGCGCATTGGAAAAATCAAAGTCAGCAATGTTGTTCCACTACCTTGCAATAACAGGTAGCGTGCTATATACAGTCTGTAAATACGGAAAATGCGATGACCGACTCGATCCAGGTTCAACTGAGAAAAGGCGCGCTCGACCTGTGCGTCCTGGCCGTGCTGTCGCGCGGCGAGAGTTACGGCTATGAGATCGCCAGCACGCTTGTCGCGGCCGTCGGCATGGGCGAAGGCACGATCTATCCACTGATGCGCCGCATGCAGAACGACGGCCTCGTCGCCACCCGCCTCGTCGAGTCCAGCAGCGGGCCACCCCGCAAATATTACCGCCTCACACTGCTCGGCCAGACCGTTTTCGAGGCCCACCGCAATGACTGGCGCTCCTTTGCGACCGCCGTCGATAAACTTCTTGAGGATTTGCCATGACCAGGGATGCCTTTCTCGACACGTTGCGGCGCGGACTTGGTGGTCTTCCGGACGACGAGATCGCAGAGATCATGTCTGACTATGCGGCCCATTTCGCCGAATCCGGCAACCGGGGCCGCGGAGAGACAGAGGTGGCCTCGGCACTTGGCGACCCCGCGAGGATCGCGCGTGAATTGCGGGCCGATATTGGGCTGAGACGTCTGGAAGCGGGCTGGAGCCTCTCGAACCTTGTCGCTGCGGCCATGGCTCTGACCGGACTTGTGATCGTCGATCTGCTTTTCCTGTTGCCGCTGCTGGTCTTGGCAAGTCTGCTGGCGCTGGGCCTTGCGGCCGGACTGGTGGCGATCGGCGCGGCCGGTTTGAAGGTACTCGGCACGGCATTGTTCTTCGGCCACGGGGCCGCACTCACGACGCTGCTGGGTCGCCTGTGCATCGGCGCTGGACTTCTGAGCAGCTTCATCGGCGGCGGTGCGTTGCTGCTGATGGCGCTCGGTTCCGGTATCCGCGTCCTTGGACATTACGCACGCCTGCATTTCCGTCTGGTCCAGCCAAACCGGCACGGTGCCTGAATATTCAATCGAATCTTCCGAGGGTGTAAGAGATGACCAGTAAATTGACACTTATTGCCGCAACCGGACTAGTCGGTGCCGCCGTATTTCTAGCGCTCGGAACCGCTCTCTCCGGTTCCGGTTGGTTGAACACGGCCACCCTGTGGAGCGGGGAGGCGACATGCGAACCCGCAAGCGGCACACGGCATGAAATTACACTGCCGTTCACATCGAGCGACAGGCTGGTGATCGACCTGCCAGGCACCGTCCATTACCAGCCATCGGACAAGGCTAAGGCCGTTGTCGGCGGCGACCCGGCGCTTCTAGATCATCTGAAGCTCGAATCCGGCCGATTGAGCCTGGATTGCGACCCGGGCTGGTTTGCTTCCCGGCTAGACGTCAATCTGTCGGGACCGGCCATCACCCGATGGGATTTGCTGGGCAATGTCGATTTGACACTCTCGCAGATCAACCAGCCTCAGCTTCAGGTGAGCATCAAGGGCAGCGGCAATGCCATTGCTAGCGGAACCACAGACGCAGTCAACCTTAGCATTTTCGGCTCAGGCGAAGCCCGTTTCGATGGCCTGATTGCAAAGTCGGCAGCGGTGCAAATCTACGGGAGCGGCGATGCGAAGATAAATGCCAAGTTAGATGCAGATGTCTCAATTGCTGGGAGTGGCAATGTCGAGGTGTCAGGACATCCGGAAATGCGGCGCACAGAGATCAAAGGCAGCGGACGCATTGTGCAGAAGCCGTGATACACGGATGGTATCCATAAGATCGGCAGGTCACCGATTAAGCTCTTCAAACTGCCGAATTGTCGCAGTAATCCTCAGCGACAGTATGTCTTAGGTTTCGGGGCTTCCAACAAGGCGTTCACAGCAACTGCGTTTGGTCGCTGATTGGGCGGACTCGCTCCAATGCGAGTAGCCATTTCTTTGTTTCGATGCCGCCGCCAAACCCGGTGAGACTTCCGTTCGCGCCAATGACCCTATGACATGGGATGATAATCGGGATCGGATTGCTACCGTTTGCGGCTCCGACCGCCCGGCTCGCCGCTGGATTATCTATGCGGCGTGCCAGTTCGCCATAGCTGATTGTCGCGCCGAACGGAATTCGTGTCAGCTCCCGCCACACCATGCGTTGAAAGCTGGTGCCTTGCGGATCGAGCGGAAGATCGAATTCTCGCCGTGTCCCGTCAAAATATGCCTGCAACTGCCCCTTCACGTCGCCGAAGATTTCGTCATCATGCCTCCACTCCGGTCGCGGCGTGATGGCGCCCTTTCCGCTCGGGAAGCCAAGATGGGATAGCGCGCGGCCATCACCTGCCAGCAGCAAGCGCCCGATCGGGCTGTCCATGAATGTGTAGCGGATCTCCTGCATCACCTTCTCACTCTGCGCTCTCTGCGAAGCCAACTGAACAAGCGACCGTCGATCGACAACAAACCAAGAGAGATCAAGGCCATGCCCGCGAAATGGTTGATCGCCAGTACCTCTCCCAGAAACAGGCTTCCAAGCAGGACTGCACTCACGGGAATCAGCAACGTCACGAGCGAACTGTTGACCGCGCCGCCAACGGCGAGGATATGGAAAAAGAGGATATAGGCCAGTGCGGTTGAAAGCAGTCCCAATCCCAGGAGAGCTGCAATCGTCATGACGCTCGGCATCGCCAGATGCCACGGTGCATCAACCAGCGCGACAATCGGCAGCATCATGATCGTTGTTGCTGCCGTCTGGCCAAACGCGCTGGCCGCCGGCGCGACCCCCATGCGCCGGAAACGCCGGCCAAAGACGCCCGCGAACCCGTATGACAGAGCCGCAGCCAAGCACGCGAACAATGCCAGGAATGGAAGCGCCTGCGAAGAGACCGCATTCCCCGCCATCATGAGCGCGACACCCATGACGCCTAAGACGATGCCAGCGACCGTGTTCGGCGTCATGCGTTCGTCTGTTGTAAAGAAATGGGCCACGAGAATGGAGAAAATGGGTGTCGTTGCGTTGAGGATCGACGCCAGGCCGCTGGGTATTTGCGTTTGCCCCCAGAATAGCAGGCTGAACGGGATCAGATTGTTTAACACCCCCATACCAAAGAACGCGGCCCATATGCCGGGCGCTGTTGGAATAGCGTGCCGAGTTGCTCGCAGATAGATGAACAGCGCGATCGCAGCAATGGCGACCCGGGCAAAAACGACAGTCAAAGGTGGTAGCTCCGAAAGTGCGACCTTTGAGAAGAAGAAGGAACCGCCCCAAAGAACGGATAAAACGAGAAGAAGAGCCCAGTCGAAGAGCCGCATAGTTCCAGGTTTCTGCATCGTGTGATCCTGCCTTGACGCGATACGGCAGGTTTATCCGCCCACCTGCCGCCTGCTCGCCGGATTCGGACTCCGTCCTTCTACGAGGGCAGGCATTGTTATATGGTGACGCCATGAGTTTGGATGTTTCGATATGCGAGCAGGCTTGGCTTGCGCGTGATCCAGGTTTCGACGGACGGTTTTTTATCGGCGTGCGAACCACCGGTGTCTATTGCCGCTGCGTCTGCCCAGTACGGCTGCCTTATCGTCACAATATCGAGTTTCTGCCGAGCGCGACGGCGGCCGAACTAGCAGGCTATCGGCCATGCCTGCGTTGTCGGCCGGAATCGGCCCCTTTTTGTTCCGCCTGGAAGGGAAGTGTGACGATCGTTGAGAGGGCGGCCAGACTGATACGAGAGGAAGGCGCGCTTGATAGGCGCGGTGCGACAGTTGAAACCCTCGCGGAGCGCGTTGGCGTCGGTGCGCGCCATTTGTCCCGGCTGTTTCAGAAGCATCTCGGAGCAAGCCCGACGCAGGTGGCGAGGACGGCTCGCGTACAACGGGCAAAGCGTTTGCTGACCGAAACGGACCTACCGATAACGGACATTGCGTTGCAATCTGGATTCGGGAGTCTCAGGCGCTTCAATACCGTTTTCCAGGAGGTCTACAAACGCCCGCCGACTGCCATCAGAAGGGCGTTGATGGCGCGTAATTCGTGACTTTTTCAGCATTGATCCGTCGCACTTGAACACAGCTGTCATCCACTTGATATCTGAAGCCTGCTAATCAGCAATTTTTATTGTTATTGGCAGGCCTATGCGGTTCTCGGGACCCGACAGAAAAATCATCGGTGTCCTCTTCGTCCTTGCCGTGACGCAGGTCATCGGGTGGGGTACGGTCAGCCTTCCCGCGATCATCGGCCGGCAGGTTGCCGCCGATCTTGGCATGAACATTGAGGCGGTCTTCGCTGGCACTTCGGTCCTGTATGTCGTCATGGGCCTGTGGGCTCCGGTGTTGGCGAAGGGATTTATGCGGTTCGGCGCCCGCCGCGTCATGATGGCCGGGGCTGTTCTCGCTGCGCCCGGCTTTGTGCTGCTTTCCGTTTCTACAGGGCCAGTGCTCTATTTCGCCGCCTGGGTGATCCTGGGCACGGCCGGCAGCGCCACACTAACCACAGCCGCCTATATCATGCTCAATGAGATCGCCGGACGAAATGCCAAGAGCGCCATCGGCGCACTCATGTTGGTAACGGGGCTGTCTAGCAGTATCTTCTGGCCGACGACCGCATTTCTTTCGGGAGCAGTTGGCTGGCGTGGCACCTGCCTCGGCTATGCAGCAATGATGGTGCTGGTATGCCTGCCGTTCTATTTCTTCGGTTTGCCGCGCAGGGCATCTCCGGGTGAGGCGTCGAGCCCATCAGAGCCGGCAATCGGGCGGGCGACTATTGCACGCAAGGGCACTTTCACGCTGATCGTGACGGCCATCGCCCTCAATGCCTTCGTTACCTTCGGGTTTTCTGCCGTACTGATCGAACTCTTGCAGGCGGAGGGATTACCAACGCCCCAGGCGATTGCCTTTGGCTCGATGCTGGGGGTCATTCAGGTGTGTGCTCGCGGACTGGATTTCCTGGGTGGCGGTCGATGGGATGGGATCACCACCGGCCTGGTCGCCGGTATCGGCCTGCCCGTCGCCATGCTGCTGCTCATCGTGGGCGGTGGCACCTATTGGACAATCGCCGGCTTTATCCTGATTTATGGCCTGGGCAGCGGCGCGCTGGCGGTGTCCCGGGCCACTGTCCCTTTGGTATTCTACGACAAAGCCGAATTTGCCAAGGCAACGTCGCGCATCGCACTGCCGCTCAATCTGATTTCGGCCGCATCACCTCCGATCCTTATCAGTCTGCTGACACAGTTTGGCAGTCACGTCCTTCTTTGCCTTGCCATACTATGTTCATGCGGCGCGCTCCTGAACCTGTTTTTACTCAGCCGCCGCCGACCATCGGTCGAGGCAGTCGTGTTGCAGAACGCCTGACTTCTTTGACATTCGGCCTGAGCCATTGCCGACATTCAGCCCCATGTCCTATGGTCGGGAAAATCGGGGCAGTTGGGAAAATATCGGTATAGCGTCGATCAAGGCAGGCTGTCTTGAAATCCACTACAATGAGATCGGACCGGAAGGCGGCAATCCAGTCATCCGACGACATGGTTTTCCCTATGACGCCCGCGCCTATGACGCCGTTGCGGCCAGTCTCGCCGGACGTGGTTATCGCTGCCTTATCCCTTACCTGCGTGGCTACGGTCCGACCCGCTTTCTATCCACAGAGACAATATGGTCAGGCCAGCAAGCCGCGCTCGGCTTCGACCTGTTGGCATTCATGGATGCGCTCTCAATCAGAACTGCTTTCCTTGGCGGCTACGATTGGGGAGGCCGAGCCGCCTGCATCGTGGCGGCACTCGGGCCCGAACGGGTTCGCGGCCTCGTAAGCTGCGGACAGGGCTACAACATTCAGGACATCGCGAATGCCTGGAAGCCCGCCCCAGCGATTGAGGAAGCCCGCTACTGGTATATGTACTACTTCAACACTGAACGGGGTCGATCTGGGCCAGCGATTTTGTCGCAAATATTAGGATTTTCGCGACAAAATCGCCGGCATGCGGCGAAAATTAAGTTCGCTCTCCGAGGGCGAGCCGGCACGCCAATCCAGCAAATACGGTTGCAAGAAGATACTGCGGAAGCTTGGGAAACCGACGGATGCCGGAGAGACGGCTCCGTATATGGCCGCCCAAGAGGATGACGGTTCCATTCACGATGAAGCCGATCCCGTTCAAGATCGTAGCCAACAGAACCATGTGTAAAAGCACCGCCCCGCCTGTCGGGTCAACGAATTGAGGAAAGAGGGCCAGAACGAAAAGCGCCATTTTCGGGTTAAGGAGATTTGTGGCTAGACCTTCCATGAAAATCCGCCGGCTTGAGAGCCGCTTGAGTGAGACCGAAGGCGAGAAGGCAGAACCTTCCGACCGGATCGTCTTATAGGCAAGGTAAAGCAGATAGAGACAACCGGCCCAGCGCACGATTTCATAGGCAATGGGAACGGCAACAAAGAGTTGGGATAGTCCAAGCCCAGCCGCGATCGCGTGACAATAGGTGCCAGCAGCTATTCCGGCATATGTCAGAAATCCGGCAAATCGCCCTTGGCTGACACTACGGGAAGCTATGAGGAGCATATCCGGGCCAGGCGTCGCGGTCAGAACCAGCGCCGCAGCAGCAAAGAGCATGATTGGAGAGAAATCCGGCATAACAGTTTCCTTTTTGGAATGGAGCCGGAATTCCCGTTTATCATCGTCAAGCGCTATGGCAACCCATTTGGATCAGTTTTCGTAAAACTCCCCACTTATCCGGACGAAGCCACTTCAATTTCGCCATTGTGCGACGGACGCAGGGCAACAATCGCAATTGCGATCAGCCCTGCGCCGACGGCGGCAACCCATGCCGGACTGGCAGGATAAACGCCGGCAACTAGCGCGGAAGCGCCTGCTACACCGAAATTCATGGCGCTTCCGGCTAACGCCATCAGAGTGCCTCTGCGGGACGGCGAAAGCTGTGCGATATGGGTTTGCAGACCAGGAGCGCCTATGCCGCCGAGAACTGCCCAGATTCCCAGAGCCAGCAAGATCGGAACCGGTCCGAGCGAGTCAAAGACATAGGTAACGGCAATAGCGGCCATCACGAACAGCAGTGCGACCCGCATCAGGGCCCGGCCGCTTCCGATCCGCGCCAGCGCGATCGGCATGGCAAAGTTGCCGGCCAGTGTGAGAATGCCGAAGACGGCATAGATTATGCCAATCGTCGCCGTATCCCAGTCATAGAGGGAGCGAAGCCGCTCGCCGACGAGGGCGAAGCAGCCGATGGCGCCACCGAGACCGGCCGCCATGGCGATCAGGCTTCCCAACGCGCCAGGCACAAAGAGCGGTCCTGCCGCTTCGGCGATATCGATGTTCGGCTGACTGTTCGGCCCGCGAGCCGCCCGCAGCGACGGAAGGCCGATCAGCATCACGATCAAAGCCAGCCCACCGATCGAACCGAACGCAAAGCGCCATGACCAGAACTCCGCCGAGATCGCGCCAATTCCAGGGCTGAGGATGATGCCAAGCGTCAAGCCTGACGTGACGAAGGCGATGGCTTTGGCCGCTCCCCTCTCGCCGAGATCGCCGGCCATCGCCATAGCGATGCCAAGCATCCCGCCGCTGGCCGCGCCGGTCAGGATGCGAGTGGCAATCCCGATCTCGAAGCTGGGGACGAGGGACGTGGTAATCGATGCCAGACCGAACACGAGGGTTGCGGGCACGAGCACGGCGAGACGGCCGTATCGGTCGGAGATGCCGCCGAGGAACGGAGCCATGAACGCCAACGGCAAGCTGTAGGCGGCGATGAAGAGTGCAATGCGCTCGGGAGGAACCGAAAGGTCAGCGCCGATCGGTGTGAGGATTGGTCCCAGCAGGAATTCGTCGGCTCCCACGAGGAAGGCGATCAGGAAGAGAAATATCAGGCGCAGCATGGTTTGGGTCGTTCCTTTCGTGATGGAGCGAAAGGGACTCCCTGAACATGGCCAGGCGGCCGAGGACCGCTTCCCGCCTTGCATCGAGATCGGCGCGTAGCCGGTCAATATGCTCAAGCTTCTCCAGCAATTGCGGAATGCCGCCCTCGCAGGGGCCAGCCCCCTCATCGGAGAGGCAGGCCGCCATGGCGTGGACCTCGCGTGTGGAAAAGCCAGTCGCAATGAGATCGCGGATGCGGCCCGCGCGGCGCAGGTCGGCTTCGCTATAGCTGCGATAGCCGTTCTGCGAGCGGCGAGCGTTCATAAGGCCCGCCTTCTCGTAGTGCCGCAACATACGCTCCGAAATCCCGAGCCTTTCAGCCGCTTCCTTGATCTGCATCTCGATCCCTTTCCACATCGGTCTAGCACCTTAACATTAGTGTTAACGTCAAGGGCTCTTTTCCAGGAGGATTAGGTGTCGCGAAATCCCAATTAAAGCGACACTTGCTTTCCTGACTTTTGCGACGTCGCACAACAGGGAATTTTGCGGCGCCCGCAATGTCCGGTATTGGCGCTTCTGAGCAATGTCGGCAGTCGGCCCTTTGCAGATATGTTTGCACATGATAGCCAAGACTATTGCCTTTGCAGACCTGCAGGATCACGGATTTTGAGAAAAGCTCTTGTTATCGTTGATATGCAGATGTACTCGCAGGACCGCCTCGATAGCGGGCGTGATCATGTCCATGGCGATGCAGTCGTCAAGATCGCAGCGCTAGCTGCGAAATTTCGTAAGGACGGTGAGACGATAATCCATGTTCATCATGGCGACCCCGATCCGACATCACCGATGCACCCAGGCGCACCAGCACAACGGGTGATGCCAGGCGTCGAACCCCTTTGCCAGGAGCCCGTTTTTGTCAAAAGCACATCATCCCCCTTTGCATCCACCGACATGGAAAACTATCTCCGGGACAATCACATCGATACTCTCGTCGTCACAGGTGCCGTTGCAGGTTACTGTGTCAACACGACGGTTCGAGTTGGGTCGGATCTTGGCTTTACGATGATCGTGGTCCGTGATGCTGTCATGGGCTTCGACCTTCCCGATGAAAAACTGTCTGCTCGCGCGATTTTTGATGTCACCATGGCCCATCTCAAATCCGATTTCGCCAATGTTGTCGACAGCGCCGAAATCATGGCGCCCCTTAGCGAATGAGCGCGGTTGGCGCAAAACGATCATTGGCAGCGTGAACCACCCCGATCCGATCAGACGCCCGAATGTCTGCTGCCGCGACTAAGCAGGTCCGCCATCGCCACCCTGATTTGCGGCCATGGAAATTCATCGCCTGGACTGTCTTCTCCCATAGCAATAACGGTATGTAGCTTTGCGGCGACACCGACAACCGATCGAGCCGGTTGTGAAAACAGATCATTCAATCGTTGCTCTTGCATCGTAAAGGCTTTCTCCTCCGCCTCCTTGGCGCGGCTGTATCCGATCCGATCGTCCAGTGCGTCCCAAGCGGCTTGACGCTCTGCAAGAAGCGCCTTTGCCGTCCGCTTTGCTTTGGCGCGTTCCGGCGCATCGCCAAATTGGCGGTCAATTTCCTCCATGGTGAAAGCCGCGACCACGCATTCCTGATCCGGCAAGGCGATGTCCACATGGGGAAACCCGACAGCCTCGATCAGTGCGGTTTCAAGCCGCTGCTGCTTTCGGCAGAATTCTCGACCTGAGCATGGGCCGCCCGCCACTCCTGCCACAACATCAATGTTGGATCGCCACCGTCTGGTCGGCCGTTGCCAGGATGAAGCGCCGCATTCACATCCCCGACCTGTGCCGCCCGCCACGTCGCCGACGTGGATAGCAATCTGCGTCGCGTGACGACAGGCAAAATGCGCAATCCAAATCACGACAAACACCACCCTTCAGTGATCCGCTGACATATTCCCCTGGCTGGCTGGAAGTGTAGGACAGACCCCGCTCCGCCGCCATCTGCCGGCCAACTCGGTCGATCTCAGTTCGTTCATGACGTTCGAGCAGGTCGTTTGGCGCCCGGATGCTACCATTGTCGAGACGCACGGCTTGTCCCTGATCGACTAGGCTTTGGCGGCGGCGGTCCATCGCCTCGCTAACCTCCAAGCGAAAACCTGCTTGCGTGAGTGGCGTGCGGTCACGGGAGACAAGCTCCCGGTCCAGCCACGTGGCGCCGTCGCTGCCGATTTGGCTGTTGAGGTCGAGGGTGGACAGTGTGCGGACGGTAAAATCCTTCGCCCGGTCTCTGGCGTCATAGGCCATGCAACGTTCGGGAAAATCACCGGGGATCTTCCAATGGTCGGCATCGATCCGCTCAACATGACCGGCACGACGGAGTGCTTCGGGACGACGGACATGGAAGCGGATAAAGGCGTCGGGATCACCACCGATCCTTTCGATCTCTGCCCTCGCCTGCTCCAGATGCTCAGATGAACGACTGCTGGCCCTAGCTCAGAGATTGCTAAAAGAAGAATCGCTGGGCTAGAATATATCTCCGCCCCGTTTTGCTTGTGACGTGAATCGCACCCAGTGGCGCCGTGGTGTATCCGCCTTCCACCGCTGCAGATTGAAGGTATCAAAATGGACAAGGATTTGCCCTTGAATGAGTTGAGTTGCATCTTAGGCCGTGACGCAACTTCAACACCGCGGAGTTTGCCATGCTGAAATGGGTCGACTGGTTCAACAACCAAGGTGGACACGCTAGTCATGTTGGCCTGCTGCGGGTTTCGTGGACAGCGAGTTAAGATGTTCCTCCTGAAACCGGAGAGCATGAATGCAACGAAGGAAGTTCAGCCGCGAGTACAAGCTTGAGGCGGTGAAGTTGGTCAAGGAGCGTGGGGTCACTTTTGCCCAGGCGGCCCGTGACCTTGATGTCCACGAGAATGTGTTGCGCAAATGGGTTCGCGAGCACGGCGACGATCCCAGCCAGTCCTTTCCTGGAAAAGGCCAGATGAAGCCAGAGCAGCTTGAGATCGATCGGTTCCGTCGTGAAGTCGCCAAGTTGAAGGCGGAGCGCGGCATCCTAAAAAAGGCCGCAGCCTACTTTGCCAGGGACGCGATATGAGGTTCGCGTTCATTGCAAAGCACCGTTCGATCTGGCCGGTGGCATGGCTCTGCGAAGCGCTGGGGGGGTCTCGTTCAGGTTTCCATGCCTGGCTCAATCGTTCTCCGAGCGAACACGCCCGCTATGATGAGGTTCTGCTGGAGAAGATCACGCAGAGCTTCAAATCCAGCGACCGCACTTATGGTGCTCGCCGCGTATGGCACGACGTACTGGAAGAAGGGTTATCCGGAATTATGTAGCAAATGCCACAAAAGTGGCGGAAGATAAAAAACACGCGTTATAGTTGAGAATTTGAGATGCTTTGACGTTGGATGAGGGGCCGCAAAGAACTGAAGGATGCGAAGATTTAGTTGACATGGGGGTCAAATGGCCGAACCCTTTGATTAACGTCCTAGCGACACTTGGAGACACCCATGACATCCCACGTTACACACGTACGTTCCATTTCTGATGGGTTCATGCTCACTGCGCACCTAGCGTATGGAATACTGTGTCTGTCTGCTGTAGTTATTGCCATTATGCATTTCTGGTCTCTCGGCGCACCGGTATCGCTCAATATTTTCGGAGGCATCACTTTGTCGCTTGTGTACGTGTCGGCTTGGTTTGTCACCTTTGTACAACGTAACTTTGCGGCATCCATGACAATCTGCTTGGTTCCCGTTTTTGGCATGCTTCTCGCATCGTAAATTGTTTCAGTCCCCACACAGAAGTTAAACTGAACCATTTTTTAACAGACCGTTAACTCTCTCGCCACGGATCGATTCGACAGCCCCCGATCCGCCTGGTACGAGTACCACATGTTCAAGTCGATACGCATAGCCCGCTGACCTGTGTATCCGCCCCAAGGGTGGATTTGAAAGCGTGTGTTTGTATCGAGAGTAGAACATGACATCAAATTCCCGCCCGCTGATCCTGCCCAACGCCTACGACCCTTTCTGGGACGGAGACCGGAGGTTGGAAATACGACCGGTGCTCCTGGCCTGATCCCAAGGACGAGTACGGCCAGCACTCCCTGTTGACCCGCAACGCACGCGACATTGATCCGTCCGACCTGTGGTCGCTGACGGAGTCCGATGCCTACGGCGTGTTCTGCCGGTTTCGCTGGTCGAGCAACGGCGGCGAGCCGTTCTGCCCAAAATGCGGGGACTGAACCGCGCCGGGTTTGCCGGAGGCTCCAACTTCTGAGAAAGTGGAGCCACCATGAGCAAGACAACGAACAAGTTTTCACCTGAAGTCCGTCAACGTGCCATTCGTATGGTGCTGGATCACGAAGCAGAGCATCCGTCGCGGTGGGCTGCCGTTTCATCTATTGCGGCCAAGATCGGCTGCTCGCCAGCCACGCTGCATGAATGGGTGAAGAAGACCGAGGTCGACACCGGCAAACGAGCAGGCCTGCCGAGCGATGTGGCCGAGAAGATGAAGGC
>JAIXTO010000013.1 GCA_027483885.1 Rhizobiaceae bacterium
CCTTCGTGAAGCCGGCGATCATGGTGAAACAGGTCGTCTTGCCCGCTCCATTGGGTCCGAGGAGACCGACAATGGAGCCTTCCGCCACATCCAGCGTGGCATCCGAAACCGCCTTCAGGCCACCGAAGCTTTTCGAGAGATTGCGAACCTCAAGCATTGTCGTCCTCCTTCTTTCTGGTGAAGGCACCGATCTTGCCCGCAAGTCCCACGAGCCCCTGCGGCAGGAAGCGCAGCGCACAGATCAGCACGATCGCATAGAGAACGAAGTTGAGGCCAGGCGCATTGGGAAGCAGATGTTTTGCACCTTCGCCCAGCAAGTGCAGGCCAAGCGTGCCGAGCAGCGGCCCCCAGACCGTGCCCGCACCGCCAATGATCGGCCCGATCAGGGCTTCGATGGAAACCGCGCTGCCGTAGACGACATTGCTGTCGATGAAGAGCCAGAGCTGAAGATAAAGCACGCCAGCCAGACCGCCGAACGCACCGGAAATTGCCATGGCCTGCACCTTGATGCGGTAGGTGTCGATGCCGAGCGCACGCGCAGCATCTTCATTTTCGCGCACAGCGATGAGATAGGCGCCGAAGCGGGAGTATTTGATCAGCGCAGTCAGCCCCATCACCACCGCCACGACAAAAAGAAGCGCTGTGTAGACCACCGTTCGATCTGCAAACTGCAGGTTTGCAAGGCCTGGGGCGAGCGTCAGCTGAAGACCACTGCCGCCGCCGGTAAATTCGAAGGATGAGGCGCAGATGCGCAGCACCTCGGCAAAGGCAAGCGTGACGAGCGCGAAGTAGGAGCCGCGAAGACCATAACGGAAGGACAGAGCGCCGATGAAGGCGCCCATGGCCGCACCCGCCAGAATGCCGGCACCGAAACCGACCCAGGCGTTCATGCCGTATTTGACCTGAAGAATGGCCGAGGCATAGGCGCCGGTGCCATAAAGCGCCGCATGGCCGAAGGAGGACAGCCCACCGAAACCGCCGGTGATATTCCAGGACATCGCGATCACGGCAATGACCAGCGCATTGATGGTAAAGCCCATCCAGACCGGAGAGGAAGCGAAATAGACCCCGAAGAGATAACACAGTGCCGCGGCGGCGAGCGCGAGCTGGCCGATGGATTGCGATTTCATCAACGCGCCCTCCCCATAAGTCCTGACGGTTTGAACAGAAGGATGAGGATGAAGGCGAGGAAGATGCCGATCTGCCCGAGACTTTCCCCTAGGAAGAGGCCGCACAGGGATTCGATGACACCCAGAAGAAGACCGGCAATCAAGGCGCCGGGCAGACTGCCCATGCCGCCCAGCACGACGGTGGTGAAAGCGACCAGCACAAAGGTGTAGCCGACCTGCGGGGTAATGTAGAATGTCGGCAGAAGCAGGCATGCCGCCAGCGCCACGCAAGCCGTGCCCATGCCGAAGCAGATGGCATAGGTGTGGTTGACATCGATGCCGACCAGTTCTGCGCCGCGCTTTTCGATGGCCACGGCCCTGATGGCCGAACCGGTTCGCGTATAGGCCATGAAACACCACAGCAACGGGGCAACCGCGATCGCCGCACAGAAGGCGATGACGCGACCGAGCGGCAGGAAGGCCCCCAGGATCTCAACCGTATCGTAAGCGTAGGCGATATCGGCGGTGCGGGTATTCGAGGTCCAGAAATAGAGCGCCAGGTTCTCGATGATCATCGAGACTGCAAGCGTGATCAGAAGGATATTCTGTTCGGAACCGTTGCTCATCGGCGTGATGAGACCGCGCTGCAGACAATAGCCGAGGACAAAGAAAACCGGCAGCACGATGGGAATGGCGAGATAAGGATCGACGCCGAAATAGCTCCACAGGAAATAGACCGCATAGAGCGCCAGCATCAGCAGGCTGCCATGCGCAAAATTGATGATGTGGAGCACGCCATAGATCAGGGTCAGGCCCAGCGCCACCAGCGCATAGACTGCTCCCATCATCAGGCCGCTCAACACAGCGGGAAAGATCAGACTCGACATCAGGGCTCGCCTCTCCGTCTCGGGAAGACCGTCTCCGGAAATCGTGTGATCCCCGGAGACGGATTGCATTACTTCTTCGCCGGGATCGGGAAGACGGCTTCGGCGCTGGCATACTGCTTTGGAAATACCAGTTCGATCTTGTCACCGCGGATCTGCGTGTTGACCGGCTGCGAGTTGACGTTGTCACCGTTGACGAACTTGGTCGGACCATAGGGCATGATCGACTTGTCGAAGCTCGAGGCGGCCAGCGCTTCGATCATCTTCTGGCGGTCGTCGGACGCACCGCGCTCCAGGGCATCGGCAATGACCTGAATGGTCGCATAGGACACCATGATGTCATAGGTCAGGTCGAGCTTGGCTTCCGCCACCTTGGCAGCCAGTGCCTTGGATTCGTCCTTGGTGGGGTCGTACCAGTGATTGCAGTCCATCACATACTGGGCGACTTCGTTGTTTTCACGCACGAACTTGATGTTGGAGGCGGCACCGCCGAGGATGGAATAGATCGCCTTCAGTTCGACGCGCTGCTGGTTCAGGGCGCGCGCCATCAAGGTGTATTCATTCAGATAGTTCGACGGGATCAGGATGTCCGCCTTGGACGCCTTGACGCGAAGCGCGATGTTGGAGAAGTCGCGCTGCGGTGTCGGGTGCGAGATGGTCTCGACAACCTGGATGCCCTGCTTCGGCAGCTGTTCGGCCAGGATCTTGGCCATGTTGGAGCCGAAGGGACCATCTTCGTGGACGATCGCCGCCGTCTTGACCGCGTTACCGGCACCCTGGTTCAAAAGCTTCAGGTTTTCCAGAGCGACGCTGGTGCATTTGTTGACGCCCGGCGTGAAGCGGAACACGTTCGGCAGGCCGCGTGTGACGACCGTTTCGGCCGTACCGATGGAAAACACCTGCGCAAGATTATACTTGGCGGCAGCCTGTGATGAGGCAAGGCCGAGGGCAGACGCCGTTGCACCCGTAAACGCGCAGGCGCCAGCCTGGACGAGCGTATCAACACCGGCGGCCGCGGCTTCCGGACGGCTTTGCGCATCAACGATAACCAGTTCGATCTTGCGACCGCCCATGCTCTTGATGCCGCCTGCGGCATTGATGGCTTCTGCCGCGAATTTCGCGCCGGCAGCACTCTGCGTACCGTTATAGGCAAGGTTGCCGGTCAAGGGTTCAATAACGCCCACCTTGATGGTGGATGTCTGCGCACGAAGGATGGTTGGCGCCGCAAGGCCCGCCACCAAAGCGCCGGAAACCTTCAAAAGGTCGCGACGATCAATCTTGTAGTTCATCTTATTATGCTCCCAGTTTTCTTTTTGATGACGGCGAAAGTGACCTGCTGATCCGACCGTCACCGGGCCAGCCAGGCATGCGAAGCCATTCGATTGCTCTCGAAAGCCTTGATTTTATCCAGGTAGGTGAAGGTCATCTCGATCTCGTCGAGACCCTGAAGAATGCATTCGCGGGCAAAAGCGTCGATGACGATGGGGTGATGCCCGAGATTGCCGGGCAGGATCAGCTCCGATGCCGCCAGATCCACCGTCACCTCCGCATCGGGAAAACGAGCCAGATGCTCGGCAAGCCTTTCACAGTGCTCCGCCGAAAGGCGGACAGGCACCAGGCCGTTCTTCAGCGCGTTGTTGAAGAAGATATCCCCGAAGCTGGGGCCGATCAGCGCACGAATGCCGTGGTCGACAAGCGCATACACCGCTCCTTCCCGAGAGGAACCGCAACCGAAATTATCCTCAACCAGCAGGATCGTGGCGCGATCACCGCCCGGTTGATTGAGCGGGAAGGATGGATCGAGCGCCTGATCATCCGTCCGGCGGATATCGTGGAACAGGAACTGTCCGTATCCTTCAGCCCTGTCGGCTTTCAGGAAGCGGCCGGGGATGATCTGGTCGGTATCGCAATTGACACCGGGGATGATGGTCACTGTCGATGTCTCGCGCGTGAAGGCTTTCATCATCGTTTCCTCAGATCCGCCGCACGTCGGTGAGACAGCCGCTGATCGCCGCTGCCGCCGCCATGGCCGGGCTGACGAGATGCGTGCGGGCGCCTGGGCCCTGACGGCCGACAAAGTTCCGGTTGGAAGTGGACGCACAGCGTTCGCCGGGACCGACAACATCGCCGTTCATCGCTGCGCACATGGAGCAACCGGAATCGCGCCATTCGAAACCGGCCTCGCGGAAGAGGGCGGCAATGCCTTCCGCTTCCGCCTGTTCCTTCACCTGCGTGGAGCCCGGCACAACAATTGCCGAAATGGTGGCCTTGCGGCCCTTGAGGATGGAGGCCGCCGCGCGCAGATCTTCAATGCGACTGTTGGTGCAGGATCCGATGAAGACCTTGTCGAGCTTCAGGCCCGACAGTTGCGTGCCCGGAGAAAGCTCCATGTATTCAAGCGATTTTGCCGCCGCCTTGCGCTTGTCGGCACTCTCAAAGCTATCCGGATCGGGAACCCGTCCCTCAATCGAGATTGCATCCTCGGGGCTTGTACCCCAGGTCACCATGGGGGCGATCCCGGCCCCGTCCATCGCGACTTCGCGGTCGAATTCGGCATCGTCATCGCTGACGAGCTGACGCCAATGGCTGACGGCCGCATCCCATTCCTGCTCATTCGGTGCGAATTTACGGCCGCGAACGTAGTGAAATGTTGTCTCGTCAGGCGCAACCATGCCGAAACGCGCGGCGGCCTCGATCGACATGTTGCAGAGCGTCAGCCGCCCCTCGATGGACATGTCGCGAACGACCCGGCCGGTAAATTCGATGGCGTGCCCGCCGGCGCCTGCCGCGCCGATCCGGGCAATCAGCGCCAGCATGACATCCTTGGCCGTGACCCCCTGCCCGAGTGTTCCATCGATCGTGACGCGCATGGTCTTCGGGCGCAGTTGCCAGAGGGTCTGGGTTGCCAGAACATGGGCATTTTCCGACTGACCGATCCCGAAGGCAATCGCTCCCAATGCCCCTTGCGTGGAGGTATGGCTATCGGAACAGACGATGGTCAGGCCTGGAAGGGTAATTCCCTGCTCGGGTGCCACGACATGCACGATGCCTTGCGAGCGGCTGGAAAGGCCAAAATGGCGAACACCGCCCCATTCCATGTTTTCATCGAACGTATCGATCATGTGGGCGATGGCCGGGCTTGCGGCATCACGCGAGGTCCGGCCAAGGGTCGGCACATAGTGATCGGCAACGCCGAAAATCTGCTTCGGGCGGCGCGGTTTAAGGCCACGACGCTTCAGATCCGCGAACGCATGGAAGCTGCCTTCATGGATCATGTCCCGGTCGATGTAGAGCAATGACGGACCGGAGGGATGGCGCAATATTTCGTGCTCATCCCAGATCTTGCCCAGCATTGTTCGCGGTGCATCAACATGCGCCATGGTCTTGATCTTTCCGTTCGATGTCGTCGCCGAGAGCGGAGGTCTATTTCGCCCTCGCCCTCATGGTCAGGCCGACGGGTCGACCTGACGAAATGCGGCACAGATTTCCGTTGCGGAAGCGTTCCAGACGCCATCATGCGACAGGATGTAATCGAGGACTTCGCGCAGATATTCGATGCGGTAGGGCATGCCGGAGACCCAGGTATGGATCGGCAGGCTCATGATGCGACCGCCGTAATCGGCGCTCTCCCGGTAGAGCACGTCGAACCGGTCCTTGACCTGCTGCGCCCACTCCGCCTCGGACTGGAAATACTCGTCCGCCACCACCCGGTCATCCGTCTCGTAGGCCATGGGCATCGCGATCAACGGACCGTTCTTCGTGCGCATCTCATAGGGAAGATCGTCATTCGCCCAGTCGAGACTGTAGGTCACGCCGTTGGCAGCCAGGAGATCGGGGGTATTAAAACCCTGCGCCCGGCCGGGTGACAGCCAGCCGTCCACTTTTTGTCCGGTCGCCTGCCGCAGCAGAGACAGAGCCTCCGAGATGATGGCGTTTTCCTGGTCTTCCGAAAGGCCGGAATGGTGGACCTTGCCCATATCAAGGCCGTGAGCGACCACCTCATGCCCGCCCTGCAGGACGGCCTTCACCAGCGCGGGATACCGCGCCGCAATGATGCCGTTGATGGCAAAGCTCGCCTTGACGCTCTTTTCGCCCAGCAGCTTCAGAATGCGGAAAATGCCGACGCGGTTGCCGTAATCGCGGTTCGTATAATAGCGGAAGTCCGGATAGGGCATCGACAGGGCGCCGGGAGCCTTGAACGGCTTGGACGGCATGTCGAGCGGGAAATGCTGCACATGGGTGACGATGGAAAGCGCAATCCGCGCGCCGCCCGGCCAGGCAATCGGCGGGCGTTCAAAGAGATCGCTCCAGCCGTAGCGGTCATGGTCCATGCCGTAATGGCGTTGCGGATATTTCAGGTAATCGTCGGGCATGGACATCAGCGTGCCTCCTTGCCTGCATTATGCGCAGCCATCGCCGCGTTCATCGCATCGTAGGCTCCGCTTGCATGATAGGCTGCGGCGATTTCGCGACCGGTCGTCTGCCAGACGCCGTCATGGCCTGCGATATATTCGATCGCCTCGGCGAAGGCATCGATCCTGTGCGGCTGGCCCACCAGATAGGGATGCAGCGGAATGCACATCACCGTGCCGCTTTCATCCCCTTCCTTGTACAGCTGATCGAATTGCCGCTTGATCATTTCGCCGTAATGACGCGGCGTCACCTTCTGCGTGTTGTAGACGATGACATCGTTCATCTCGAGCGAATAGGGCATCGAGATCAGCTTGCCGCTCTTGACCTTCACCGGCATCGGCTGGTCGTCATGGAACATGTCGCAGGTATATTGAATGCCCGCTTCCGACAGGATGTCCATGGTCCAGAAATTGTTGGAAAGCGCCGGTGAAAGCCACCCTGCCAGTTCCTGACCCGTATGCTGACGCACCGTATCGAAGGCATCGCGGATCATCTCCCGCTCCTGCTCGATATCGAGGTTATAGACATATCGGGTATTGTAGATGCCGTGGGAGAAGAATTCCCAGCCGCGATCGGCGCACGCCTTGATGATCTCCGGGTGATGATCGCACAGCGCAACATTCAGCGAGACGGAACCGCGAAAACCGGCGCGATCCATGGCCGCCATCATGCGTTGCCAGCCTGCCCTGTTGCCATAGTCGCGATGCGAATATTGCAAAACATCCGGGTTGGGGCGCGCCCAGGGCGTGCGTGTGGGATTGTTGGGCGGATTGTATTCGTAGAACTCGATATTGGGCGCGATCCAGACCGCGATCTTCTTGTTATCAGGCCAGACGATTTTCGGGCGGTTCGGCCAGGGCAGATAATCGTAAAGGCCGAGATCGGACTTCATGGGCTCAGCGGTCATATCAGCGCGCCTCCGGCTGATAGGCCTCGTACCAGGCAATGGCGTCGGTTACGGGGATCACGTCGCCATATTTGATCGCGATGTCGTAAAGATTGGCGAAGTGCGGGCTCTCATGTTTGTCAGCCACACATTCCTCGGGAACGATGACCCGATAGCCGCGAGAAATGGAATCCACGACACAGGCGCGCACGCAACCGGATGTCGAGCCTCCCGTCAGAACCACGGTATCGCACTGGTGCCACACCATCAGCGACTGCAGGTTCGTTTCGTGGAAGGGCGAAGCCATGCGTTTGTTGATCACGATGTCCTTGACGTGATCGATGTTCAGGCGCGGGTCGAATTCGGCACGCCGCGAGCCAACCTTGATGTTCTGCAACGAGTCGGGCGTGTTGGTGCGCGTGCCCCAGACACCGCAATCCTCGCCGGATTCCATGTAAGCCACATAGGTCCAGGTAACCGGCAACCCCTTTTGTCGCGCAAGGCCGGAGAGGGCGTTGACGTAATCCAGCTGTTTCGGATCCGTCTCATAGGAGGTGGCGAATTCACCAACGCGGGTATAGGCACATTGCAGATCGATGTTGATCAGCATTGGCTTCTTTCCGAAGCCGAAACGCCTGCGCGTGGGATTGGCCTTGGCCTGCTCATACAGTTGACGAGCGGTGAGCGACGACATTTCCATTTGAGCCTCCAGTGTTTTGTGCACCATCCGCGAACTGTCCATTCGGACTTATCCCCAGCGGCAACGGGCACTTTATTAGTGCCTATTGTTATCACTTTATATCATTTGTAAAGGGCCTTAATCGGCTCAAATGAAGCCTTTTTCAGGCGCCCACCAAGAGGGCAATTGGCGAAATAAGTGCCAGCTCAAGCCGCTGATTTGTGCAGCCCCACCTCTGGTGACGCGCCATACCGGGCGCCGCATGAGATCGGCATAGGCCACTTCCGGAATGGCGAAACAGGGGAAGAAGTCACAGGGATCGTTGAAGCCATTGGCGATGGCGCGGGGATCAGCAAATGTGTGAAATCTGATCGAAAGCGTCGACCGCCCTTCCGCCATGGCGCTGCTCAACGAGGCAACCGTGATCGGGTTTTATCGCGGACCGGAGGAGGCCCGGCCGGGATGTGGCGATTGGACAGTACAGCCCGCTCGCACAGTTCCTGACGCCCCGCCTCACCTGCTTCAAACCGGCGCTACGCGAACTTGGGATTGCCATGGTCGAAAGCCTGCTCGCCACCATGCCGGCCTTTACTCAGCATTATCCCGATGTGGCCAAACACCAGCTCTGGCCGATGAGACTGATCGCAGGCGAGAGCGACGGCGGCGTTCTGCCGGCGTAAGGCCAAGGCAAAGGCCAAAACCGAGACAGGGAGCCGCCGCACATCATCTCAGCCGTCATCCTCGGCATCCGGTGCCGGCGGCCATTGCTGGGCGGCGTGCAGGACGCGCAGGATGGTCACGGCCCGATCATTCTCGGCATAGATCACGATATAATTGGAGCGCACGACCATCTCGCGGGTGCCGGAAACACGGCCCGCGCGGCAGGATTTCGGATGCGCCAGCAGGTGAAGTGCTTTCGTCTCGATCTCGTCCTTCAGCAGCTGCGCCGCATCCGGATTATGGTCGGAGATGTAATCGATGAGGGAAAAGAGGTCGCCGCGGGCAGTCTGGCGCCATTCAAGAACGGGCACGGCGCTTCCTGTCGATGAGGGCCTGCATGTCGTCCATCACATCCTGATGCGCAACGGGCGGACGGGTGTCGTCCAGCGCTTCCAGTACCTTGGCGCGGAACCAGCGGTCATAGGCTTCAGGATCGGCCGTCAGCCCGGCCGGAAGCCCCCCTTCCTTGGCCACCCGCGTCAGAAGAATGCGCACGGCATCCGAAACGGTGAGGCCAAAGCTTGCGAGCTTTTCGGCAGCCTCCGCTTTCAGCGTTTCATCCACGCGGATATGCAACATCGCCGTCTTGCTCATCGGGCCTCTCCACTCTTAGGAAGGGTCAATATGTCTCTCAATTGAGAGACAATCAAGCCCCTGCCACCGGTGAGGCAACCCAGAATCACGGGTTGTCGCGCTTAAAGATCCAGTCGTGATCCGGGTGGTTCGCAAAGCGCCATTTGCGCATCGGGCCGGCCATGACGTTCAGGTAATACATCTCGTAGCCATAAGGGGCGCCGCAGGGATGATGCCCCTTCGGCACCAGCACCACATCACCGGAAGACACCGCCATGGTCTCGTCCAGCGAACCGTCCTCGGTGAAGACGCGCTGAAACCCAAAGCCCTGGTCAGGGTTCAGGCGGTGGTAATAGGTCTCTTCCAGATAGGTCATGTCGGGGAAATTATCCTCGTCATGCCGATGCGGCGGATAGGACGACCAGTTGCCGGAGGGGGTAAAGACTTCCGTGACCAGAAGGCTGTCGGCGACATCACGCTCTTCCATGGCAATCGGAAAAATGTGGCGGGTGTTGGCGCCCTTGCCGCGTTCGGTGAGCGCAATGCCGGCTGGCCCGATGATGGCGGCCTCGCGGCCGGGCTTGGCTGGCGCCGTGCAGATGGCAAGGGTGCAATCAGTCGTGGCGGTCGCCGACCAGTCGGCGCCGGCCGGTATATAAACGCAATGCGGCGGCTTTTTCTCAAACACGTTCATGCGGTCGCCAAGCTCACCAAACGTCTTGCCGCCGCCGGAAATCTCGGCCTTGCCTTCAACGAGAACGAGGATCACCTCCGTCTCGCCGGTTGGTTCGGCAGCGCTTTCGCCGGGCTTCAGGTGATAGAGACCAAAACCGACATAACCCCAGTTGGCGCTTTCCGGCGTGATGTCATGTACCTTGCCGGTTTTCCCCGTGGGCTTGCGCAGCAGATCGCTCATTCCTCATCTCCCTTTGTGGCGTCCCGGGCGGCGTCCCTGGCTGCCTGTTCGGCGGCGGCGTTCGCCATGGTCCGGTCATACATGATCAGCAGTTCGTAGGCCGCATAGACACCGGCCGCGACAAACATGATGCCCCAGCCGGTCGAGCCGTTGTAAAGCTCGACCCCACCCCAAACTGTCGGCAGCGCAGCCGTGAGGATACGCCGCCAGAGAGGCTTGAAAAACGGATGGTGGGGATCGAGAAATTTCAAAAGGTCATTCCTTTAGGTCAAGACGCGGGCTCAGGCAGAAATCAGGCCCGCATCCTTGGCCATAGCCTTCAGCGATTTCAACCCCAGGCTCTGGTATTCGAAGGGATTGCGCACATCTGGATCCTGCTCGGCTTCGATGACAACCCAGCCGTCATAGCCATGCTCTGCAGCAATCTTGAGAACCGCAGGGAAATCGACGCCACCTTCGGCATCGCCGGGAACAGTGAACACGCCCCGGCGCACACCTTCCAGAAACGACAGCTTTTCGCCACGCACCTGATCGGCAATCACAGGGCGCACGTTCTTGGCATGGATATGACCGACGCGGTTCATATACTTCTTGGCCACCGCTTCCGGGTTGCCGCCGCCGAAATAGCAATGGCCGGTATCGAGCAGCAGCTTGGCATGCGGGCCGGTGTGCTGCATCAGCAGATCGATTTCCGCTTCGCTCTCCACCACCGTTCCCATGTGATGATGGTAGACCAGCGAAATGCCCTGTGATGCGGAAAATTCAGCCAGAGCCTCGACGCCCGCGCCGAACTTTTCCCAGTCTGCTGCGGCAAGCTTCGGCCGGTCGACAAGTGCGGTATCGTCAGCGCCATGAATGGCGTTGGAGGTTTCGCAGACGATGATGACTTTTGAGCCCATGGCCTTCAGCACATCGAGGAAAGGCTGCATGGCAGCCTTTTCCTCTTCGATCGTGTTGGTCAACAGGTTCAGCGAATGCCAGCCGGAGACGAATTTCAGGCCACGCGGTTCCAGAACCGAGGTGAGGCCTGCCGCATCGGTCGGCAGCTTGTGGCCCTTTTCGATGCCGTCGAAACCGATCTTTGCGGTCTCATCCAGGCACTGCTCCAGGCTGATATGGGCGCCGAGCGTGCGGTCGTCATCGTTCGACCAGGCAATGGGATTGGTGCCAAACAGAACCATCTTACTGTCTTTCCTTAAGCGCGGCTTCATAAGCGGCGCGGGCGTTTGTGACTTCTTGTCTTTCCGAGACTTCGGGCACCGCGACATCCCACCAATAACCACCGGCATCCGGCGTCGGATAGGGATCGGTATCGATGACGATCACGGTCGTTTCGGTCGCCGCGCGGGCGGCATCGAGGGCTGTTTCCAGCTCGGCAATAGAGGAGACCTTGTGCGATTTCGCCCCCATCGCGGCCGCATGGGCCGCAAAATCGATGCCGATAGGGCTGACATTCGAATGGGCGTAAAGATTGTTGAACTCGGCCCCGCCGGTGCCCATCTGCAAGCGGTTGATGCAGCCGTAACCTCTGTTATCGGTGATGACGAGCGTGATCTTCACGCCCATGCCGACCGCCGTTGCCAGCTCCGAATTCATCATCATGTAGGAGCCGTCACCGACCATGACGATGACATCGCGCTCGGGCTCGGCCATCTTGATGCCAAGGCCGCCGGCGATCTCATAACCCATGCAGGAGAAGCCGTATTCCATGTGGTAGGACAGCGGCAGCTTGGCTTTCCACAACTGGTGCAATTCGCCCGGCATGGTGCCGGCGGCACACATGACGACCGTATTGTCGCGTGAGGCGCGCTGAACAGCGCCGATCACCTGCATGTCGGTCGGAAGAGTATTGGCATCCGTGGGTGCAGCGGTCACGGCATCGGCCTTGGCAAACCAGCTGGCTTTGAGGCCCGCATCCGGTTCACCAAAGGCATGATCGCCAAGCGCTGCCGAGAGCTTTTCGAGCCCGACCCTGGCATCGGCCACCAGCGGAATCGCATCATGCTTTACGCTGTCGTAAGCCTGCACGTTGAGCGCCAGAATCTTGCGGTTCGGGTTCTTGAACAGCGCCCAGGAACCGGTGGTGAAATCCTGGAAGCGCGTGCCGATGCCCAGCACCAGATCCGCCTTTTCCGAGACGATATTGGCGCTTTCGCAACCGGTTACACCAACCGGGCCGAAATTATAGGCGTGATCCCAGGCAAGCGCCGACTTGCCGGCCTGCGTTTCCACAACCGGGATCTTGTGCTTTTCGACAAAGGCTTTCAGCGTGTCCGTCGCACCGGAGAAATGCACACCGCCGCCGGCAACAATAACCGGGTTTTTCGCGGCTTTCAGCGCGGCAACCGCCGCTTCGAATTCCGAAAAATCCGGCTCTGGACGACGGAAGCGCCAGGTCTTTTTCTCGAAAAAACTTTCCGGGTAGTCATAGGCTTCCGCCTGAACATCCTGGCAGAAGGCAAGTGTTACCGGGCCACAATCGGCAGGATCCGTCAGCGTGCGGAATGCGCGCGGCAGGGCCGTCAAAAGCTGCTCGGGGCGCATGATGCGGTCAAAGTACCGGCTGACCGGCTTGAAGCAATCGTTTGCCGAAACCGTGCCGTCGCCAAAATCCTCGATCTGCTGGAGAACCGGATCGGGACCGCGATTGGCAAACACATCGCCTGGAATGAAGAGAACCGGCAGGCGGTTGACATGGGCGAGCGCTGCCGCCGTCACCATGTTGAGCGCGCCGGGGCCGATGGAGGAGGTCACCGCCATGGCGCGGCGACGGCCAAGCTGCTTGGCATAAGCAATCGCCGCATGCGCCATCGACTGCTCGTTCTGACCGCGATAGGTCTGCAATTCCTCGCGAATGCCGTAAAGCGCCTCCCCGATGCCGGCGACATTGCCGTGGCCAAAAATGGCCCAGACGCCAGCGATATAGGGAACGCCATCCTCGTTCAGTTGGTTGGCGAGGTAACGCACCATCGCCTGTGCTGCCGTCAAACGGATCGTTTTCATGCCTGTCCTCCCTGAACGGCCTTTGCACGCGCTCCATCCCAGATCGCGCAGAGGCTCTTGTATCGGGTCACCATATCATCGATGGCGTCCGCGTCACTGATCTTGCCGGCCAGCCACTTGCGGGCGGCATCCCCAAAGATGGTGCGACCGACGGCAAAACCTTTGACCAGATCGAAACCGGCCGCAAGCGCAAAGCTTTCCTCAAGCTCTACCTGTGGTGCATCGAGACCGAGCACCACGATGCCGCGTGTGTAGGCGTCATGGCGTTCGACCGCAGCACAAGCATTGGCCCAGGCGGCCGTTGTCTTCATCGGCTCCAATTTCCACCAGTCGGGATAAACGCCGATCTCGTAGAAGCGGTCGATGATTGCAGCCGTCGTCCCGTCATCCACAGGACCGACCTTCGAGGGGATCACCTCCAGAAGGAATTCCAGCCGGTTACGGCGCGCTGCCTCAAACAGGCGTTTTACCGTATCTTCGTGGTCCTTCTTCATCTCGGCGGTATCATCGGGATGATAGAAACACAAAACCTTCACGACATGCTCGGCGGCCCATTCACCAAGCCCGCCGCAATCGAGACCCAGTTCCGGCTCCAGCGTCAGCGGGCGCGAGCCCGGCCATTCGGCGGGACGGCCGATCCAGAGACCGGTTCCCGCCGCTGCATAAAGCGCTTCTTTTCCAAGCCTGCTATCGCAGAGAATGCCATAGCCCTTTTGGCCGTCCGCCACGGTGGTTGCCGCCTGAAGGCAAAGTTTTTTGAAAGCGCCAATCCGGTCTGTGGGCACGCCGGCCTCTTCCGCCATCGCTTCCAATTGCATGCGGTGGTCGAAGGCAAAGACGCGCATGGTCGACCAGTCACCCTTGCGGTTTGTCGACCAATGCACCTGCTCCAGTGCCGCATCCTTGCGCAGCGCCTTGTTCTGAATGCCGGTTTTGAAGAAATACTGCAGCTCTTCCCAGCTGGGATAGGCGGGCGTGCAGCCGTGGCGCGAGACGGCAAAGGCACCGCAGGCATTGGCGAACTTCAGCGTCGTCGGCCAGTCTTCGCCCGTCAGCCAGCCTTTCAAAAGGCCCGCCATGAAACCATCGCCGGCGCCGAGCACGTTGAAAACCTCGATCGGGAAGCCGGGGCCCGTCTGGCCCTTGTCGAGACTGTCGGGGATCTCGCCTTCGAACACCGCGGCGCCCATCGGCCCGCGCTTGCATACCAGAGCGGCCTTGGAAACCTTGCGCACCGCACGCAGAGCCTCCAGTGTATCGGTGGAGCCGCCGGCGATATGAAATTCCTCTTCGGTGCCGACGATCAGGTCGAACAGATGCAGCGTGCCCTGCAGCTTTTCCGTCACCTTGGCGGATTCGATAAAGCGGCTTTCGCCCGCCTCATGGCCGGCAAGACCCCATAGATTGGGGCGATAATCGATATCGAGCGCCGTCTGCGCACCGTTTTCCCGCGCAAGCTTCAGCGCTTTCATCACGGCCGCTTCCGTGCGCGGATGCGATAGATGTGTGCCGGTCACCGTGACGCAGCGCGCTTCGGCTACGAAAGCCGGATCGATATCGTCTTCGCAGAGCGCCATATCCGCACAGTTTTCGCGGTAAAAGATCAGCGGAAACTGGTTTTCGTCGCGGATACCGAGAAGGACGAGCGCCGTCAGGCGTTCCGGGTCCGTCACGACGCCGCGCACGTCCACACCTTCGCGCACCAGCTGCTCGCGGATGAAGCGGCCCATATGCTCGGCCCCGACGCGGGTGATGAGGGCGCTTTTGAGGCCAAGGCGCGCAGCGCCAGCCGCGATATTCGTCGGCGAGCCGCCGATATATTTGTTGAAGGAGGACATGTCCTCAAGACGGCCACCCACCTGGGCGCCATAGAGGTCCACGGACGAACGTCCGATGGTGATCAGATCGAGTGGCTTCACGTTATCCTCCTCAAACCGCCCCCTGGGGATGCGGCGACTGGCTCGGTCTCTCCCGGACCGGATCTTATTTTTGGACTATAAATTCTATTTTTTGAGATTTCAATACGAATATTCAGACTGAGCGCTGCGTGCCGACGGCAACCGAAAGCGCAATGGCAAGACAGAGCGTGGCAGACAGCGAGCGGAAGGCGCCAAAATCCACCTCGGACACGGTGAGCAGCGTCGTGCCGAGTTTGCGCAGGGGATTGACCACCGTATCGGTGAGCGCAACCACCGGCACGCCGCGCCCGCGCACCGCCTCGACAAGGTCGAGTGTTTCGCTGGAATAGGGCGCGAACGTGACCGCCAGCAGCGCATCACCTGGCCGGATGGCGCTCGAACTGTCCAGCCGGCCAGCCACGCTGTGCAGCATGGCCGGCACCTGCATCTTTTCAAACGCATAAGCGATGTAGCTTGCAACCGGAAACGAGCGGCGAAGGCCGACGATATGGATGAGGTTGGCGCCTGAGAGAACGCGGACCGCCTCCTCAAGCGCCTGCGGATCCACAGTTTTGAGCAGATTTTCGAGCGACGACCGGCCCGCCTCGACAAACTCCGCCAGAAGCAGCGAGGCGCTGCCCTCACCCTTTTCGCGCAAGTGATCGAGCCGCGTCGAATAATCCGGCCAGCCCCCGACATAACTCTCGCGAAACAGTTTTTGCATTTCCGAATAACCGGAAAAACCCATGATCTGGGCAAAACGCATGAAGGCCGATGGCTGGACACCGGCACCGTCGGCCATTTCGGCGACCGTGGAGACGGCAATCCGGTCCGTATTGGCCGCCACATAGTCGGCGCACTGCTTCAGCCGCTTGGGCAGGGTGACGGAAACGTCCAGCAGCCTCTCCTCGAATTCCTTCACGCTTGCCGGCGCACCTGCCTCTGTCATGCAATCGTCCTTTTTCTACGCTTGACACGAATATGACCGCACTCTAGCAAAATGGAACAGATATTCCAAATCGAGCGTCGGCTTTGCAGTCCGAGCCGGAAAACCATTCAGTGGAGGAGAAACCCATGGTGACGAGATTGGCCCTGCTTGGGGCAGGACGTATCGGCAAGGTGCATGCAAAGGCCATCGCCTCTGATCCGCGTGCAAAACTGGTGGCCGTGGTGGATGCCATGGAAGCCGCCGCCAAGGCGATTGCCGACGAAGCCGGCTGCGCGGTCAGCACCATCGACGCGGTTCTGGCGAACCCCGAAATCGACGCGGTCATCATCTGCACGCCGACCAACACTCATGCGGACCTCATCGAAAAGTTCGCCCGCGCCGGCAAGGCGATCTTCTGCGAAAAGCCGATCGATCTCGATGTCGCCCGCGCCCAGGCCTGCATCGATGTGGTCAAGGAAACCGGCGCCAAGGTGATGCTCGGCTTCAACCGCCGTTTTGACCCGCATTTCCAGGCGGTTCGCGCCGAAATCGACAAGGGCACCATCGGCAAGGTCGAGATGGTGACGATCACCAGCCGCGATCCGGGCGCCCCGCCCGTGGAATACATCAAGGTCTCCGGCGGCATTTTCCGCGACATGACGATCCATGATTTCGACATGGCGCGTTATCTGCTCGGCGAAGAGATCACCACGGTGATGGCGTCCGCTGCCGTTCTCGTCGATCCAAAAATCGGCGAAGCCGGCGATTTCGACAGTGCAAGCCTGATCCTCACCACCGCCAGCGGCCGTCAGGCTGTGATTTCCAATTCGCGACGCGCCACTTACGGCTACGACCAGCGTATCGAAGTGCATGGCTCGCTGGGTTCGGTTGCGGCTGAAAATCAGCGTCCCGTCTCCATCGAAGTGGCGACGAAGGACGGTTATACCCGCCCGCCGCTGCATGACTTCTTCATGACGCGTTATATCGCTGCCTATGCCGCCGAAATCTCGGCTTTCATCGATTGCCTTGACAAGGGCACGGCGCCGTCTCCGTCTGCCGAAGATGGCCTTCTGGCGCTGAAGCTTGCCGATGCGGCGCTGAAATCCGCCACATCCGGCACCGTCGTCACGCTGGCCTGAGATCGCCGCACCAATAAAAAGAGCGGCGCCAGCTCCTGTTGCTGGCGCCGCTCTCTTCAGGAGGACCAAAACCTCCAACCCGCCCGTCCCTTGACGGGGGAAGCCTCAGCCCTCTTTTTCCGCCATCGCCCGCACCAGAAGCAGCATCACGAGTGCCTGCCCGTAAGGCGCCGGCACGTTGGGGATCTGGCGATAGAAATCCAGCGTATGGCCCATTGGTGTGCCGTCGGAGACCTCGAGCACGATCCCCGTCTCGTCGATGCGCTGCATCACCGCATCGAGCGCCTTTGCCGCAACCGGCTTCAGATCCTTCTCCAACAGGCCGAGATCGATGCCGCGCAGGATGCCGTAAGCGATGGCCGCCGTGGCAGACGTTTCCTCCGGCGACTGCGGATCGCAGACCAGCGTGCAGAACATGCCGTTGTCGCGCTGGTGGGCGGCCAGCGTCTTTACCTGCGCCCGCAGCACATGGGTGAAATGCATGCGCAGATGGTGCGGAATGTGATCGACAAGGTCAAACAGTTCGGGAATGGCAACCGTGATCCACGAATTGCCGCGCGCCCAAAAAGCGTTGGCAAAGTTGTGGCGGCCGTTGAAGGTCCAGCCGTGATACCAGAGCCCGGTGACGGGATCGGCGAGATACCGTTCATGCACGAGGAACTGGTAAAACGCTTCCTCGATCCAGTCCTGACGACCAAAGCGCTGGCCGGCGCGGGCGAGAAACAGGCAGGTCATGAACAGCGTGTCGTCCCACAGCTCGCCGTCGTTCATGCGTTCCTTCACCACATGCTGGAAACCGCCGTCTGCCGTGCGGGCAAGTTTGGTCACCAGCCAGTCGGCCCAATCCTCCACAAGCGCCTCCCAGTCAGGGCGGTCGACATGGTCAATGAGGATAGACAGAGCCAGCATCGGCGACGAGGAATTAACCTGGCGCGGCGGCAGGCCCCGACCGATCTGCCAGTCATACCAGCGGGCAATCGCCTCGATCAGCGAACGGTCGCCCACCGCTTCCGCATGGCGGATGAGCCCGTAAATGCCGACGCCGACTTCCCAGTCCCACTCGTCGAACTGCAGATCGTAGGTTCCGTCGGGTGCGGCAACCGTCTCGTTGATCCCCTTCAGCCGGGCAAGGCCGACAGCGACACGGGAAAGCGTTTCGGAAAGAAGTTCGGGCTGCATCAGCATCGGAATGTCCTGTCTTGGCAATGGCGTCGAGGGGTCAGAAGGACACGGCATCGAAATGCCGGATCTGCGGCACAAGCGTGCGGTTGGGGAAGGTGTAGGGTGCGCCCTCCACCAAAAGACCGTCGTTCCAGTCGAGGGTAAGCGCGGGCATCTCAGGGCAGTTCAGCGCCAGTTGAAGCGCCTCTCCTTCGCCGGCAAGCGTCAGGGATACGGCCGAAAGGTACTGCCGGAAGGCTGACAATGCGGCATCCCCCTCGCCTTCCGCCAGCAGCGTCAGCCAGCCGCAGCGGTTGCCATGGGCGCGAAATTCGATGCCGGCGCCCGGTCCCGCGGTCACGGCCTCGATGGGATTGGTTGCCGTCAGCGCGGCAAACCCTTTTCCACTGCGCAGCACGATCCAGTTGTCCAGCCGCTCTACCACATCGAAGGCGCCGGCCTCCACATAGGCATGGGTAAAGGCGATGCGCGGCTCCTCGCCGAGATCGTAGAGGAGCAATGCCGCGTTCTCATATTGCGCCGCGCGCGGCATGGAACCGTTGCCGGCCCAGTAGGACGGCCGCTGGTGGCCCCAGGGATCGTCTTCGCCGGGATGGTTGATCCAGGCGCGGGCGAAGGGAGAGCCGGCAAGGCGCACATCCACCACATGCTGCTGATGGCCGCGCCCGCCGGGTTTTCCATCCATCATCGAGGACAGCTGCACATGGGCGCTCTTGTAGAGAACCAGCCGCGCCGCCTCGTCATGGCCCTGCACGTAATGGGCGCTGAGCGCTTGGCCGGGGGTTGGCGACACGACGGCCGCCGCCTCTTCCGGCGGCACGTAATGGCCTGCGGCAAACATCGGAAGGGCTGCCACGCCATCGTTGAACCAGCCTTTTCCAAAGCCGACTGTGGCAAAGGGGGCAAGTTCCGTCAGCGGGCCGGCGCGCAGTTCCTTGTCATAGGCGCGGCCCATGGTGCCGGCGGGAACGCCGTCCAGCGTATGAAGGCCGATCATCACGAACAGCCGGTCGATGAGGGTTTTTGCCCGTGTCTTCACCTGGCCTTCGCCAAGATGTTCAAGCGCAAACAGGCCGATGAAATCCACGGGGTAATACGCCGCCGAATTCCACTCGGCGAGACCATGCTGCTCCACGCTGTCGAACCACTTCATCAGCCGCTCGAAGGCCAGCGCTTCCTGTTCGGCCCCGATCCGGCCGGAACATGGAAAGCCGGCACGCGAAAACAGCCGGCCCGCCAGATATTGCGACACATGGAAGCACAGAACATGGTTCTCGCTCCAGAACCACATCACGTCGTTTCCGGGCTCATCCACCCAATAGCGGTAGTTGAGAATGGTCTGGCGGATCTTTTCCTGCATGTCCTCCGGCAGACGGTCGCGATAGTCGGCGTAGAGCCAGAGAAGCGGCACGAGTACGAAATCCGAGCAATCGCGGCGCTCGTCGATGGCAGCCAACGTGTTGTCGATGATCTCGCGAAACACTGCATCGACCGGCCTGCCGGCCGCCATCATGGCGATCGCCTTGCCGGCGCGCTGCTCACCGTGATCGGCCAGATATTCGAGAACCGCTGCCTTGCGGTCAGCGAGCGACAGGGCGGAAAGATCACGCATCGGTTCGGCAAGCGTGGCAAAATCGATGTGCCGTTCGACGCGCGTATCGCCGATGGAAAAGGTCAGCCATAGCGGGTGGTAGCCATCGGGCAGATTTTCGGCACCGGGCAGGCTCACCGTCGTAGAACCTGCCTTCAGCACACCCGTCACGTCCAGAAGCGGCGGCTTGGTGCGCATATGCACGCTCGGCAGGATTTTCGCGTGGACGCCCACATCGATGGCGGCCGGGCGCTCCACTTTCAGCGTCAGGCGACCGTCGCGCACATGCAGCGGCATCGGCCGCACTTCGACGGCGAGATCCTTGAGGAGCGCGAGTGTCGCATCGGAAACGTCGATGGGCAGCTCGGCAGAAAGGCCCGCCTGATCGAGAAGGCTCAGTTCAAAATACCAGAGCGCATCGCGCTCCGCGAGTTCCTCGGTCAGCACCACCACATCGCTGCCGCCCGCTTTCAGAGAAAGCGTAATCTCCGTTTCGCTCTCGCGGTTGCGGCGGAAGGGCTCGAACACGGCAGCTTCCTTGCCATCCACCCAGATCCGCACACCGCCGCAGGTGGCAAGGCGAAAGCGATAATCACCGTCACGCTCCGGCAGCAGGCGGGTCTTCAGCCAGCGCGACAGCCGCGTCGGGCGGTGCCAGAAACCGGAAAATTCCACCCGTCGGTTGAAGCCCGGCAGGTACAGGCCCTCGACCGGAAAACCGGCGTCGAGACTGACCGTGCGGGTTTTTATCTCAGCCCAGAGGGCAACCCGGCAGGGCAGATCGCCGACATCGACAAAACCGTTGATGAAGCGATAGTTGACCCGGTCCTCGGCGAGCGCTGGTTCACCCGGATAATAAACAGCTCTGACCGCAGACATCGCCCAGGCGGTAACCGACTGGCCGGTTGCAATGGCAAAGCCGCCATTGACGGGCGCGTCCTCGGATTTCAGGTTGGTTTTCATGCGTCGATCTCCGTCTTGCCGGCGGGCATCGGCAGGCAAAGCTCGATGCGCTCCAGAAGGTCCGGCAATTGCCAGATATGGGACAGGGTGAGCCGCGGCCGCTCGCGGCGCAGGCGATGCTTGTGGCTGCGCCGCTTCGACCAGGCGAGAAACACGCTGATCAGCCCGAACCGGTTGGCGCCGAGAATATCGCGCTCCAGATTGTTGCCGACCATGACGGTGCGGGCACGATCTTCAGGGCCAAGCCGAAGGGCGTCGCAGGCCGCCGCAAACATCTTTTTCGACGGCTTCAGTTCGCCGATATCGCCGGAGATGATATGCGCCTCGAAACAATCCCAGAGACCATGGGCGCCCAGAATGTTTTCAAACGTGGCGCGTGGCCCATCGGCGACCAGCGCCAGCCGGTATCCGCTCTGCACGAGGCGATGCACCACCTCGCCGGCGGCCGGGATCAGCTCCGCCTTCACCACCACCTCGGTGCCGGGGATTTTTTCCTCGGTTGCCTCGTCGGCCAGCGTATCGCCGCAATCGAGGAAGACGGCCGCCAGATGCGGCACCTCTGCCGGCAGCGCCTTCACAAGTTTTGAGACGCGCGCAGGTATCCAGCCCTCCAGCACCGGCCATGGCACAAGCGCCAAGCCCTGCCCTTCGTCTCCCGTGCGCTCGAAGGTAAAAGAGGGCGAAAATGCCGCCCGCTTCATCTTCAGCCGCGCCAGCCGGATGTCGAGCGGCGTTGCCGAGATCAGGCCCCGGTCGGAAAAGCGGTTGGAAAGGTGGATACCTTCGCTGCCGGCAAAAGCCCCGCACATGGCCGAGACCAGCGTGCCGGATTTTTCCTGCATCTCCTGGCCATCCGCCCAGTGGGCATGTTTGCCGGGCTCGACATAAAGCACCGGCCGGCCGTCTTCCACCGGCAGTGACCGGTCCGTCCGCAGCATCACCCGGCGGGCGCCGTGGCGGGAGGCTTCCACCTTCACCACGCACTCATCGGCATCCAGATGCACCCAGACATGTTCGAGATCGTAGAGATGCTGGATATCCCAGTCATACCAGAGGGCATATTCGATGACGCAGGCGGCAACCGGCCGGATGCGGAATTTGGAGGAGACCGACTGCACCTCCTGCCGGTAGACGGCATAACCGGCCGCCAGAGGCAGGAAGGGTTCACGCGCATCGAGGCGCAGCAGCGGGCGATGGCGCGCCGCGAGTTCCAAGTCGGCATCCGCGACCGCAACAGCCAGCGCCGACAGTTCCCCCGACTGGACAGGCATGCTGTTCATTGCGCCGCCACTCCCACCAGATCGAGCGTTTCGGCATAGTGGCAGCGCACCTGCCGGCCGTTGTCGAGCGCGCGCAGCGCCGGCACTTCGGCCCGGCATTTTTCGTCCGCATAGGGGCAGCGCGGATGGAAGGGGCAGCCGGTCGGGATGTTCATCGCATCGGCAATCTCGCCCTTCAGGGGCACGCGCTTGCGGGTGCGGTTTCCGCGGGGATCGGGCTGCGGCACGGCTGCCAGCAATGCCTCGGTATAGGGATGCATCGGCTTGGCGAAGAGTGAATCCGTGGGGCCGACTTCCATCAACCGCCCCAGATACATCACACCGACGCGGTCGGAGATATGCTCGACCATGCCGAGATCATGTGTGATGAAGAGATAGGTGAGGCCGAGCTTTTCCTGCAGGTCCTGCATCAGGTTGATGTTCTGGGCGGCCACCGACACATCGAGCGCCGACACCGCCTCGTCTGCGGCAATGAAGCTCGGATTAAGCGCCAGTGCCCGGGCAATGCCGATACGCTGGCGCTGGCCGCCGGAAAAGGCATGTGGATAACGCGTGACATATTCAGGCCGAAGACCGACCAGGCCTAAAAGCTCGGCCACGCGATCGCGGATTTCCCCGGCCGATCCCACGCCGTGGATCACCATGGGTTCGCCGACCAGATCCAGCAGCGTCATGCGCGGATTGAGCGAGGAATAGGGATCCTGAAAAATCATCTGCATTTCGCGGCGCAGATCGCGCATTTCGCGGTCGCCAAGCGTGGTGATGTCGATCACCTCGCCGCTTGCCCGGCGAAACAGGATTTCGCCGCCCGTCAGGTCATAGGCCCGCAGGATCAGCCGGGCGATGGAGGATTTGCCCGATCCGCTCTCGCCGACGAGCCCAAAAGTCTCGCCCTTCTTGATATCGAAGGTGATGTCATCCACCGCCTTGATGGTGGCGACCTGGCGGTTGAACCAACCTTCGGTCACGGGGAAATATTTTTTGGCGCCGCGCACCGAAATCAGCGTGTCGTCGTGCATCGTCTTGGTCGGTGCAGTGCTCATTGGGCCGCCTCCGCAATTGCAATGTCGCCGGCATAATGACAGCGCGCCCTCTGGCCGCTTGGAAACACCACGTCTTCAGGCGTCGTGACGTTGCACACGCCGCCGACCGCCTTCAGACAGCGCGGGTGGAAGGAACAGCCGGGCGGCACGTTGTAGGGATCCGGCACCATGCCGGAAATGGTCCGCAGCCGCCTGCCATGGCTCTTGCCGAGACGCGGGATCGATTGCAGCAGCGCCTGCGTATAAGGGTGTTTTGGCTCATAGAAGATTTCGTCCACCGTGCCGGTTTCCACCACGCGGCCGAGATACATCACGGCAACGCGGTCGGCGATATGGGCCACAACGCCAAAATTGTGGGGGATGAAGACGATCGCCATGTTCAGCTCCTGCTGAAGCGATTTCAAGAGTTCGAGGATCTGCGCCTCGGTGGTCACGTCGAGCGCCGTTGTCGGTTCGTCGGCAATCAGCAGCACCGGATCGCAGGCGAGTGCGAGCGCGATCATCGCCCTCTGCCGCATGCCGCCGGAGAGATGGTGCGGATAACGATCGACGATGTCGTTGGGGCGCGGCATCTGCACGCGGGTCAGAAGCGCAATGGCCTGAGCGCGGGCCTCTGCCTTCGACACTTTCCGGTGCAGCATGACGGTTCGGGCGATCTGCGTGCCGATGGTGTGGACGGGAGACAGCGCCGTCATCGGCTCCTGAAACACCATGCCGATCTCGCCGCCGCGCAACTGCCGCATGGTGCGCGACTGGCGGTCTTCCGAGGAAATCAGCACTTCAGCGCCGCTTTGCCGGCGGAAACGGATCGTGCCGGAGGCATCGAGTGCGTTTTTCGCCTGCAGGCGCATGATGGAGCGGGCCGTCACCGACTTGCCCGAGCCGCTTTCGCCGACGATGCCGAGCACCTCGCCGCGGTTGACATGATAGGAAACGCCGTTCACCGCCTTCACCAGCCCTTCACGGGTGGGAAAATGCACGCCGACATTGTCAAGTTCGAGCAGGCGTTCGGGTGGCATGGGGATAAGCGCCGGATTTTGCTGTTTCATGAGTTTTCTCCCCTCACTGGCCGTAGGGATCGGCTGCGTCGCGCAATCCGTCACCGATGAAGTTGAAGGCAAGGACGACGAGCACGACGGCGACGCCGGGGGCGAGAAGCCAGGGCGCAAGCGAGATGCTGCGCAGGTTCTGCGCGTCCTGCAGCAGCACACCCCAGCTGACGACCGGCGGGCGAAGGCCAAGGCCGAGGAAACTGAGCGCCGTTTCGCCAAGGATCATTTCCGGCACGGCCAGCGTGACGGAGGCGATGATGTAGCTCGTCATCGCCGGCAGCATATGCTTGGTGACGATGCGATATTCGGATGCGCCGGCAAGGCGGGCTGCCAGCACGTAATCCTCGGTCTTCAGCGAGAAGAAGCGGCCGCGCACGACACGGGCCAGATGCGTCCAGCCGATGAGCGACAGAATGATGGTGATGAGCACGTAGACGAAAAGCGGATCCCAGGCGATGGGCAGTGCTGCGGCAAGCCCCATCCAGAGCGGGATCGTTGGAATGGAGCGGATGAACTCCATCAGCCGCTGGATACTGGCATCGAGCCAGCCGCCGTAGTAACCGGAGATGGCGCCGAGCGTCAGGCCGATCACGAAGGAGAAGGCCACACCGATCAGGCCGGCTGACAGCGTAACGCGGGCGCCGTGCAGAAGGCGGGTGAAGAGATCGCGGCCGAGCGAATCCGTGCCGAGCAGGTTGATCTGCTGGCGCTTGTCATCCACGCCGAAGAAATGCGTCTTCGTCTCAACGAGGCCGAGCAGATGATAGCTTTCCCCCTCCACGAAGAAGCGGATCGGCAGCACCTTGGCGCGATCCTCCACATAGATGACGCGGGCGGTATCGAGATCGCGGGTGCGTTTCATGGCGTAGATGAAGGGGCGCTGCAGCTGGCCGTCATGGATGATGCGCACGATGCTCGGCGGCGCAAACGTGTTCAGCTTGTTGAAAGTGATCGGCCGGTAGGGCGACATGAAATCGGCAAAGATCGCCAGCAGCGTCAGCACGATCATGAAGCCGAGCGAAACGACGGCCAGCCGATGCTTGCGAAACCGCCACCAGATCAGCGTCCAGGGTTTTGCGGTGTAGAGGTTTTCCTCGCGTGCCATTTCCTTGGGCGCAAGCGGTGGTGAAGGGGCAAGAGTGGCGGCGCTATCGAAGGTCTGGATATCGGTCATGGCTGCCTCACGAGAACCGGATGCGCGGATCGGACAGCGCAAGGAGGATGTCGGACAACACCGTGCCGATGACGGTGAAGACACTGAGAATGAGAATGAAACTGCCGGCGAGATACATGTCCTGCATCTTCAGTGCCTGCAGCAGAAGCGGGCCCGTGGTCGGCAGGTTCAAAACGACAGCGGTGATGACATCGCCGGAAAACAGCG
>JAIXTO010000066.1 GCA_027483885.1 Rhizobiaceae bacterium
AGGTGACGGCCCGCTCCCCGAGCGCCACCAGACCGTAAAAGACCGAGCCGGCGAGTGCGGCCACCGCGATCTCGGCCCAGACCATGTCGACATTGCTGCGCCCCACTTCCGTGGAAATGCGAAAGCCCATGCCGACGATGGGCGTGCCGAAGAATTCGGCTACGATGGCACCGATCAACGCCAGCGTCGAATTGATCTTCAGCGCATTGAAGATAAACGGCCAGGCGGCCGGAAGCCTAAGCTTTATGAGCGTCTGGCCCCAGCCGGCGGCATAGGTGCGCATCAGGTCGCGTTCCATGTGGCTGGATGCCGACAGCCCCTGCACAGTGTTCACCAGCATCGGGAAGAAGGTCATGATGACGACGACGGCGACCTTGGACGGCCAGTCGAAGCCGAACCACATGACCATGATCGGCGCCACGCCGACGACCGGCAAAGCCGAGACGAAATTGCCGATGGGCAGCAGGCCCTTTTGCAAAAACGGGGAGCGGTCGATGAGGATGGCGACGATAAACCCAAGGCCGCAGCCGGCGACATAACCCGTGATGACCGATTTCAAAAATGTCTGCTGGAAATCCGCCCAGAGGATCGGCGTCGAGGAGAGGATACGTGTCCAGATCATCGAGGGCGGCGGCAGAAGGATGGTCGGGATGGCAAAGCCACGCACCACACATTCCCAGATGACCAGCAGCGTCACCCCGAACAGCACCGGCACGACAATGCCGATCAGGCGCGCGAGTGTCTGGTTCTTCGGCCGAAGTTTGACCAGCCAGGCATTCAGCCCCCAGGCAAAAATCCAGAAGACGAGGGCAAAGACAAGAAAACCGTTCATGGCTTTACCCCCATGCGCTTCAGCACCCGTTGATGGGCAAAACCGACGATGGAAACGAGCACGGCGGCAAGGCCGGCGGCCATGAAGAGGGCAGCCCAGATCTGGATCGTCTGGCCGTAATAGGAGCCCGACAGCAGGCGCGCGCCAAGTCCCGCCACCGCACCCGTCGGCAGTTCGCCAACGATGGCGCCGACCAGCGAAATGGCAATCGCCACCTTCAGCGAGGTGAAGAGATAAGGCATTGAGGCCGGCCAGCGCAGCTTCCAGAAGGTTTGGGCCTGGCTTGCGTGGTAGGTGTGCATGAGGTCGATCAGCAACACCTCGGGGCTGCGCAGACCCTTCACCATGCCAACGACGATGGGGAAAAACGACAGATAGGTGGAAATCAGCGCCTTCGGCATCAGCCCGGATATGCCGACGGAATTCAGGACCACGATGATCATCGGCGCGATGGCAAGGATCGGAATGGTCTGGCTCGCAATCACCCAGGGCATCAGCGAGCGATCCATCGCCCGGCTGTGGACGATGCCGATGGCCAGTGCGATGCCGAGCACCGTGCCCATGGCAAAACCGGCAAGCGTCGCCGAAAGCGTGATCCAGGCGTGATAGACGAGGCTGCGCTTGGAGGTGACCGCCTTGTTGACGGTCGTATCCCACAACTCGGCGACGATCTGGTGCGGCGCGGGCAGCACCGGCCGTTCCTGCGCAAACGTGCGCTCCACCAGCTGCGACAGCGTGATCGTCTCGCCGGCGCGCGCCGCCTGATCGCGCACAAAGGGGGCGTTGAGATAAACGACAGCGACATGCCAGAGGACGAGGATGGCGGCGATGACGGTGAGAACCGGCAGGATGCGGTCACGCAGGTAGGCGCTCATGGCGTTCCTCCCTGCGCTAAAAAGGCCATTTGCAAAACACTATTCATCATAGCTATGCCCCGCCTTCAGCCCCTGGCGCACCCGGTGGGCGATCTCCAGAAATTCCGGTGTCTCGCGGATATCGAGCGGGCGCTCCTTCGGCAGCGTCGATGTGATGATATCGGTGACGCGGCCGGGGCGGGGGCTCATCACGACGATCTTGGTGGAGAGATAGACCGCTTCGGGAATGGAATGGGTGACGAAACAGATGGTTTTTTTCGTCGCGGCCCAGAGTTTGAGCAACTGTTCGTTCAAATGATCGCGCACGATTTCGTCAAGCGCGCCAAAGGGTTCGTCCATCAGCAGCAGGTCGGCATCGAAGGCGAGCGCGCGGGCAATCGAGGCGCGCTGCTGCATGCCGCCGGAGAGCTGCCAGGGATATTTTTTGCCAAAGCCCGAGAGATTGACGAGGTCGAGCATGGCAGCGACCCGCTTATCCTGCTCGGATTTCGCATAACCCATGATTTCGAGCGGCAGCGCGATGTTTTTTTCGATGCTGCGCCAGGGATAAAGGGCGGCGGCCTGGAAGACATAACCGTAAGAACGGTTCTTGCGCGCTTCCTCCGGCGTCATGCCGTTGACGGTGATGCTGCCGGCCGTGTGTTTTTCGAGATCCGCGATGACGCGCAGAAACGTCGTTTTGCCGCAGCCGGAGGGGCCGATGAAGGAAACGAAATCGCCCTTGTTGATCTCGAGATCGACATTCGACAGCGCATGCACTGGCCCGTCATTGGTCTCGAAGGTGAGGCCAAGATTTTTGGCGGAAACGACGGAAAGAGGCGAGGGATTCATGAAAAAGCCTTGTCAGAAATGATGCGTGCGCAAAGGCCCGGTGGGGCCTTTGGCTGAAAATATCGCCGCTTGAGGTGCCGCGTCATGCACCTCTCACACGCCCGATGCCGGAATGCCCGAGCGTTCCACCTTGCGTGGCGCCGTCAGGTCCTTCCAGGTGGACAGCGCCTTGGAGACGGCCGGATAAGGCTCGCGCGCCACAAACTGGCCGTGGCCCTCGCGGGTCTTGATCGCGCCCTCTTCGATGGCGACCACGCCGCGGGTCAGCGTGTAGCGCGGCAGGCCTTTGACGGCCTTGCCCTCGAAGACGTTGTAATCGATGGCCGACTGCTGGGTCTTGGCGCTGATCGTCTTGGTGAGCGTCGGGTCCCAGACGACGAGATCGGCATCGGCGCCGACGAGGATGGCGCCCTTCCTCGGATAGACGTTGAGGATTTTTGCGATGTTGGTGGAGGTGACGGCAACGAACTCGTTCATGGTGATGCGGCCGGTTGCCACGCCATGGGTCCAGAGCATCGGCATGCGGTCTTCAAGACCGCCGGTGCCGTTCGGGATTTTTCTAAAATCGCCGACGCCATACCGCTTCTGGTCCGTCGTAAACGCGCAGTGGTCGGTGGCGACGACCTGCAGCGAGCCGCTGGCAAGCCCCGCCCAGAGACTATCCTGATGCTGCTTGTTGCGGAACGGTGGGCTCATCACGCGGCGTGCGGCATGGTCCCAGTCGGGATTGGCATATTCGCTCTCATCCAGCGTCAGGTGCTGGATCAGCGGCTCGCCATAAACCCGCATGCCATTCTGGCGCGCACGGCGGATGGCTTCATGCGCCTGCTCGCAGGAGGTATGGACAACATAAAGCGGCGCGCCCGCCATATCGGCAATGATGATGGCGCGGTTGGTGGCCTCGCCCTCGACGGAAGCGGGCCGCGAATAGGCGTGCGCCTCAGGGCCGTTATTGCCCTCTGCCATCAGCTTTTCCTGCATGGCGGCAACGATATCGCCGTTTTCGGCATGAACCAGCGGCAGCGCGCCCAGCTCGGCGCATCGCGAGAACGAGGCAAACATCTCGTCATCGTTCACCATCAGCGCGCCCTTGTAGGCCATGAAATGCTTGAAGGTGTTGATGCCTTTCTCTTCAACGACCGTCTTCATGTCGTTGAAGACCTGCTCGCCCCACCACGTCACGGACATGTGGAACGAATAATCGCAATTGGCCCGCGTCGCCTTGTTGTCCCAGCGCTTCAGCGCATCGAGAAGCGACTGGCCGGGATCGGGCAGACAGAAATCCACCACCATGGTCGTGCCACCGGCCAAGGCAGCCCGCGTTCCGCTTTCAAAGTCATCGGCGGAATAGGTGCCCATGAACGGCATTTCCAGATGCACATGCGGATCGATGCCGCCCGGCATGACATAACAGCCGGTGGCATCCAGCACGGTATCGCCGGAGAGGTTTTGGCCGATCTCGATGATCTTCCCCGCGTCCACCTTCACATCCGCCTTGTAGGTGAGATCGGCGGTGACGACGGTGCCGTTCTTGATGACTGTGGTCATGGTGTGTGTCTCTCCCGGATATCCTGATTTTTGGTCATACGCACGGCCCCCTCATCCGCCTGCCGGCACCTTCTCCCCGAGGGGGGAAGGGGTTTGCGGCAAGCCTTCGCGTCCATCTTTGAACCCTGCTGTCGGGGTGACGTAATAGAGAGGCGATGCGGCAGACGCGCCCTCCCTTCTCCCCCGCGGGGAGAAGGTGCCCGAAGGGCGGATGAGGGGGCCGCTTGTGCGAGCATCATTTTGCCCTCCGAACGGCTGGTGAAAACCGAATGGTGTCACAAGCCTCCACAAGTCGTCCGTCCAGAACGGCAAGGATCGTTTCCAGCACCGCCGCCCGCCCCATCAGCACTTCGTGGTTCCAGAAGCGAATAACGCTGTACCCTTGCGCATTCAGCCAGCGGGTGCGGACGATATCGTGAAGACTATCGGCATGCTGGGTGCCATCCAGCTCCACCACCAGCCCTTTTTCGCGGCAGAGAAAATCGACGACGTAAGCGCCAAGCGGAATCTGGCGGGCAAACTTGTGGCCGTTCAGTCGGCGCGCCCGCAGATCGCTCCAAAGGTAATATTCGGCTTCGGTTTCCGTCTGCCGCAGTTGTCGTGCATGGGTGGTCTTGCCGGGGCGGCGCTTGGTGACATCGTTCTTGTCCATGCGCGTGGCCCCCTCATCCGCCTGCCGGCACCTTCTCCCCGCGGGGGAGAAGGGGTTTCCATGGCTTCTGCGCTGCCAAACTCTGTCTCTGGATGCCGGACGTTCTGTGGAGATTGCCGACAGCGCAACACGCACCCTCCCTTCTCCCCCGCGGGGAGAAGGTGCCCGAAGGGCGGATGAGGGGGCGGCTTGCGCGAGCATGATCACCCCACTATCTCCGCCGTTTCAACCACCGCGTGAAACAGCACGTCGCAGCCGGCCGCTGCCCACTCCTTGGAAATCTCTTCCGCCTCGTTGTGGCTGATGCCGTTGACGCAGGGGCACATGATCATGGTGGAGGGGGCAAGTTTGGCGGCCCAGCAGGCATCGTGGCCGGCGCCGGAGATGATGTCCATGTGGCTGTAGCCGAGCTTTTCGGCGGCCGAGCGGACGCGTTCCACCAGCACCGGATCGAATGTCACCGGATCGAAATGGCCGACCGCTTCCACCGAGCAGCCGACGCCCAGCGGTTCGCAGATTTTTGCGGCCTCCGCCTCGATCTTGGCGCGCATGCGGTCGAGCTTTTCCTGGCTTGGCGTGCGCATGTCGACGGTAAACACCACCTTGCCGGGCAGCACATTGCGCGAATTGGGGGAGAAGAAGGCCTGGCCGACGCCGGCAACCGCGCCCGGTTGCTCTTTCATGGCAACGGCCTGCACCATTTCCAGGATACGGCCGAAGGCGAGGCCAGCATTGACGCGCATGGTCATCGGCGTGGAGCCGGTATGCGCCTCGCGTCCAACAAGCGTAAATTCGAGCCACCACAGGCCCTGGCAGTGGGTGACGACGCCGATCTGCTTCTCCTCGGCCTCGAGGATCGGGCCCTGCTCGATGTGATATTCGAAATAGGCGTGCATTTTTCGCGCGCCGACTTCCTCATCGCCAAGCCAGCCGATGCGCTTTAATTCCTCGCCATAGGTCTTGCCCTCGGGGTCTTTGCGGCCATAGGCATAATCGAGGCTGTGGATGCCCGCAAACACGCCAGACGCCAGCATGGCCGGGGCAAAACGGGCGCCTTCCTCGTTTGCCCAGTTGGTCACGACGATCGGATGTTTTGTCTGGATGTTGAGATCGTTCAGCGTGCGGATGACTTCGAGCCCGGCGAGCACGCCAAGCACGCCGTCATATTTGCCGCCCGTCGGCTGCGTATCGAGATGGCTGCCGACATAGACGGGAAGCGCATCCGGATCGGTGCCGGGGCGCGTTGCAAACATCGTGCCCATCTGGTCGACGCCGGTCGAAAGTCCCGCCTCGTCGCACCAGCGCTTGAACAGGTGGCGCCCTTCGCTGTCTTCATCCGTCAGGGTCTGGCGGTTGTTGCCGCCGGCAATGCCGGGGCCAATCTTTGCCATCTCCATCAGCATGTCCCACAGCCGATCGCCGTTCACACGCAAGTTCTCGCCTGGTGCCGCCACCATTCGCTCATTCCTTCAACTGTTTCAGCCCTTGGGGGTCTGATGCCCGGCTGCTGTTCCCATGCGGTCTTGGCGCGCGTCCTTCTTGTGATGCAGCAAGCAATGGCTTGCCTTTGTCGGGTGCGTCGCCGATAAATTGACCGGTTGGTAAAACCTTACAATTTCCGTGGTTGCACTCAAGTCGAAAAACGCCGCCGGGATGAAAAAATGAACAGAAATCCGGCAACGGGCTTTCTGGGGTAATTTTTGTGCATCTGCGTCTTGTCGTGCGCAGTGCAAGAGGGGATAACGGGTCCATGATTCCACGAGCGGCGAAAACGCAGCGGCGCACCCGCATTCAGGAAGAGAAAGAGGAAAAGATCCTCGAAGCGGCGCTGGACGTGTTTTCCGCCTACGGCTTTCGCGGCGCAACGATCGATCAGATCGCAGATGCTGCGGGCATGTCAAAACCCAATCTGCTCTATTATTTCCGCACCAAAGAAGCGGTACACCGCACGCTTCTCGACCGCATGCTGTTTACCTGGCTGGAGCCTCTGAAGGCCTTTGATGCGGACGGCGATCCCGAGTCTGAAATTCGCTCCTATATCCGCCGCAAGCTGGAAATGTCGCGGGATTTTCCGCGCGAAAGTCGTCTGTTTGCCAATGAAATCCTGCAGGGCGCGCCGCATATCGAGGACGAGCTGACCGGCCCCCTGAAGGCACTGGTGGACGAGAAGGCGCAGGTCATCCGCACCTGGGCGAAGGCCGGCAAGATCGCCAAATGCGATCCCTATCACCTCATTTTTTCCATCTGGTCGACCACGCAGCATTATGCCGATTTCGACGTGCAGGTGCGCGCTGTCCTTGGCAACAATGCCGGAGAAGGCCGTTTCGAGGATGCCGCACGCTATCTGGAAGAGCTTTTTCTGCGCGGGCTGAAGGTCGAAAAGGTCATCAGCTGACGCGGGCTCAAAAACCCGTCAGCTTCACCATCAGATAACCGAAACCCGAGATGAACAGCCAGCCGAAGGCGCCAAGCGCCAGCGGCCGCAGGCCGCGGGCTGCAAGCTGGCGCACCTGCGTCTGCAGGCCCATGGCGGCAAGGCCGGTTGCAAGCAGAAAGGTCGCGGCCTGGCTGGCGATCTGGCGGAATTCGGACGGCAGGCTTGCGGCGCTGTTTAATGCCACCATCAGCAGAAAGCCGATGACAAACCACGGGAAGGGTGAGCCCGCCGCTTTCTCGCCCGCCGGTCTTTTAAACACGGTCAGCGCCAGCGTCAGAACCAGCGGTGCCAGCAGCATGACGCGGGCAAGCTTGCCGATCGTGCCATACTGGCCGGCAAGATCGCCGGCCTGGAAGGTGGCGGCCACGACCTGCGCCACCTCATGAATGGTGGCGCCCGACCACAGGCCATAGGCCGTCGCATCCAGATGCAGAGGCACCATCAGCAGCGGATAGGCGAGCATGGAGATGGAGCCGAAAATGGTGACGCAGGCCACCGCATAGGCCACATCCTCGTCGCGACCTCGCACGGCGGCATTGGCGGCAATCACGGCCGATGCGCCGCAGACGGAGGTGCCGGCGGCAATCAGCCCGGTCAACCGCCGGTCAACGCCGAGTACACGGCCCCCAGCCATGATGACGAGGAAACTGACGGCCAGCGTCAGCGTCACGGTGATCAGGCCGCCAAGGCCCAGTGAGAGAACCTGCGACAACGTGATCTGCAGCCCGAGCAGAATGATGCCGAAGCGCAGCAGCCGTTTGAGCGAAAATGCCATGCCGGGCCGACAGGCGGCAGGCGGCTGGGCGAGATTGCCGATCACCATGCCGATGATGATAGAAAGAATGAGCGGTGACAGCGCGCCGATGCCGGAATAGGCGCGAAACAGCATGGCGGAGACGGCAATGGTGCCGGTCAGGGCAAGGCCCGGCAGCAGGTCAAGGCCTGGCATGGCCGGGGTATTGGCGCGATCAGCGGGGAGAGTTTGGTTCGGCATGGCAGGCGCATCATTCTGAAAAAATTGATGTCCGCAGTGTGCGCCTGCCCCTTTCATCGGTCCAACAAATCGATATTGTCAGTTTAATCGAAAATAACGATGATTACTGATGACCCTTGAACAGTTGCGGATCTTTTTGGCGGTGGCTGTGGAAAGCCATGTCACGCGGGCTGCCGAACAGCTCAATCTCACGCAATCGACCGTCAGCGCTGCCGTTGCTGCGCTGGAGGCGCGCCACGACATAAAACTGTTCAACCGCGTCGGGCGCGGCATCGAACTGACCGAGGCGGGCCGGCTGTTTCTGCCGCAGGCGCGTGCCGTGCTGGAGCAGGCGGATGAGGCGGCGCGACTGTTGAAGGATCTGTCCGGCGCACCGTCGGGAACGCTGTCGATCCACGCCAGCCAGACGGTGGCAAGCTATTGGCTGCCCTCGCGGCTGATGGTCTACCGCGAGCGTCATCCGCCGGTGGTGCTGGCCATCAGCGTCGGCAATACGCGACAGGCAGCCGAGGCGGTGCTGGCGGGACGCGCCGATCTTGCCGTGGTCGAGGGGCAGGTGGATGCGCCCGCGCTCTCGGTCACGCGGGTGGGGGAGGACCGGCTGGTGCTGGTTGTTGGCCGGCGCCACCGCTGGGCAAAAGGCGAGGGGCTTGCCCCGACCGATCTTCTGACCACAAGCTGGATCCACCGTGAACCGGGATCTGGCACGCGCGCCGGCCTTGAACAGGAGTTGCAACGGCTGGGCATAGCGCCCGCGGCTCTTCAGGTGGCGCTGGAACTGCCCTCCAATGAAGCGGTGATTGCCGCCGTCGAAGCCGGCACGGGCGCTGCCGTCCTCTCCTTTCGCGCGGTGGAGGCGCATCTGGCGCAGGGGCGTCTGGTCATGCCGGATTTCCCCATGCCGACGCGGCCGTTTTTTCTCCTGCGCCATCGCGAACGGCATGAAACGCGCGCCATGCGGGCGATGGTGGCGGTGCTGGGCGAGGGGCCGCCTGACGGGGCATAACCGGACCGGCGTTATCCCTCGGGAAAGGCGGTGTCGCAGCATTGTCTTCCATCGCAAGCGTTGCCGATGGCGCGCAGGCGGAAAAGGCGCATTCGAGGCAGGCGCCTGTTGTCTGCCGCCCGCTCGGCCTGGAGCGTCGGATGAGACAGAATGGCTCCAGGTTTTTTGTTTCCACGGCGGATTTTTACGAAAACCGGTGGCTGTATCCGGTGCGGAGCGCGGGGGAGAAGCCCGTCGTCATGGCTGCAGATCAAGGTTGAAGGCGGCCTTGCCGCAGGCCTTGGCGCGGTAAAGCGCCCGGTCTGCCCGCAGGAAAATTTCCTCCGGCGTGCTGGTCGGGCTGATCGCCGCCGCGCCGATCGAAGCGCTCACCGTCAGGCCGTGGAGGCTGAGGGATACGTCATCATCCAGCACCTCGGCGATCTGCCGGGTCAGCATGATCAGCTCTTGCTGCGTCTCGAAGGCCTGGATGATGGCGAATTCGTCACCGCCGATCCGCGCCCGCATCACGGCCGTGGGTGCTGCCTCGATGAGGCGGCGCGCCGTCAACCGCAGGAATTCATCGCCGGCCTGATGCCCGAGCCGGTCATTGACCGCCTTGAAGCCATCGAGATCGATCAGCAGCAGGGCGTGGGGCAAGGCCTGCTTTTCCGTCCAGATCGTGCGGAACAGATCCTCGAAACGTGCGCGCGACGCAAGGCCGGTCAGGCTGTCCACCTCGGTCATGCGGCGGATCTGCTCGAACATCAGCTTTTCCGAGGTAATATCCTGCTTCATGCCGAAAATCCGGACCGGACGCCCGTCGATCCGGTCGACGATTGCGGTGATCCGGATCCAGCGAAGATTGCCCTTGGCCGTCGTGATGCGGGCATCGAGCGTGAAGCCTGTGCCGTCTTCGATGGCCTTGTCGCGCACGGCCTTTAGGTCGAGGCGCGATTGCGGACAATAGAGCGAGACGATGTAATCGCGGCTGATCGCCGATTGCGGCTCGATGTCGAACAGTTCAAACACCGTGTCTGTCCAGCGCAGGGTTTCATCCGGCAGGGTGCATTCCCAGATTCCGACGCGCGCCGCCTTCAGCGAGCGGTCGATCAACGCACCCAGATCGCCAAAATTGCCCGGCGGCGCGCCGCTCTTGAGAATGGGGCTCGATCCATCCAAGTCCCGGCCTGGCGTTTCCAACCAGGATCTCAGGATATCTGGTATCGATTCAACCATTGCGGGTCCAATTCATTCCGAAGAACGAAGATATAGAAAGAAAGGTTTAAACAACAGTTATGCATTCCGCCGGCTGATTTGGCCAGATGCTACGCCTGCCTTTTGGTCCTCACGCGCGGCGCGGCTGTCACGTTCGATTGACATTGAGGGCGTTTGGACGGCCGGGCATTTGGGTCTTGCCGCCGCAGCGCGCGACGCCGGTCAGTGAGGCCGCAGCGCGCGCAGCTTACGTCCGGCGCGCTTCCAGCCGTCGCCTGTCGCGCTCCAGATGCTGGACGCCAAGCGCCGTCAGGCGCATCTGGCGCTTCTGGAACTCGCCGCGCACCTCGACAAACCCCTGCTCTTCGGCTTCACCGAGCGTCTTCAGGCTGGTGCCCTTCGGGGGAGACTGCCAGTCCGCGCCAACCGCGCTGTGCAGCAAAACCATGATCTTGATAATTTTTCTATCTCCGGAATGGGTGCGAAAAGGTGTCTGCCGACCAGTTGTCGCCGGTTGGGGAGGCAGAGAAGGTCTGCTCTTATCGCATCGCGAATGATTTGTAATGTGGGGGATGGTGAAGGCAATGTTCTCGTGCATTCAACTGACGATAGTGGTCGGTGTATGAAGCCGTGCGCCCGCCTTTTGAGCCGCAGCGGTAAGCCTTTTGTCTCTGGTCCATAAGGCATATCTGCGATCGAGCAGGGTCGATGCGAGCAAATGTGCGTCTGTATAGCCGATGCCCATGCTGAATACGGAATGACGTGCGATCATCAGCATGACTTCCTCGTGTGTGGCTACCAAGGCTTGTTGCTGTGCCTCAAGCAACGCAATGACCGCATCACGATTTCGCAGACTGCCAAGCGCCAGTTCTCCAATCACGAAGGGGTGGCACAACAGACGGTCCTCTTCGAGGATCCCACGGAGTTCATCGTCGCCATGCCGAAAGTGATCGATCCAGATGGAGGTATCGACCAGGATCATGCGCCGCTGTCGCTGCGGTGGCGCGGTGCTGCCTCTGCGTCAGGCATGGAGGCACCAAGGGCTGCGAGGCGCCTGCCGGATTCGATACGCACAAGCGTCTCCAACGCTTGGCGAACAAGCGCTGCCGTTTCCTGCGTACCGGTGAGGGCTCGTGCCTGCTCAAGAAGCTGGTCGTCGAGTTTTATTGTTGAGCGCATGACTTAAGCTCCTCTGCTGCTGCCAAATTAGCACCATCTGGTGCTAAACGCCAAGCTTATCGAGGGCGCGGTTGCACCGGCGCGCACGGTCTGAGGCCCTTGGCACAGTCTCCTCGGTTGCATGAGGCGCAACGGAGGCGGGGGCGACGCAGCAGAAATCGCTTCCCGCAATCGGCGGGTCGCTGCGCTGGCGCGCCGCTGATGGCACTACTTCTTTTTCTCCTGATCGCGATGCCACTTGATGGCGTAGAACATGCCCACGCCCAACACGAGAATCTTGAGCGGAAAGAAGACGATAGGGAACCAGTCCCACATATCGGATGTTTGCATGTTCTTACTGGGGCACTGTTGATCGTGAGGGACATCTACCGCAAAACGGCCGCATCCTAAATCAGCCATGTTGACGCAGAGGGGATCGTAACATTCCGATCAGAGGGAACGCGCTCGTTCCAGAAGCTGGTCGTCGAGGCTGATCGTGGCTCGCATCGCCAAATGTCCCATTTTCTGTTGGCTGGGTGTCTATTGCTAATTTTGTTCTTCAAGTCATTAAGGCGGCTTAAAAGACGACTGCTAGTAGTTTTGGGAACGCTGCTGATTCAGTGTATCACCCCAGCCGTCAAGCTCCGCGCTGACGTCTATCCGTCCAGATCCTAGTGCGCGCTTTCCCGCCACAAGGTTAAGTCCTTGATCGCGAAAACCTTGTTGACTACACCAAACTGGGTTTGGTCCTAGACTCAGGCGGAAGCGTTGACCGTTTTTATGGTGTTCCCAGTATGCTCGGCCGACACGGAGATGCAATCCCATGTGAAAAACACCTGTCACCATTACGCTCGTATCGGGGCGAACATATGGCCCTTTATCCGGCAATCGCCCTTCTGGATCGAGTGGTGGTGATGGGTACATGAATGCTGCGCTTATGCGACGTCCAGCGTACCGGCGTGCTGGGCCATCAGGAGTTATTGCTCCATAGATGTAATCTGATGCTTGTCGCAGGGCATTCGACCAGCGAGAGTAGTCCCAACTTCGGTCTGGTAGTTTCACTTCGAAAGCAAAAGCATATGATGACAGTCGTTCATCTTTCGGTACCGCTATGATGTCCGCACGAATATGGCGTCTTGTGAAGATTGCATGCTGAAGCGGCACTTCCTCGAAGCATTCAAACTGGTCGCCGAGTGCCGCAATTAATGCTTTTCGCTGTTCCAGCTCAACGTCCATTTTAGCCCCGCGAACCTTCTCTGGTCAGCCAACCGCCTCATCTATGAATTTGGTTTGAGAATCACGCATTCTTCAAACAGCATTCTGATGAATGATAGACTGTATCATGCTGTCGCTAATTGCACCCACTCATCTTCCTTGGCGTTTATGAATCGTCATTTGTCGGTTATTGCAGCATTCAAATCTATATTACCGGATTGACAGACGGGCACGACACCCCGCCCGCCTTGCGCCCCTCACTCTGCCGCCACCACGGCCATCGGATTGTTCGGATGCTGCGTCCAGTTTGCATAAGCCGGGTCCACCACCTTGCCGGTGCGTTTGTCCAGGTCTCCGGCCGGCAGTGCCTCCAGCGTGATGCAGTTTTCGACCGGGCAGACGTTGACGCAGAGGTTGCAGCCGACGCATTCCTCCTCGATCACCTCGAAATAGCGCACGCCATCGACCATCTGGGTGATCGCCTGATGAGACGTGTCCTCGCAGGCGATGTGGCAGCGGCCGCATTTGATGCAGGCGTCCTGGTCGATATGGGCTTTGGCGACGTAATTGAGGTTGAGAAACTGCCAGTCGGTGACATTGCCGACGGCGCGGCCGGTGATGTCATCGAGCGTTTTGTGGCCCTTTTCGTCCATCCAGTCGGAAAGACCGGAAATCATCTCCTCAACGATCTTGAAGCCATAGGTCATGGCGGCGGTGCAGACCTGCACATTGCCGGCGCCGAGTGCCAAGAATTCCGCCGCATCCCGCCAGGTGGTGACGCCGCCGATACCGGAGATCGGCATGCGGTAGGTTTCCGCATCGCGGGCGATTTCGGCGACCATGTTGAGGGCAATCGGCTTGACCGCCGGGCCGCAATAACCGCCATGGCTGCCCTTTCCGCCAATCGAGGGGTTGGGCGAAAACGTGTCGAGATCGACCGAGACGATGGAGGAGATGGTGTTGATGAGCGAGACGGCATCGGTGCCGCCGCGTTTTGCCGCGCGTGCCGGGTGGCGGATATCGGAAATGTTCGGCGTCAGCTTGGTGATGACGGGCATGCGCGTGTATTGCTTGCACCAGCGCACCACCATTTCGATATATTCCGGCACCTGTCCCACGGCCGAGCCCATGCCGCGCTCCGACATGCCGTGCGGACAGCCGAAGTTCAGCTCGATGCCATCGACGCCGGTTTCCTCGACCAGCGGCAGGATGGCGCGCCACTCTTCCTCCACGCAAGGCACCATGATCGAGGCGACAAGTGCCCGGTCCGGCCAGTTCATCTTGACCTGTTTCATTTCGCGCAGGTTGGTCTGCAGGTCGCGGTCGGTGATCAGTTCGATATTGTTGAGGCCGAGCAGCCGGCGGTCGGCGCCCCAGATCGCGCCGTAACGCGGACCGTTGACGTTGACGACCGGCGGGCCTTCCGAGCCAAGCGTCTTCCAGACGACACCGCCCCAGCCCGCCTTGAAGGCGCGCTCGACGTTATAGGCCTTGTCGGTGGGTGGCGCAGACGCCAGCCAGAAGGGGTTGGGCGATTTGATGCCGACGAAATTGTTTCTGAGATCAGCCATGGTTCATCCTCCCCCTGTTCACGCGACGGCCACAGCCGGCTGACCGGCTGAGACAAGCTGAAGATGAATGGCCTCTGCCGCATCGCGGCCATGTGCCACGGCCTGCACCGTCAGGTCTTCGCCGCGGCTGGTGCAATCACCCCCGGCATAAACCTTCGGGAGCGAGGTTCGACAGTGTTCGTCGATGAGGATTTTTCCGCGTTCCATCGCAAGCGCGCCAAGGCCGCTTGTCGTGAAAGACTGGCCGATGGCCTTCAGCACCTGGTCGCAGGCAATCACGCCCGTTTCGCCTGTTAGGGCAAGGTGGCCGTCGCGGAGGGCGGTGTAATCCAGCTCGATGCCGGCAACCGTCCCGTCGCGGCCGAGGATGCGCTTCGGGGACAGCCAGTGACGGATCAGCACGCCCTTGGAGGCGGCAAGGTCCTGCTCGTATTCTGACGCGTTCATCTGCTCCTTGCCGCGCCGGTAACAGATGGTGACTCCTTCCGCGCCCAGCAGCTTTGCCTGGATCGCCGCATCGATGGCCGTCATGCCGCCGCCGAGCACAACGACGCGCCGGCCGATCGGGATATCGGCCTTGTTTTCGGCCTGGCGAAGAGCGGCAATGAAATCCACCGCATCATCGACACCGGCAAGATCCTCGCCCTCAAGCCCAAGCGCATTGACGCCGGCAAGGCCGAGGCCGAGAAACACCGCGTCGTAATCGCGGGTGAGATCCGACAGCGAGAAATCGCGGCCGAGCGCCTGGCCGGTGCGGATCTCGATGCCGCCGATGGCCAGAAGATAATCCACCTCACGCTTTGCAAAATCATCCGTCGCCTTGTAGGTGGCGATGCCATATTCATTGAGGCCGCCGGGTTTTTCGCGGGCATCAAAGATGATGGCGGTGTGGCCGTGCATGGCAGCCCGGTGCGCGCAAGCCAAGCCCGCCGGACCGGCGCCGATCACGGCAATGGTCTTGCCGGTTTCTGCCGCGCGGGCAAAAAACTGCCGGCCGGTCTCCATGGCAATGTCGGTGGCATAACGTTGCAGCCGGCCGATCTCCACGGGGCGATCTTCCGCCGTGTGGCGCACGCAGGCTTCCTCGCACAGCGTTTCGGTGGGACAGACGCGCGCGCACATGCCGCCGAGAATGTTTTGCGAGAGAATGGTGCGGGCGGAACCCAGCGGATTGCCAGTCGATATCTGCCGGATGAACAGCGGAATATCGATGGCGGTGGGACAGGCCGTCATGCACGGCGCGTCGTGGCAGAAGTAACAGCGATCGGAAGCGACGAGCGCCTCGTGCCGGTCTAACCGTGGATGAAGGTCGGAAAAATTCTTGTCATAGTCTGCAGGCGCCAGCCGGCCTCCCGCGATGCCGCTTCCCAGTCTGTCCATGTTGCATCCCTCATTTATCATGGAATTCTTACGCAACTGAGGGAGCGTAACACGGCCAAAATTTTTATCAAACGGTAAAAGTTTGTCCGTGCGAATCGTCAAATCCTGCCGCGGTGAGGGCGGGCGCACATAATCATGATGCAAACACTCAAGTTTATTCTTTACTCGATTTGTCATGTTATCTATGGTGCCCGCCAAGCACCCTTGCGAGGGGGAAATGACTCGGACGATGAAGAGGAAGACGAGCCGTGGCGAAGAAAGACAAGCGCAAGGCCGACAGCAGGGCGCGGGATGAGGAAACGCCGGCAAAGGCGCAGGACAGTCGCAGCGTCAAAAGCTTTCTCTATGTCGGCGGGCGTGATTGCCAGGTGGCGCATTTGCGCCAGATCGCCAGCAATTTCGGCGCCGAGCTGATCCACCACGATGGCGGCTTGCGCGAGGCGGTGTCGCGCATCGATACGCTTCTGCCCTCCGTCGACTGTGTGTTCTGCCCCATCGACTGTATCAGCCATGATGCGTGTCTGCGGGTGAAGACCGGCTGCAAGAAGTTTTCCAAGGCCTTCATTCCCTTGCGCAACGGTTCAAAATCCTCGCTGGAGCGGGCGCTTCAGACCATGCATGAGCGCAGCGAACAGAGATTGAGTGAGACGAGATGAGCGAAGATCGCCGCGACCCGACCCTTTTGATCGGCCTGCACAAGCTTGCCCAGCAGAACGGCGATGGCCTGGTGCCGGAGCTTTACGACCTCCTGACCCGCCGTCCGGATGAGTTGGAGGAGAACGAGTGCATCGTGCGTTTTCCCATCGGTCGCACCCGCCTGCCGGGTGTTTCCCTGTCGGAAAACGAGGCGGCGGAACCGGCGCGAATCATTCCCCTTCGGCGGGCATGATCGCGCGCGCCAAGAGCGTCGCTGCCACAGGGGGCGTCGTTTCTGCCACGATATGGTTAACATTTTAGAGGGGTGAAAAGTAGCAATTGTGAAAAATCCTGCTGAGCGTAGTTTCGTCATCAGGAGGGCAGCTCATGTTGCGCATTACAATTCTTCTGGCATCTCTGGTTTTTTCAACGGCGGCCGCGGCAGACCAGGCGCGCGTCGATCCCATGAAGGTGTTTGAAACCTATGCGGTTTTTGTCGTGGCTAATACCAGTTGCCTCGGCTTGAACTTCAATGTCGATAATCTCCAGGTCGAGCTGTACAACCTCGGGGCTAAGATGAACTGGTCGTCCACCCGCAGGCGCCAGCAGGCGGAGGCGCAGGTGGCAGCCAGCACCCTTCAATATGGTCAAGATCCGCAGGCATTCTGCACCATGGCTCGCTCGCTGGTTACCCATCACGGCGCACGCCAGCTGCAGAGCGCCGGCCTGCTTTACCGCTCTTGATCCAGGCCTGGGCTTCTCCCGAAGCCCGGTTCTTGACGCAAGCCTACAATCTGATCCGGCCCTTGAGGCGTAACAGGGATATCGCTCCCCCAGTTTGGCCAGCCGCCGGTTCATGACACGCAATCTCATCTTCATCCTCGGCGACCAGCTGTCGCCTGACATGTCCAGCCTTCGCGAGGCCGATCCGGCCCGCGACGTCATCCTCATGTGCGAGGTGATGGCGGAAGCGACCTATGTGCGCCATCACAAGCGCAAGATCGCCTTCATCCTGTCGGCCATGCGCCATCATGCGCAAAGCCTGCGCGAGGCGGGTTTCAACGTCCGTTATACGCTTCTGGATGACCCCGAAAACGCCGGTTCGTTTCGCGCGCAGCTTTTGCGCGCCGTGGCGGATCTGGCGCCGGACCGGGTGATTGTCACCGAGCCCGGTGAGTGGCGCGTGCTGGAGGACATGCGCGGCTGGCAGCAGGCGGCGGGCTGTCCGGTGGACATCCGCGCCGACGACCGCTTTCTGGCAACCCATGAAGAATTTGCCGCCTGGGCTGCCGGTCGCAAGCAGCTGACCATGGAATTTTTCTACCGAGACATGCGCCGCAAGACCGGCCTTTTGATGGAAGGGGACGTGCCATCCGGCGGGCGCTGGAATTTCGATGCGGAAAACCGCAAGCCCGCAAAGCCGGACCTGTTGCGCCCGCGCCGCCGGCAGTTTGCGCCGGATGCGATCACGCGCGACGTTTTGGCGCTGGTGGCGGAACGGTTCAGCGATCATATCGGCCGCCTCGACGGCTTCGGCCTTGCCGTGACAAGGGCGGATGCGCAAACGCTGCAGGACGATTTCATCGCGGATTTCCTCAGCCATTTCGGCGAAACGCAGGATGCGATGCTGGCATCCGATCCCACCCTCAACCACGCGCTTTTATCGTTTTACATCAATATCGGCTTCCTCGATCCGCTCTCCGTCTGTCGTGCGGTCGAACGCGCCTATCTGGAAGGCCACGCGCCGCTCAATGCGGTTGAAGGCTTCATTCGCCAGATCATCGGCTGGCGCGAATATATGCGTGGCATCTACTGGCTGAAGATGCCGGACTACGCCGCGAGCAATTTTCTGAAAGCTTCGCGCCCGCTGCCGGATTTCTTCTGGACGGCCGAGACGGACATGGCCTGTCTTTCCACCGTCATCGGCGAGACCATCGATAACGCGTATTCCCATCACATCCAGCGGCTGATGATCACGGGCAATTTTGCGCTCCTCTCGGGCATTGCGCCGTCAGCCGTGCATGAATGGTATCTGGAGGTTTATGCGGATGCCTATGAATGGGTGGAAATGCCCAATGTGATCGGCATGAGCCAGTTTGCCGATGGTGGGCTTCTGGGCTCCAAACCCTATGCGGCAAGCGGCAATTATATCTCAAAGATGTCCGATTACTGCACAGGCTGTCGTTATGACGTGAAGAAGAAAACGGGTGAGGGCGCCTGTCCGTTCAACGCGCTCTATTGGGATTTTCTCGATCGCAACCGGGAACTGCTTTTACCCAATCACCGCCTTGCCCAGCCTTATGCCACATGGGCGCGCATGGCCGAGGGGCAGCGGCAGGATTATCGCGCAAGCGCCCATCGGTTTCTGGAAAAGCTTGATGCAAAAGAACGGGTGTGAGGAGGAGAACCGGTCTTTCAGCGCTTGCGTATAAAGAAAAACACGACAACCTCTGGAGACCATGATGACAGACGCCCTGATGACATCCCTGCCGCAGGATTATCGCGCGCTGGTGATTGGCGCGAGCGGCGGCATTGGTGAGGCGCTCTGCGCCGTTATTGCCGATGATCCGCGCTCTGGCGAGCTGGTGCGGCTGTCGCGCAGCGAAAACGGGCTCGATGTCACCGACGAAGAGAGCGTTCAACGGGTGGCGGCTGCGCTATCCGGCGAATTCCAGCTCATCTTCTGCGCAACCGGTGGCCTCACCATTGATGGGGTCGGCCCGGAAAAATCGATCCGCCAGATTTCCGCCGAGGCGATGATGCGGCAGTTTGCTCTGAACGCGGTGGGAACGGCACTGGTGATCCGGTATTTTTCGCCGCTTGTGTCAAAACGCGACCGGGCGCTGATGGCGTTTCTGTCTGCCCGCGTCGGCTCCATCGGCGATAACCAGCTTGGCGGCTGGATGTCCTATCGCGCTTCCAAGGCAGCGCTCAACCAGATCGTGCGCACGGCCTCCATCGAGCTTGCCCGCACCCATCCCGCCACCGTGCTGGTGCCGCTTCATCCTGGAACGGTTGCCACGTCCTTGTCGGAAAAATATTCGGGCGGCCACCAGCGCAGCGAACCGCAGGTGAGCGCAAGGGCGATGCTGTCTGTGCTCAACGGGCTTTCGCCGGAAGAAAGCGGCCGCTTTTTTGCCTATGACGGCCAGCCGATCGACTGGTAAAAAGACGGCGGCCGTCAGCCGAACGTGACGAGCGCCAGACCATAGGCGAACAACACCAGCAGCGTGACCGAGAGGCGCAGGGTAAAATACCAGCGCTTTTCCAGCGCGTCCGACGCCAGAAACCGGTCCGCCGCCAGAAGCCCGACAAACGATGCGGCCTGAAGTACCAGCGCCAGACGGCCAGCCGGCATCAGAACTGTGCCCCAGGCGATAAGCGCCAGCACATTGCTGGTCGCAAGCATGGCTATCGCAATCGAGGACCGTTGCGCGCTCTGCACCAGCCCCCACAGCGTGCCCGCCATGAAGGCCGCTATGACAGCGCCATAGGCGACAAAGGCAAAAAGCCGGGCGCCCTCATCGAACACGGGCAGTTGCAGCAGGTAAAACGGCAAAGCGCCGGCACATGTCAAAAGCACGGTGAGGCGTTGCGGCGAGACCATCACGCTTCCCTCTTTCGCGTCGTCTGGGCAGGTGAACTGTCGCAAAGCATCTCTCTCAGTGCGACGCCCAGATCATGGCCGCTCAGAAATGCCGCTTCCACGCGGTTGCCGATGCACCAGTCGCCGCAGGCGCCGATACGCTTGTCTTGGTCTAGGATGAAAGGCTGCCCGAGCGGCGTTTCCACATTGGCGTAACGCCAGCGGTGCAGCTTCACACCGGCTGCGGCATCAAAGGCAAGGGTGGGAAAGAGATCCCGGCAGGCGGCAAGCATATGCTCACGCACCGTGTCCGGCTCATCCTCGAGATGAGCATCGGACCAGGCGCTGCCGGCATGGATAACAAGTGTGTGGTCGGGCAATGAGCCTTGGGAAACGTCTGCGGTCGCCTCCCGTTCCGGCTTGCTGCTGTTGGCGGCAATCCAGCTGATGACAGGTAAACCCTCTGCCGAATCGGTCAAAGCCGCCACCTGGCAGGCCTCGAACGGCAGGGGCACATGACCCGGCAGTTGCAGCATCAGCGTGAAGCAGCCGTTCATCCGTACCGTCGAAAGTGCTACCTTATCCGCCTCGCCAAGTGGCAGGAGGTTTAAGCTTTGTGGCGCGGGTGCGCTCGAGATCACCCAGTCGAACGGGCCATAAGGCTGCTCTTCGGTCACCAGGTACCAGCGACCGGGATCGCCAACGATCGAAAAAACCTTCTGGTCGACCTTCACCTCGAAGGGGGCGGCCATCGCCTTGGCAAGCGAGGTCATCGCGGGCACGCCGACGAAACGCGGCGCCCGGTCGACAAGCCGTTCCAGCGTCCGGTCCGGGTTGAGGCGCATCAGCGGTGCATTCCACGCCTCGACATGACCGGCCTCCAGAAGAGGCTCGAGCGCGCTGTGGAAGCGGGCATCGCGCACGGTGAAATACTGCGCGCCATGGTCAAACCCGGTCTCGCCCACGCGCCGCGTGGCAAGCCTGCCGCCGACACCGCGGCTTTTGTCGAACAGGGTCACCTGCGCATGGGCCGAAAGTTCTGCCGCAAGCGCAAGGCCCGCCATGCCGGCGCCGATAATGGCGATGGAAGGCTGTTTCATCTGGTCTCTCCCCTGGCTTTGCGGCACCGCTCAGAACAAAACTTGACCGCCGGCCAATCCCGAACCCACTTGCGCCGCCAGGAAAACGGGCGTCCACAAGAAACGCAGGTCTTCTGCGGCAACTCGCTTTTCTTCACCTGCTTCGGCATAAGGCAGCCCAATCACTTTTTTATGATTACGCGGTGATGAGCGACCCGGATCAGGGTTAGGGCTATCGTGTTTGAAATAAGCCCCTCTCTGGCCTGCCGGGCCGACCGGGGGCGAGCCACGGGTCTCGCCCCGTCCTTCGGACCCCCCACAAGGGGGGGGTACGATGCAGTAAACGTCCCTTTCCAGAAACGGACGGCGCGGCCGGGTTAAGCCCTCCCCCTTGTGGGGAGGGTTGGGGAGGGGACTTGTCTCATATGCAATAGCCCTGGGATCAGAGACGGGGGCGGGAATATCGGGATGGGATGGCGGCGGGGGCGGAAATGGTGCGCCGGATGGCCGTCAGCGTACGTTTGTAGGCTTCCTGAAAGCGGTCTTGAAGCATGGCAACAGATGCTCTGTGGAACTTGGCGATGCCGGGCGTCGGCTGGGCTGGTTCTACCCGTCGATCATCTCGATGACTTCCCGTGTTACGCTTTTGGCTGGGAGCGACAGAACACGGAGAGAGTTCACGGTCAGCAGGTCACCGGCAGCGCCCTGTCTCGCGACAGAGTCTTTGCATCCGCGAAAAGCGCTTGCAAACCCCCAGAGGGTCGCTAACATACCGGTATATTGGGTTCATCCCATCTCGTCGGTTCACGGGAGTTCCGTCCTTGACCAACACCCCCTATCTGCTTCTGACTGGTGCAAGCCGTGGAATTGGACACGCGACGGTCAAGCTTTTCATGGAGCATGGCTGGCGAATTCTGACGGTGTCGCGCCAGCCGTTTTCCGAGGAATGCCGTTGGCCGTCTGCGCAGGAAAGCCACATCCAGGCCGATCTGGCGGATCTTTCCGGCATCGATGCGCTGGCCGAGACGGTACGCCAGCGCCTGCCGGATGGCAAGCTGGCGGCCTTGGTCAACAATGCCGGCATTTCGCCGAAAGGGCCGGGCGGCAGCCGTCTGGGCGTCGCGGAGACGGATGCCGAGGTCTGGATGAAGGTGCTGAACGTCAACCTCGTGTCGACGGCGCTTCTGGTGCGGGCATTGCTGCCGGAACTTGAGGCGGCCCGTGGTTCCATCGTCAACGTCACCTCGATTGCGGGGTCGCGCGTGCATCCCTTCGCGGGCGTGGCTTATGCGGCGTCCAAAGCCGGCCTTGCGGCGTTGACGCGGGAACTGGCCGGAGAATTCGGTCCTCGCGGCATTCGTGCGAATGCAATCGCTCCGGGCGAGATCGCAACGGCCATCCTGTCGCCGGGGACGGACGCGCTGGTTAAGGCCGAGGTGCCGATGGGACGTTTCGGCACCACAGACGAAGTTGCAAGGACGATTTATTTCCTCTGCACCGACCAGTCTTCCTACATCAACGGTGCAGAGATCCATATCAACGGCGGGCAGCACGTCTGACGGTCTTTGTCTCTGAAATCTGGGATATTGTCTTGCAAACTGCGCCGAAGCGGCTAGGGACAGGCCGCGATATATCGGCATGACCGGTTGAAGACACGCGTGGCGGGGAGGTGGCTCAGAATGAACAACAATTTGAAACGTTTCGACCTGTTGCCGGATCATGGTGCCGCAAGCGCCGCCGGGCAGCCGAAGGCCCTTGCCGCCTATAATTTCATTCGCCACGCGATCATCACCATGCGCATGCAGCCGGGGACAACGATCAGCGAGAAGGAAACCTGCGCGCAACTGGGCGTGTCGCGCACGCCAATGCGCGAGGCTGTGCTGCGTCTGGCGCAGGAAGGCTTGGTGAATGTGGTGCCCAGTGGCGGCACCTTCGTCAACAATATTTCGCTCCGCGGCGTCATCGAGGGACACCTCGTTCGCTCCAGCCTCGAATTGCGGATGGTGCGGCTTGCCGCGCGTTGTTACGACCCTGTCCATGACCGGGATTTCGATTTGCTGATGTTCCTGCAGGCGGATGCCGCCAAGCGTGAGGACTACGACCGGTTCCTCGCCGTCGACAATGACTTTCATCGCCTGATCTGCCGCATGGCCGGTTTTCCGGATATCTGGCAGACCATTCACAACGCGACCGGCCAACTCGACAGGGTGCGGCGGACAGCCATTCCCCGGTCCGGTTATTTCGATGAGGTCGAGCAGGAACATCGCGCCATCTATGACGCGATCAGGGCTGGTGACGCCAGACGTGCCCACGATCTCTTGCGCCAGCATCTCGATGATATCGCCGCCGTCGTGGAATATGTCGTGACCGATCAGCCGGGCCTGATCGTGCAGGAACCGGGCTTTGACCTGTCCAAGCTGGATCTCATGCTGGCGCCGCCCGCTCAGTAACCGCGGCTTCGGTTCCCTGCATTCAGCGGGGCCTGTCCGGAGAGGACCCGCGTGGTGTTCTCGAAAATCTGCGCGACCACGTCCTGCGAATTTGGCATCGATGCGATGTGCGGCGTGGTGAAGATCTTCGGATGGCTCCACAACGGGCTTTCTTCGGGAAGCGGTTCCTGAAGGAAGACATCAAGGACCGCGCCCCGCAGATGCCCGCTGTCGATTGCAGCCAGAAGGTCCGCCTCGACCAGGTGCTCGCCGCGGCCCATGTTGATGATGGCGGCACTTTGCGGCAGAAGGGCAAAGAGGTCCGCATTCAAAATGCCGCGCGTCGCCTGCGTCAGCGGAAGCAGGCAGATCAGGGCGCTGCAGCCGGAGAGGAATTCCGGCAACTGCGCATCGCCGTGATAACTGGCGATGCCAGCCTCCTGCTTGGGGGAGCGTGCCCAGGCACGAACAGTGTAATCGAGGGCGCGCAGACGCTGCCCGACAATGCGTCCTATCGCGCCAAAACCCAGTATGCCGACCGTGTAATCCTTCGCGGCCGTCTGTTCGGGACGCTCCCAGCGTTTATGGACCGCGTTTTGCAGATGCAGATCCATCCTTCGGTGAAACAGCAGAACCGACCAGATGGCATATTCCGCCATGCCGAACGCGTGCTGGCTATCGACGACACGACACACGGGAACGTCGGGCAGATGCGGATCGGCAAAGATGTTGTCGAGGCCGGCTGCAATGCTGTGGATGAGCTTCAGGTTCGGCATGGTTGAAGCCAGGCCAGGGGGTGGGTTCCAGCACACGGCCACATCGGCAGCTTCGAAGCCCGCTTCGGGATAGAGGCTCAGCCGGACATCGAGGCCTTTCGTTTTAAACGTCTCCTTCAGGAAGGTGAGATCGAGCGTAGCGCTGATCAACGCGATGTGAGGAACCTTTGCATCCCGCTGTGCCATCGATGCCATCGTCAGAGGCCTTTCTCTGCTGTCTGCATTTTCCCCAGATCCTGTCTCGTCCTGAATTTTCGCAATTGATCAATTTTTGTGCGGCGCACGCGGCAGTTCAAGTTTTATGCAAAAATTGACCTGCCTTGCTTGACAGCTGCCGATGGCGGGAGTCAAGATGAGGCATCGATATATCGGTATATTGTTGCTCTGATATGATCGCGAAGTGACGTCTGCACGCAAACGAAAATCCTAAGGGGAACCTCATGCGACGACTGATTTCTGCTTCATTGGCTCTTTTTCTCTCCACGACAGCGGCCTTTTCCCAGGCCGTACCCGGCGGCAAGCTGAACCTGATCGTTCAGCCAGAACCGCCGAGCATCATGATTGGCACCACCACGAACGGCCCGGCTTTGCTGGTGGGCGGCAATATCTACGAGGGGTTGCTGCGCTACGACGAGGCCCTGAAGCCGATGCCGTCGCTCGCCAAATCCTGGACGGTGTCCGAGGATGGCCTGACCTATACCTTCGCTCTGCAGGAGGGCGTGAAATGGCATGACGGCAAGCCGATGACGTCAGCGGACGTGCTGTTTTCCGCCAACGACTACCTTTTGAAGATGCAGCCGCGCCATCGCAACCTGATGAGCCATGTGGCAAGCGTCACCGCGCCGGATGACAAGACGGTGGTGTTCAAGCTGAAGGAGCCCTTCGAGGCCTTCATGCGTGGCCTGTCGTTTTATACGATGCCGATCATCCCGAAACACATCTACGAAGGTACCGATTACGCCACCAATCCGGCCAACGACAAGCCGATCGGAACCGGTCCCTTCAAGTTCGACGAATGGAAGCGCGGCAGCTACATCCACCTCGTCAAGAACCCGGACTATTATGTGAAGGGCAAGCCCTATCTGGATGAACTTTATTACCAGGTCATTCCCGATGGCGCCTCACGCTCCGTCGCTTTCGAGACCGGCAAGGTCGATATTCTCCCGGGCGGTTCGATCGAAAACTTCGACATTCCGCGGCTAAAAGATCTGCTCAATACCTGCACCACGGAAAAGGGCTGGGAATATTTCGCGCCGCTCTCCTGGCTGTGGCTCAACAACCGCAAGCCGCCGATGGACAATGTGAAGTTCCGCCAGGCGGTGATGTATGCGCTCGACCGTGAATTTGCGAAAGACGTGTTGTGGAACGGCTATGGCAAGGTGGCGACCGGCGCACTGTCGTCGAAACTGCCTTTCTACAAGGACGTCGAGCCGCACTACGCGCATGATCCCGCCAAGGCCAAGGCGCTTCTGAAGGAGATGGGTTATGACGGCAAGGCGTTGAAGCTGCTGCCGCTGCCTTATGGCGAAACCTGGCAGCGCTGGGCAGAAGCCGTGAAGCAGAACCTCGAAGAGGTCGGCATCCCGATCGAGATCGAATCGGCCGACGTTGCCGGATGGAACCAGCGCACGTCCAACTGGGACTATGACATCGCCTTCACCTATCTCTACCAGAACGGTGACCCGGCCATCGGGGTCGACCGCAACTACAAGACCTCGCAGATTGCCAAGGGCAATCCGTTCAACAATGTCGAAGGTTATTCGAACCCCGAACTCGACAAGCTGTTCGACGAGGCCGCCGTCGCCTATCCGGCAACGAAACGCCAGGAACTCTACGACAAGGCACAGAAGACGCTGCAGGAAGACGTTCCGGTGGCCTGGTTGCTCGAACTCGGCTTCCCGACGATCTACAACTGCAAGGTTCAGGACATCGTGACGACCGCCTCCGGCCTGCCGGAATCCATGCGCGACGCCTGGATCAAGAAGTAAGTCGATACCGGGTGGAAGACCATCTCCACCCGGTTCATCCTGCACCTGGAAAATCGAGTCGGAGCCATGCTCATGCTGAGATTCATCTCAGGCCGGCTGCTGAAGGCCGTCGTCATCCTGATCTGTATCACCGTGCTCAACTTCTTCCTTATCCATGCGGCGCCGGGCGATCCGGCCTCCGTCATGGCGGGGGAGGCCGGTGATGCCGACCCTGCCTTCCTGCAACAGCTGAGAGAACGCTTCGGCCTCGACCAGCCGCTTTATGTGCAGCTGTGGATCTACGTTTCCTCCGTGGTCAAACTCGACCTAGGTTATTCCTACCGCCAGCAGTTGCCGGTGCTCCAGTTGATCGGCGAGCGCCTGCCGGCGACCCTGCTTTTGTCTCTCTCGGCTTTCGTCATCTCGCTTGGCCTTGGCGTCACGGCGGGCGCGTTTGCGTCAGCCCGACAGGGGAAATGGGCCGATACGATCATCTCGCTGGTCGCATTGATCTTCTATGCGACGCCGCTGTTCTGGCTGGCGCTGATGGGGGTGCTTCTGTTTTCCGTACAGCTCGGCTGGTTGCCAGGCTTCGGCTATGAGACGGTCGGCGCCAACTATACCGGCCTTAGCCGCTCCCTCGATATTCTCCTGCACCTCATTTTGCCGGCCATGACGCTCGGTCTGTTTTTCATGGCGGTCTATGCCCGCATGACCCGTGCTGCGATGCTCGAAGTCGGCCAGCTCGATTTCGTCAAGACGGCCAAGGCCAAGGGCCTGCGTCCGGGCATCATCCAGCGTCGTCATGTGCTGCGCAATGCGCTTTTGCCGGTCGTCACACTTGCCGGCCTGCAGGCGGGGCAACTTGTCGGCGGCGCCGTGCTGATCGAGACGGTCTTTGCCTGGCCGGGCATCGGCCGGTTGATGTTCGATGCCCTGTCGCAGCGTGATTACAATCTGCTGCTTGGCGTCTTCGTCGTCTCGGCCGCCATGGTCCTGTTCTTCAACCTCATCACCGACGTGCTTTACCGCCTCGTTGATCCGCGCATCCGGGTGGCGTCATGAAGGATTTCTGGAAACGCTTTTCGCAAAACCGTGGCGCTGTCATCGGGCTCGTCATCCTGCTGCTTGTCGTCGTTTTGTCGATCGTTGCGCCCTTCATCTTCACCAAGTCGCCCTGGGCCATGGTGCAGCGGCCGTTCATTCCGCCATTTACCATGGATGCCTTCGTGCTCGGCACGGATCCGATGGGGCGTGATCTTGCCGCTGGCCTTGCGCACGGGGCGCGGGTTTCGCTGCTGGTCGGCCTTGTCTCGACGGTGGTCTCGCTTCTCATCGGCATTCCGATCGGCGCCATTGCCGGCTATTTCGGCGGCTGGGTCGATGACGTGCTGATGCGGTTCACCGAATTTTTCCAGAGCGTGCCAAGTTTTGCACTGGCGGTGGTTCTGGTGGCGATCTTCCAGCCCAGTATCACCTCGATCATCATTTCGATCGCCGTGGTGTCGTGGCCGCCGGTCGCGCGCCTGCTGCGTGGTGAGGTGATGTCGCTTCGGTCGCGGGAATTCGTCGAAGCCGCCGTCCTTTCGGGCCAGACGCATGCGACAATCATCTGGCGGCAGATCCTGCCGAACACGCTTTCGCCGATCATCGTGCTGGCCTCGATGATGGTGGCAGCGGCAATCCTGATCGAAAGCTCGCTGTCCTTCCTCGGCCTTGGCGACCGCAACATCATGTCCTGGGGCTATATCATCGGGGCCGGCCGTACGGTGATCCGGCAGGCCTGGTGGGTCAGTTTCTTTCCCGGTCTCGCCATCCTCCTGACTGTTCTGGCGCTTAATCTCGTCGGCGAGGGGCTGAACGATGCTCTCAACCCGCGTCTTGCGCGCAAAGGAAAGTAATCATGGCAGACACTCCTGCAATGGATGCCGTCATTCATCCGGGTGCGCTGAAGGAAGAGGGACGCGGCGAGCCGGTCGTGTTGATCGACAAACTCAGCATCGCGCTTCCTGATGGTGCCGATAGGGTCTTTGCCGTCGATCGCGTCAGCTTCAAGCTTTTTCCCGGCGAAATGCTCTGTGTGGTCGGAGAAAGCGGTTCGGGAAAGTCGATGTCGGCCAATGCGCTGATGGGGCTTTTGCCCGATACGGTCAGGATCGCGCAGGGTCGTATCCTGCTGGATGGCGAGGACCTGGTCCGGATGCCGGCGGATGCGCTTTACGCCATCCGGGGGCGCCGGGTGGCCATGGTTTTCCAGGAGCCGATGTCGGCGCTCAACCCGCTGATGAAGGTCTCGGCGCAGATCGAGGAAGTGTTCGAGGCGCATGGCCTTCTGACGCCCCGCGAGCGCCGGCAAAAGGCGCTCTCGCTGTTGACGGAAGTCGGTCTGCCCGATCCGGCGCGGGCCGCCGAAAGCTATCCGTTCCAGTTGTCCGGCGGGCAGCGCCAGCGCGTGATGATCGCCATGGCGCTTGCGCTTGAACCGGACGTGCTTGTTGCCGATGAACCGACAACCGCGCTTGACGTGACAACGCAGGCGCAGATCCTCACACTCATCGCCAAGCTGCAGAAAGAGCGCAACATGGCGGTGATGTTCATCACCCATGATTTCGGTGTCGTGGCCGAAATCGCCGACTA
>JAIXTO010000090.1 GCA_027483885.1 Rhizobiaceae bacterium
GTGTCGACGGCAAGCGAGTTCAGATCGGCAAGCGGACGTCCTATATCGCCGGGAATGACCTTGAAGAGCGATTTTGTCGCCGGCGTGAAAAACCGGATATTGAGGTCTTCATCAAGAAAGAGGGTCGCGACTTCCGTGCTGTAGAGGACATTCTGAAGATCGTTCGAGGTGGTGCGCTGTCGCTCGAGCGTCTCCTGCAATTGTCCGTTCAGAGCGGTCAGTTCCTCGTTGAGAGACTGCAACTCTTCCTTGGACGTCAGCAATTCCTCGTTCGCGGACTGGTATTCCTCGTTGAAGGAGGCACCCTCTTCATTGATCGCCTTTTGCTCCTCGCCGGAAATCTCGAGGTTGCGAATGGCGCCGTTCAACTCGGCCCTGACGACCTCGAGTTCGTTCTCCAGATCGAGGATCCGGCCGGCATCTTCTGGAATAACGGCACTGTTCTTGGCTAATGGCCTGGTGCCTGTTTCATCCACGAAGCAGATCAGGAACAGGTCCTGTCCATCATTCACGGCCGGCTCGACGTTGATCATGAATTTCGTCAGCACACCGTCGATCTTAAGCTCTCCGCCTGCGCTCACGACCCGCTTTTTCTGCTGGCCGGAGCGCTGGATGGCGGAGCGCAGCTTGGTATGCAGCGATTTCGGCAGCATGGCGAAGATGTCGAGGGTCGGTCGCCCCTGTGCCACCGTCAGGTAACGATTGATCGCTCCCAGGGAATAAAGGCATTCATGCCTCTTGTTGATCAAGACAGCCGCCGGCGCAAAGCTGTCCATCACCATCTGGCGAACCAGGTTGCCCAGCATGGCATCTTGCGACACCGCAGGCGCAGACCCCGGCCTCGACAGCGTTCGAGTGGCCTCTGTCGGGCTCATCGAAAACATCAGCTCCCCGGGGCGGCTCGTCACGGCATGCCGGTACAGGCGTTCGGATTTCGAGATCGTCTCGAACCGTCCATCGGACTTCCCAACTGTTTCGGAGCTTCCCAGAAGAAGAATGCCGCCTTCCTTGAGCGCAAAGTGAAACAACGAAATGACTTTGGCCTGCGCTTCGGGCCCCAGATAAATCAACAGGTTGCGGCACGACACCATGTCGATGCGCGAAAACGGCGGGTCTGCCAGCACATCCTGTTCCGTAAACACCACCATGGAACGCAGCTCAGGCAGGACACGATAGCCATGCTCGTCCTTCGAGAAAAATCGATGCAGCCGCTCCTTCGAGACATCCGATGCTATTGTTTCTGGATAAAAGCCTTCGCGGGCGATCGCGAGAGCGTCCCCGTCGACATCCGAAGCGAAGATCTGAAGTCTGACCGTCGCGTTTGTTGCCGCCATCGCCTCCCGGAAGAGGATGGCGATCGAATAGGCTTCCTCGCCTGAACTGCAGCCGGCAATCCAGACCCGGATAGGATCGTCCGTGGAATGCGAGCCGATGAGGTCGCGGATGACTTTATGGGACAGCAGCTCGAAGATAGCCTTGTCGCGGAAAAAGCTGGTGACGTTGATCAGCAGATCTTTGACCAGACATTCGAGTTCATGCTGTTCCTGTGTCAGCAGCTCCAGATAGGCGCCAAAATCAGCGATGGACAGCCCGGCAAGACCCAGACGCCGCTCGATCCGGCGTCTCAGCGTACCCTGCTTGTAAAAGCGAAAATCATGCCCCGTTTTGGCCCGGACCAGATCGATAATTTTTGCCACAAGGGATGGACTATCGCCAGGCGTCGACGCTTTCACTTGCGTTGACATCGACGTGGGCTTGGGCAAATCACGTTCTGCCGCAAGCGTGCCGGCCCGATCGATCAGCAGTTTCGGTATCTCGTCAACCGGCACGATATGATCCGCGAGCCCCGTCATGACCGCATTTCGCGGCATACCGTCATAGGCCGCATCTTCAGGGGCCTGCACGATGATGACACCGCCGTTTTTCCTGATGTCGTCAAGGCCAGCGCTTCCATCCGCTCCCGTTCCGGAAAGGACAACCGCCATGGCATCCTGCCCTGCATCCTTCGCCAGCGAGGTCAACAACACGTCGAATGGCAGACGGACCCGCTGGCCTCTCTTCGGGCGCGACACACGCAGAACGCCGCCTTCGACCTCGAGATAGAAGCCGGGCGGAATGACGTAGAGATTTTCCCGCTCGATGAGCACGCCGTCAGCAGCCTCCGACACGGTCAATGTCGTGTGTTTCTTCAGAAGGTCGACAACCAGGCTGTGGTGCGTGGGATCCAGGTGCTGGACGAATACGAACGACATGCCTGTTTCGGCTGGAAGTGCTTTCAGAAAAGCACGACACGCGTCGAGACCACCTGCAGATGCGCCAATGGCGACGATCGCTCTGGGACCAAACCGATGCGAACGCTCAAGTCTTTTGTCTGGGTGAGAACTCGATCGTGGCAAGGCCGCGTTCACGTCATGTGTGCGGCTGGCTGTCATCGTCATATTTCCATTTATTCCTTCCCGAGGAAGGATCAGGAGCCAGTGTACGCGCGTTAACCGTCACAACCATGACCTAGGTCAAGACAAGCGCAGCTTGTGTGCCGCCTGTCAATGACGGGGGCCCGTCTGAACTCAGAGTTGAGCAAGGCTTACGATTTTAAGCACGATGGCCGTATCGCGCGACCTGCGTTCGCCGCAAGGCTGGCCGAACCCAGTCCCCGCGCGTGGATCTGGGTATATTCCGAGGCTTTCAAAGCCTTGTCGATCCCCGCATCCTGGCATCTGCGTGTGTGGTCGTCCTCCATGACGGGAGCCGCCCAAGATACTGCGGCGTGACGCGCAACCTGACATGATCCCGAAAGGCTCGCGTACGCCACCATGCCAGCCTCCAACCGACGACCGCAATGTGACAACATAGAGAGCCCCCCGATGCCCGTGCGAGAGATGAGCGAACATGAATGCCTGCAGATGCTGGCGGCCCAGCACCTGGGTTATCTGGCCAGCGCCCGCAACAACCGGCCTTATATCGTTCCCGTCCATTATGCGTTCGAGGCGGCCAAGATCTACGGCTTCTCCATGCCTGGACGCAAGACCGACGCCTTGAAGGACAATCCGCATGCATGCATCCACGTCGACGATCTCGCGCATCACGACCAGTGGCGCAGCGTCCTCATCGAAGGGAAATACACCGAACTTCCAGACACGCCAGAGTTCCACAATGAGCGCATCTACGCCTGGTCCTTGCTGCAAAAACATGATCTCTGGTGGGAGCCGGGCATCTTCAAGCCGAATGCGGACGGAGACGTCGGAGCGCACACTCCGTTGTTCTACAGCATCAGCGTAGACGAGATCTCCGGGCGCTAATCGACCGCCGACGAGACCGCGTAATCCTCAAATGCTGCTCCCCAGGTGATCCGATAGCCTATCGAAGGGCGCGCAAGGCATTCAGAATGACGGCAACGTCGATGACTTCCTGGATCAGCGCGCCCTCAACCGGCGGAAGATACCCGAAACTCGCAAACCCCATGGCGCACAGCGAAAGCCCGAGACCGGCTATGACGCTCTGCACGGCTATGATCCGACTGCGGCGCGCAACCGCCATCGCTTTGACCAGCGGCGCCAATTCATCCACCAGCAGCACGACCCCCGCCGCCTCCGACGATGACGCCGTTCCATGCGCACCCATCGCGACACCGACGTCTGCGGCTGCGAGAGCCGGGGCATCGTTGACGCCGTCGCCCACCATCATGACGGGACCGCTATCGAGTTCGCTGCGGCCGGCGGCAACCTTGCCGTCGGGGGAAAGACTGCCCAGAACGAGATCGAACCCCAGGTGACGACCCACCTCCTGCGTGATATCGCTCCGGTCGCCCGAGGCCAGCACCAATCGTTTGACGCCTGACTGCCGCAGATCCTGCAGCATTGTCTTCGCATCGGTGCGGATCTGGTCCTGGAGGACGATGACGCCAGCGACCTTCCCGCCGATCGCAACCGTCACGGTCATGGCGGCGGGATCGACGTCCTTCAGGAGATCGTCCGCCCGGACAGTACCGCTCTCTCTGGCGACGAAACCGTTTCCGCCAACCACCACCGTCCGGCCATCAACGGTTCCCTTGATCCCTGTTCCGGGTGTTTCCACCACATCCGACGGGGCGGTCAGAGCAAGGTCTCTGGATTGTGCGGCCTTGATCAGTGCGGTGGCGACCACATGCCCCGACGCCTGATCGAGGCTGGCTGCAGCTTTGAGAACATCGCCATCTGCAAAGCCTTTCTGCGTCTTGATCTCAGTGATCGCCGCCTGCCCATGGGTGACTGTGCCGGTCTTGTCGAGAATGACCGTACGGATGCGCGACATCGTTTCGAGGACGCCGCCGCCCTTGACCAGAACCCCCATGCGCGCCGTGCGGGACATGCCGGAAATGAGAGCAACGGGAACGGCCAGGATCAGCGGACACGGCGTCGCCACCACGAGAACGGAGAGCACGCGGATCGTATCCTGCGTAAGGAACCATGTGATTGCAGCAATCGTCACCGTCAGTGCGAGAAAGCCGACGGCATAACGATCCGCCATGCGCACCATTGGCGCCTTGCTGGACTGCGCAGCCTCGACCAGACGCACAATCCCGGCATAGGTGCTCTCGGCTGCCGGCCGGCTTGCGATCAACTCGAATGCGGCGCCGGCGGATGCCGAGCCACTCAATGCCTCGCTGCCTTTCAGGATGTTTTGTGGAAGCGATTCCCCCGTCAGCGCCGAGAGATCGAGGACCGCGACATTGCTGGCGACGCGTCCATCCACCGGCAGGACGTCGCCTTGGCGGATGAGAAGCCGGTCTCCGGGCTTGATCGCAGCGATCGGCACCTGTTGAAGGACATCGCCGTTGAACCGCATCGCGGTCTGCGCGACGCGGCCCATCAGAGCCGTCATCTCCTTTTTGGCACGTCCCTGCGCGAAGTCCTCCAGGACCTGCCCGCCGGCGTACATCATGGCAACGACATTGGCAGCCAGAGGCTCACCGAAAGCCAGGGCCGCAGACATTGAAAGAGCCGCGACGATATCGAGGCCGACATCGCCCTTTCTGAGCGAGATGACGATCTGCACGAACAGTGCCAGGAGAACGGGAGCGGTTGCCACAGACCACGCCCAGCCTGCCGCGACCGGTTGTCCGCTCCAATTCAGCGAGGCGCCAACGACGAGACCTAGGGCGGCAAACCCGATCAGGAACCGGGACTGATGGATGCGCAGGAATTCTGCAACGTCGAGGTGCATTTCGATTTCCCTTGGCGGTTACGCCACCATCGATCCGGTTCTTCCAGCGATCACCGCGGCGGCAGCATGCGCCTGAGAACGTCATCCTTGCGCACGAAGTGGTGCCACAGGGCAGCCACCGCATGGAGGCTGGCGAGACCCACAAGCGCATAGGCCGCCAGTTCATGGACCTCACCGATCTGTCGCGCGACGGCTTCGTTTTCCGGCATCAAAGGCGCGATCGCAAAGAGGCCGAAGTTTATTCCCTGGCCGCTCCAGGTTGCGAAGGCCAAACCGATGAGTGGCACGGCGACCATCAGGCCATAAAGCAGGACATGGCTGACAGACGCGACGCGTTCCAAAAGCCAGCCGGTGGGCAGAGCCGCCGGCGGTTTGTGGCCTGTTCTCCAGACCAGCCGCAGGACGGCCAGACAAAGGATCCCAACACCAATCAGCTTATGGGCATTAACGACCCCATCTTCCCAGCTCTCGGGGAATACATCGACCAGCAGGCCAAGACCGAAGGCCGCAACGACCAGAGCTGCAGTCAGCCAGTGAAAGCCTCTCGCGACATTGTCATAGATCAAAATCGGGCGGGCCATCGTAATCGTCGTCATGATCTTCTCCATTCCAATGTCGCCGATGCAGGACACGGTCCCCGACGGCTTGAGTGCCTTCGGGGACCGATGCCCGCTACATGATCGTGATGTCGTTCTGAACGCCGGTGGCGCCCGGCGCCGCCCATGCAGTCGATCCCGCCAGCTGGCGGTCAAACCATGAAGGGGCTGTACCGGTCAGGTGGATATTTCCGCCCGCAGCCGACACATTGATGGTGGTTGGATCGAACCACGAGCGATGCAACGCGTGCCTGATGCTGTCGCTGATGTCTTTGGCATTGACCTTCGGCTTCAGGCTGATCTGGTTGGAAACGCCGACCACGCCATGAAGCGCGCGGACATCGCGTTCCGCTGATTCCATCTGATAGTGCCATTCCACTTCGCCCGTCAGTGTCACCCAGCCGTTTTCCACCTTGATGCGAACGATATCGTCGGGGACTTCGACATCCCATTCCAGACGATTGAGGGCCGCCGCTGCAATCTCCTCGTCTGTTTTCTTGACATCGAAGGCGAGCTTGACCTGAAGCTCTTCTGCGACAGCCTTGACGCCCTTGACGCGCCGGGTTGCCTTTTCGGCAACCGATTTCTCCATGTAGGTATCGACATGACCGCTCAGAGTGACAACCCCATCGTTCGCGGCAACGCCGATATGGGCAGCCTTGATGCTTGGCTCCCAGTTCAGTTCAGCAAGGACAGCCTTTTGCAGTTGCGAGTCGTTGGACATGGTGAGTACCTCAGGTTCCGTGATCGTCCGGGCTTTGGGCACTATGCGCGCCGTCGTCCGGCCGGTCGGTGCAGGCAGATCGGCAGAAGGTGCGTCATGCACGTTCGATGCCATTCGCCTGAAAGTTGATGTTAGAAGTGTGGATCTGCATCCGGTAGGATCGGAAACTACCCATAGGGGGCAGGCAAAATCCGCCGGTTTATGCGGTGGCAAGGGCACCCTTGACGCCCGCCGGAGCCTCTGCGGAATGAACGTCGAGTTGTGCCGGGCCGACGGCATGGAGAATGGATTTTGCGCGCTCGATCTCCTCGGCCGAGCCGTGCGCCATCACCAGAAATCCATCCGTCCTGATCGCGGTTTCGTAGGCGACGACACTGTGATTTGGAATGCCGAGACTGTAGAGCGCGGCCCCCAGTCCGCTGAAGCCACCAACCACCAAAGCGCCTTCGATCGCGGACACGACCATCGCAGCCAGGGTCCCAAGCACAACCACCTGGCCCAGAAGCGGGATGGTCAGCATGGTGCCGCCGAAGAAAAAGCCCCATAACCCGCCCCAAAAGGCACCGCGCGCCCCCCAGAAGGAGATGCGATCGCCATCCGTATAGAAGCCGACGACCTTCTCTTCGGTATGATAACCTTTGCCGACGAGGCTCAGATGTTTGATGTCGAAGCCTGCCGCGCTGAGATTCTTGATCGCCGTATCGGCAGACTCGTGGTTCGGAAAGACGGCGATGACCGTGTCAGAGATATTCATTTCGTTCTCCTGTCTGGGACGGGCTGCTTTTCGGAGCGGATGGCTCGAAGGGGCCACGGACTTCGGCAAGTGTTGCCAAAAGCGACCGCCAGCGGCACGGCACCATCTATACGCCGTCGCCAATCGGCACGGTCAGGGTCGGAAACTACTCATGGTAAAGGCGGCCTGATCTGCCGTTTGCAAGTGGCGCCTTTGTCGAAAAGGACCGCCGTCTGCTCCCCTTTTCAGCGGTTGCAGGACGCTGGTCCGGAGTTTGCCATCGTCTCATATCTTCAGGGATTGACGTCCGCGCCGGCACCGACTGGCGACTGGGTAGTTTCCGAGGCTGGCGCCTCACGCCCACTCAAATAGCCTGACTGCGCACATCAGGGCAGACACGAGCCAATTGCGGAGCGGGGCTATATGACAGCACTATCAACGGATACGACCGCGCAAATCGGCGCGGTAAAGGCCTCCCGGGGTTTGGGTCTGAGCGCCCTCACCGCCATTGTTATCGGATCGATGATCGGTTCTGGCGTGTTCAGCCTGCCACAGAACATGGCCGCCGGTGCTGGACCACTCGCCATCGTGATCGGCTGGGGCATCACCGGTGTGGGCATCCTGGCGCTGGCACTTGTCTATCGCAACCTCGCCGTCCGGACGCCGACCCTCAATGCCGGCCCCTATGCCTATGCCAAGGCGGGCTTCGGCCCGTTCATCGGCTTCAACAGCGCCTGGGGCTACTGGATCTCGGCCTGGATCGGCAACGTCTCCTATGCCGTCGTGATGTTCAGCGCCATGTCCTATTTCGTACCGTCCTTCGGTGAGGGCAATACGTGGCAGGCAATCGTCGGCGCCTCCGTGGTGCTCTGGCTGATCCATGCCCTGATCCTGTCAGGCGTGAAACAGGCGGCCTTCGTCAACACCATCACCACCATCGCCAAGATCGCGCCGATCGTGCTGTTCATCGGCATTGCTGTGGTCGCCTTCAAGATCGACCTGTTTTCCCTCGACTGGAAGGGGACGGGCAATGTGGCGCTGGGACCGATCATGAGCCAGGTCAAAAGCACGATGCTGGTGACGCTCTGGGTGTTCATCGGCATCGAAGGCGCCAGCGTCGTTTCGGCCGACGCCCGGCGGCGCAAGGACATCGGCACCGCCACGATCCTCGGTTTTCTCGCCTGCCTGGCGATCTACGCGCTGGTATCGCTTCTGTCGCTCGGCATCCTGACGCAGCCGGAACTCGCGACCCTCAAGAACCCGTCGATGGCCGGCGTGCTCGAACATCTGGTCGGTCGCTGGGGCGCGGTCCTGATCAATGTCGCACTCGTGGTCTCCGTGCTTGGTGCGTTTCTGACCTGGACCGTGCTGGCGGCCGAAGTGCCGCATGTGGCCGCAAAAGACGGAACCATGCCCCGCTTTCTCGGCGGCGAGAATGCCAAGGGCGCGCCGGCCACCTCGCTGTGGATCACCAACGGACTGGTGCAGATCTTTCTGCTGCTGACCTATATTGCCAACAGCACCTATCAGGCGCTGTTCTCGATCGCCACGGTCGCTATCCTCGTGCCCTACGTGTTCTCCGGGGCCTTTGCCTTGAAACTTGCCATAACCGGCGAGACCTATGCGAAGGGCGAGAGCCGGACATTCGATCTGATCGTCGGCGCTGTGGCGACCTTGTACGGCATCTGGCTCGTCTATGCGGCAGGGCCGACCTACCTGCTGCTGGCAGCACTGCTCTATGCCCCCGGCATCATCATCTACGTGATCGCGCGCCGGCAAACGGCACAAAAACTGTTTACGCCGGTCGAATCCATCCTCGCCCTGTGCCTGGTTCTGGCCGGCCTGACCGCCGCCTATCTCATCTGGAACGGCACAATCAGCCCCTTCTGAAAGGACATACCATGACCAAACTTGGAGCATTCTCCGAGGTCGGCCGCTTGCGCGAAGTGCTGGTCCATCGCCCGGATCTCAGCCTGCAGCGACTGACACCCGACAATTGCCGGGATCTGCTGTTCGACGACGTGCTCTGGGTCAAGAAGGCGCGCCAGGAACACGATGCCTTTGCCGATACGCTGAGGGAACGCGGCGTCATCGTCCACGATTTCGGCACCATGCTGGCCGAGATCATGGCGCATCCTGCGGCGCGGAAATGGCTGCTTGACCGGCGCGTCAACCCGCAGACCGTCGGCGAGGACATGGTTGGCGAGATGCGCAGCTGGCTCGACGGCATGGACGCAGCCGAGCTTGGCCGCTTCCTGATCGGCGGCATTGCTCGGGCGGAAGTGCCGTTTCTTCCGACAGGTCTCATCGGACAGACGATGCAGCCCCAGGACTTCATCCTCCCGCCGCTGCCCAACCAGCTGTTTACCCGCGACAGCTCCTGCTGGATCTATGGCGGGGTGACGATCAACCCGATGTACTGGCCGGCCCGACGTCCGGAAGCGGTCAATCTTGCCGCCGTCTACAAGTTTCATCCGCGCTTTGCGAGCGATCCGTTCGAGACGTGGTGGGGAGATGCCGACGCTGTTCCCGGCGTGGCGACGCTGGAGGGTGGCGATGTCATGCCGCTCGCCGATGGTCTCGTGCTGATCGGCATGGGCGAACGCACGACGCCCCAGGCAGTGGCAACCGTTGCAGCCCGGCTGTTTGCCAAGGGTGCCGCCACCCGCGTCATCGCTGCCCTGATGCCGCGCGACCGCTCCTTCATGCATCTGGATACCATCTTCACCTTCTGCGACCGCGATCTGGTGACGACCTATCCCCCGATCGTCGATCGGATCAGGGCCTATTCGCTGCGTCCCGGCGATGGCCCCTCCGGCGTCGAGATTACCCTGGAGACGGCCTCCTTCGTGGCCGTGGTGCAGGAGGCGCTCGGATTGGAAAAACTGCGTGTCATCGCAACCGGCGGCAACGACTACGAGGCCGAACGTGAACAGTGGGACGACGGCAACAACCTGCTGGCCATCGAGCCCGGCGTCGTCATCGGTTACGACCGCAATGTCTACACCAACACGCTTCTGCGCAAGGCGGGCATCGAGGGCATCACCATCGAGGGTTCCGAACTCGGTCGCGGTCGCGGCGGCAGCCACTGCATGTCGTGCCCAATCGCCCGCGATCCTCTGTAACAGTCATCGAAAGGCCATCCCCATGCCCATCAATCTGCGCGGCCGCAGCGTATTGACGCTCGACGATCTTTCACCCCGGGAAATCCGCCACCTGCTGACGCTGGCGGCCGAACTCAAGGCGGCGAAATCCGCCGGCACGGAACAACCGCACCTGTCCCGGCGCAACATCGCCCTGATATTCGAGAAAGACTCGACCCGCACCCGCACAGGGTTCGAGGTCGCAGCCTATGACCAGGGCGCCCATGTGACCTATCTCGGGCCCGCCGGCAGCCATATCGGCCACAAGGAATCCATGAAGGATACGGCCCGCGTGCTTGGCCGGATGTACGATGCCATCGAATATCGCGGTTTCGGACAGAAGATCGCCGAGGTGCTGGCGGCCAATGCCGGCGTGCCTGTTTACAACGGCCTGACGGACGAAACGCACCCGACCCAGACGCTGGCCGACTTCATGACGATGCGGGAGTACACCCACAAGCATCTCTCCGACATCACCGTCGCATTTCTGGGAGATGGCCGGGACAATGTCGGGCTGTCGCTCGCCATCGGCGCCGCCAAGGTCGGCATCAACCTGCGGATCGCATCGCCAAGGGAATTCTGGCCCGACCAGTCCTTCATCGATCATTTTAACGATATCGCCAGGGACACCGGCGGGCAGTTGCTTGTCACCGAGAGCGTCGAGGACGCGGTCAAGGGAGCCGATTTCATCTACACCGATGTCTGGCTGTCGATGGGCGAGAGCGAGGACGAATGGCCGGAGCGGATCCGTCAGCTGACACCTTACCGGGTAACGACTGCCGTGATGGAAGCGACCGGCAACCCTTACGCCAAGTTCATGCACTGCCTGCCGGCCTTCCACAATGCCGAGACCGAAGTCGGCGCCGCGCTTGAAAAGCAGCTCGGCATCGACTGCATGGAAGTCACCGACGAAGTGTTCGAGTCGCAGGCGTCGATCGTTTTCGATCAGGCGGAAAACCGGATGCACACGATCAAGGCGATCCTTGTCGCCACGATGGCCGGTTGATGGCGATGCGGATCGTCGTCGCGCTTGGCGGAAACGCACTGTTGAAACGCGGCGAGCCGATGACGGAGGCAATGCAGCGCCTCAACATCGGCAACGCAGCCGCCTCGCTTGCTCGCCTTGTCGAGGCCGGTCATTCGCTGGTGATCACCCATGGCAATGGGCCGCAGATCGGTCTTCTTGCCCTGCAGGCAGAGGCGGGACCGAAAGACGGGACCTATCCGCTCGACATTCTCGGCGCCGAGACGGACGGCATGATCGGCTACATGATCGAGCAAGAGCTGCGCAATCACTTGGGCCCCGGCACGCGCCTTGCCACGGTTCTGACGCAGATCCGGGTCGATGCCGCCGATCCCGCGTTTGACGCGCCGACCAAGCCGATCGGGCCGGGTTACGACGAGGCAGAAGCCTCCCGTCTCAAGGCCGCGCATGACTGGCGGTTCGCGCCAGACGGCAAGGCACAACGCCGCGTGGTCCCCTCACCGCTTCCCGTCGAGATTATCGATCTGTCGGTGATCACACTGCTTGTCGACAGCGGCGTTCTCGTCATCTGTGCCGGCGGCGGCGGCATACCCGTCGTCAGGCAGGAGGACGGGAGGCTTTCAGGGATCGAGGCCGTGATCGACAAGGACCGCGCCAGCGCGCTGCTGGCCGAAAAGCTGGATGCCGACATGCTGATGCTTCTGACCGATGTCGATGCGGTCTATCTGGATTTCGGGAAACCGCACGCGCGCGCTATAGTGAGGGCGGGCGCGGACTTTTTCGAAGGCAGCGGCTTCGCCGCAGGCTCCATGGGGCCCAAGGTGGAGGCTGCAGCCCGCTTTGCGACCGCGACCGGAAAACCGGCGGCGATCGGTCGTCTGGACGATGCGCTTGCCATTCTCGGTGGTGGCGTCGGTACGACCATCGACGCCGGCGGGCAGGCACCCGTCTTCAAGACGGCTTGAAATTGCCCCGACGGGCAAGAGACAGGCTCCCCCGTCACCAGAATGGAAATCGAACCGATGAAAAACGCGCCTCCCATTGTGAACCCGGCAGGCGAAAGCTGGTATCGCCGGTCGGAAGAGGATGTGCTGAAAGCACTCGGCGTTTCGCTGGAGGGGCTGTCGGCCTCCGAGGCAAAAGAACGTTTGGACAAAGACGGCCCAAACGAGATTTCGGCCGGAAAACGCATCGGCATTTTTCAGATATGCCTTGCCCAGTTTCGCAGCCTCATCATCTGGGTGCTGATCTTTGCAGCCGTCATATCGGCGGTGGTCGGCGAAACCGTCAATGTGATCGCGATCCTGGTCATCGTCATCCTCAACGCCGCAATGGGCTTTTACCAGGAGTATAACGCGGAGAAATCCGTCGCTGCGCTGAAGCTGATGGTCGCTCCGCAGGCCAAGGTGCGCCGCAATGGGCGCGCGCTCGTCGTTCCCGCATCCGAAGTCGTGATCGGGGACATGCTGGTGCTGGAAGCCGGAGATCTCGTTGCGGCAGATGCCCGCCTTTCTGACGCGGCGACCCTCGAAATCATCGAAGCCGCCCTGACGGGCGAGTCCGAAACCGTCACCAAACAGACGGCAGCCTTGACCGCCGCCGATGTGACCGTGGCCGATCAAACCAACATGGTTTTCATGGGAACCAGTGTGGCCAAGGGAACGGGTCGCGCCCTTGTCGTCGCGACGGGGATGACGACGGAGCTTGGCCGCATTGCCGGGTTGATACAGCGGGCGCAAAGCGAAACCGGCACGCCGCTGCAAAGGAAGCTCGATGCTTTCGGGCGGGTTCTGGTCTGGGCGGCCCTCGGCATTGTCGCCGTGCTGTTTGGATTGGGATTGCTGCGGGGGACCGGGTTCTATGAGCTGGCGTTGACTGCCATCAGCCTGGCCGTCGCCGCAGTGCCCGAAGGCCTGCCCGCCGTCGTCACCATAGCCCTGTCGGTCGGTGTGATGCAGATGGCGCTGCGTCGGGTTCTGGTGCGCAAGCTGGCAGCGGTCGAGACACTCGGCTCCACGACCGTCATCTGTACCGACAAGACAGGCACTCTGACCGTGGGCGAAATGACGGTTCGCAAGCTTTATGTTGCCGGCCAAAGCTACGACGTCACCGGCGAAGGTTACGGACCGGGTGGCGACATTCTGCGCGACGGCAAGAGCGTTGCATCCGTGGATTGGGCAGCATTGATTGCGCTTTCGACCATCCATCTCGGCTGCAACAATGCCCATCTGCTCGAAGAGGCAAATGTATGGAAAACGATCGGAGACCCAACCGAAGGGGCGCTTTTGGCCTCGGCGGCGAAGGCGGGTCTCGATCGGGAAACCCTTGAGCGGGACGATCCGAAGCTCTTCGAAATCCCGTTTGATTCCGATCGCAAGCGCAGCGCGGTTATCCGTCGGATGCCTGACGGCACGAGCCGGGTGCTGGTCAACGGCGCACCGGGACCACTTCTGGATATCTGCACGCATATCTACACAGACGAAGGCGTGCAGCCCCTGTCTCCCCAGAGCCGCGCGGACATTCTGGGCGAGATCTCCGCCATGGCAAAACTGGCGCTTCGCGTCCTCGGTTCTGCCTACCGTGATCTCGACGATACGACCGAAGGCCGGTCGGCTGGTGCGGTGGAGCGCGATCTCGTTTTTGTTGGTCTTGCCGGCATGTACGATCCGCCCCGCCCGGAGGCGCGCCAGGCGATCGCGCGTTGCCGCACCGCGGGCCTGCGGATCATCATGATCACAGGCGACCATCCCGAGACCGCCTCGGCGATCGCAAACGAAATCGGCATTGCAACGCAAGCATCTGTCATCACGGGCGCCGAATTGCAGGAGATGTCGGACAAGGATCTGCAGGGACGTGCGGCGATGACCAGTGTCTACGCCCGCGTGACGGCCGGGGACAAGCTGAGGATCGTGCGGGCCCTGAAGGCCAATGGCGATGTCGTCGCCATGACGGGGGACGGCGTCAACGACGCGCCCGCGATCAAGGGGGCCGATATCGGCATCGCCATGGGACAGTCCGGGACGCAAGTGACCAAGCAGGCAGCCGATCTCATCATTGCCGACGATAATTTTGCGACGATCGTCGAAGCAATCGAGCAGGGGCGAGGCATCTATGACAATATCCGCAAGACCCTCCAATATCTGCTTGCGGGAAGCACCGCCGAACTTCTGCTGATGACCGTGTGCGTGGTGATCGGACTTCCGGCGCCGCTTCTGCCCATTCACCTTCTCTGGATAAACCTCGTGACCGACGGGCTGCCGGCGCTGTGCCTTGCAACCGATGCCATCGATGCCGACGTCATGAAGAGACCGCCGCGACCGCCAACCGAACGCCTGACGGACCGAGGATTTCTGGCGACCATGCTCCTGACCGGGACCTTGACCGCATCCGTGGCCTTCGCCGTCTATCTCTATATGCTCGGCAGTGCTGACGCGGAAACGGCGCGCTCTTACGCCTTTACCGTCATGGTCTTTTCAGAAGTGCTTCGAGCATTCGGCGCCCGCAGCGAAAGCAAGCCGGTCTGGACAATCTCCCTGCTGACCAATCGCAATCTCATTGTCGTCGTTGTCCTGTCGTTCGGCATCCAGATCCTCAGTCAGCACAATGCCACTCTCGGCAATCTCCTGAAATCGTCCCCCGTTCCGCTTGCCGACTGTCTCGTCCTGTTGGCACTCAGCGCAGTTCCCTCCTTCGTCCTGGAGATCAGCAAGCTGGTTCGCCATCAACGCTAACTGGCCTTCGGTGCGGGCATGATCAGGCCGAGCATGCGGCGCAGCCCGTGCATCTGATCGACCAGGTGCAGGATGACGCCGACCCCCTCATCGTTAATTCCAAGACGATCCTTGAGATCGACGATAAAGACGGCCCGCGCCAGATCGATCTCCGAAAACTCCAGATCGGTCATGGTCTCGCCGGGAAGGAGCCATTGCTCCTCAAGCCAGACGTCCAGCGTTTGCTGATCGATCTGCGCCCGATGCTGGAATTCGATCCTGTTGATGATCATGACAACATATCCTTGCGAGGATCGTAGTCGGATCCCGGCGTCCAGCTTGCGAGAAAGCTTTCGAGCGCGGAATCCGATTTTGTGGGCGCCATCACGCGAAGCGTCACCAGTTGGTCGCCGTGGCCGCCGCCGCGTGGAGCGCCCTTGCCCCTCAGCCGCATGACCGATCCGGTATTCGACCCCTTGGGAATGGTTACCATGACAGCCCCGGAGGGTGTCGGCAATTTGACGCGGCCACCGAGAACGGCTTCGCCAATCGTGACCGGGAGATTGAGGAGGATATCGTCGCCTTTGCGGATGAAAAATGCATGGGGATCGATCGCGATGCTCACCAGCGCATCCCCCGGCCCGCCTTGGCCACTGCCGGGCGCACCCTTGCCGCGCAGACGCAAAACCTTGCCGTCTTCAATGCCCGCCGGGACCATCAGGTCGAGATCACCGCCATCCGGGAGGGAGATGCGCTTCCGGGCGCCGTTGATCGCGTCCAGGAAATCCACCGAAAGCGTGTAGCTGAGATCCTGACCCCGCTGGTTGCGGGATTGACGTCCCTGGCGACCAAACATCTCCGCGAAAATGTCGTCCGCGCCGGCAAAGTCGGAAAATCCGGACCTGCTCTCGTAGGGATTGGCTCCCGCGCCGCCGGCTGCATAGTCCTTGTAGTAGGGTTGGCGTGGACGCTCTGCCCCGGAAGCATCGATCTCGCCGCTGTCGAAACGCTTGCGCTTTTCCGGATCGGATAGGATTTCGTTGGCAGAAGAGACTTCCTTGAAGCGCTCTTCCGCCTGCGTGTTTCCCGGATTGAGATCGGGATGCAGTTTCTTGGCCAGCTTTCGGTAAGCCTTGCGAATGTCATCGCTGGTGGCCGTTCTGGAGACGCCAAGGGTGTCGTAGGGGTCTTTCATCTGGTCTCCGAAACGGGTCTGCGGCCGCGACTATAACGGTTACCGGCGTCCTCGATGGCTGTTTCCAGGCGATGCATCGACAGGCGTGGCGGCACAACCCTAGGGCTGCCCATATCCGGCTGATAGCGTCGGAATCTACTCAGGCAAGCTCGTCTTTCAGCCCTGCGCGCCTGGCGTTCACAGTCGTTTTGAGTAATTTCCGACCCTTATGGCGTCTCGGACGCAAGGGGTAAGTTCATGCGGTTGGCAGGTTCACCAGCGCATGCCGGTCAGACCCCAGACAAGGCATCGCGATCGATAGAACCTGTGACAACGCGCTGCTTTTTTCCCGAAGCGAGAACGCACTCAACGCATCTTGGAAGGACATACCATGAAACACTTTACCTCCCTGCTCGCCGTCGCCACTCTCATCGCCAGCGGCAGCCTTGCCGGCTCAGCCTTCTCCCAGGGAGCCAAGCAGACCGTGACCCTGATGGAGGTCAACGCGATGACGCTTGCCACCGGCTATCGCAGCTCCAAGGTCGTCGGTAGCGACGTCTACAATGGCGCCGACGAGAAAATTGGCGAAATCGACGACCTTATCGTCACGCCCAAGGACAGCGTTCCCTACGCGGTTCTGTCGGTCGGCGGCTTCCTTGGCCTGGGAAAGCATTATGTCGTCGTTCCCGCGAGCGCCTTGTCCGTCGACAACAAGCGGATGGTGCTGAAGGACGGCACAAAGGAATCTCTGAAGGCCCTGCCTGGTTACGAATACGCCAAGTGACCGACTGATCGTCGACCCTGCCCTGCAGGGTCGACGAATTTGAAGCATTGCAGATGGACGAGGAAAGATGATGAACATCCAGGCCCGTTTTTCCAAGCCGCTCTCCCCCGAATTGCTGGGCCGGATGGACGCCTACTGGCGTGCCGCCAACTACCTGTCGGTCGGCCAGATCTATCTCCGGGACAATCCCTTGCTCTAGGTTCCGCTGACGCTGGATCATATCAAGCCGCGTCTGCTTGGCCACTGGGGCACGACGCCCGGACTGAATGGCATTCGCAATCGGTGGCCTGTTACATGCCGAAGCCCGGTCAGGTCAGCATGAACGATCCTCTTTCCGCAAGTCCGGAAGAGCGCGAAAAATCAACAGGATACTTCGACTGGCCGTAGAGCGCAGGACAAGGAAACAGGATGCCCATTTCCCAGAACATCAATCGAATTTCCGACAAGGGCAGCCTCAAGGTCAGTGGTTCCATCATGCCGGCAATTGCCCGCATCTGCCTGGAAATCATGGGGCGGACCAGGGACATTGCCTACAACTTTGATGTCATTACCCTCTACTTCGCCCCGGTCAATGGGACGTTCGAGCAGAAAGAGCGTTACGACCGCGACGACTCGATGGGTGTTTTACAAAGCTGGCTCAGTCGACAAGCCGACGTTTCAAGCACCGATGTCGCCAGAGCCCTCCAAGCCCTCGCATACATCATCGACACCTCAAACGATCCCGGCGACGCAACGGTCCTGGCGGAACTCGGAAATCGGATCAGCAAAGAGTATCAAAGGGTCGGCAGTCCGTTGAGCTAGGGATTGCCGTCATCCAAAGAGCAGCCTTCGGCGGTGCTGCGGCTTTCAGTATGCCGCGCGGCAGGTCATGGCAGCCCTATTCAGGTGCTTGGCCCCTTCCCGGTGCGTCTTCTGGCGGTTGTGTCCCGATGACCGCCGGCTCTGCCGAAGACCGCAGCCGTCAGGCGGCTGAGTAGAATCCGAGCCTGTTCAACCGCTCGGATAACGGGTGCTGTAAGCCCTCATCCTTGAAAGGAAACAGCCGATGCTTATCGTGGGATCATCACTCGTGGGCTACCGCATTGAAGCGGAAGACGGAGATCTCGGTACCGTCAGCGACTTCCTGTTTGACGACCGCAGCTGGCGGTTCCGCTGGCTTGTGGTGGAAACCGGAAGCTGGCTTTCGCAACGCCAGGTGCTGGTCCACCCCTCGGCAATCGGGAAGGTCGATCACGAGAACCGCACCCTTTCGCTTCACCTGACCCGGCAGGAAGTGAAGGAAAGCCCAAGTGTCACCACCGACCAGCCCGTGTCGCGTCAAAGGGAAGTCCTTCTCACCGACTATTACGGGCTCGATCCCCTCTGGGGCATGGGCCTCTATGACATGGACATGCTCGGCGGCTATATCGGCCCTCCCCGCTACTTCGGCGCAAAAGACATGGAGCGGGCCATCGACATGGCCGGGCGCTACGAGGACGAAGATTCCGACCTGCGCAGTCTGGCTGTGTTGAAGGGCACGCATGTTCATGCCACCGACGGCAGCATCGGACATATCGAAAATGTTCTCATCGACGATACGAGCTGGGATGTTCGTTATCTGATCGTCGACACCAGCAACTGGTGGATTGGTCAGCACGTCTTGATCTCGCCCTACGCCGTTGAGGGCATCAGCTGGGCCGATCATCGGATCAGTCTGAGCGTCACGCGGGCTGCCGTAAAGGCAAGTCCGTCATGGGATCCACTCAAGGTGATAACGGAAATGGAAGAGCGTGGACTGCATTCCCATTATGGCTGGCCGGGTTACGGCTGGAAGCCAGCGTCGCGATCCATGCCATCCCGTGCCGGGTCTTGAGGGACGGAGCCATCGCATCGCGGCGAACTGGCGTCAGGCTTGATGCATGACGGGAAAAGCGGGTCTGCGGCCTTATCGATGGCAGAGTGCCATTGTCGGAACGTCTTAAAGGAAACCACTTCATGACGATGACATCGAACCAATGCCTGGCTGCGCGAATGCTGGCGGATGTCGACAGGGACGTCTTGTGCGAGCTGTCTGGCGTGGACCACGCGGTTCTTGCTGGTTTCGAGCACGGCCGCTGCACGCCTGGCATCCCGGATGTCGCCGCCCTGCAATTGGCTTTGGAGGCACTCGGCGTCGAGTTCGTCCCCGAAATGAACGGGAGCGGTGTCGGTGTGGCGCTCAAGTTCAACAAAAGCCAGACCGCGGCCATATCGGCCTGGGAGGGCGAAGGCGGTGAAGCGGCGCAAGACAGTCTTCCCTGACCTGCCAAAGGCGCAAGAGTGCATCGAAAGCAAAACTTCTCCAGACGGGGATACAGGCGCCATGAGCGAACATCACCTCCTTCAACCGACAAAAAACAGCCGGATCTCGTCCACCGCCGCGCGCAAACAGGGATCAGTCTCCGGTGCCTGCCTGGAAAATGTCCTCGCCGAAAGACCGAAGGCCCATTCGGAGCCGAGCGCGGTGGTGTCGCGCGCATTGTTTGAGCATGCGCCGGTGGCGATCATGATTGTCGACCACGACGGCAAGATCAGGCATACGAACATCGCGGCCGCGCAATTGTTCGGTTATTCGAAAGAACAACTGGTTGGGCAGCCGATTGAAATCCTTGTCCCCTCGGCAGCCCGCCCGCGCCACGCCCAGCTCCGCAAAGATTTCATGGCACACCCGACAGCGCGGCCAATGGCGCAGGGCAGACGGCTAACCGCGCGCAAGAGCGATGGCACAAGCGTATCGGTCGACATCGCCCTCAACCCCATCGCGCTCGAAGGGTCCGGCAGGGCCGTCATTCTCTCGATCACCGATGCCGGCCCGCGCGAAAGGGCAGAACTCGCTGAGCTTTTCGTGAAGGAGGTGACCCATCGCGCGCGCAACATGTTCGCGATTATCGGGGCAATCTCGCGGCAGATTTCCAAATATACAACCGCCGTTCCGGAGTTTCAGGCAGCCCTTGAACAACGCCTGCAGTCCCTGTCCACCTCTTATCAGGTGTTCGAGAAGGAAAACTGGCAGGCAGCCCCGATCCGCGACCTCGTGCGCTCGCAAATTTCATTCGTCGTGAAACAGGATATTTCCCAGATCGATATTGCAGGGCCCGAGATCAGGCTGCTGGCTGCACCAGCGGAGTATCTTGGCCTTGCCATCCATGAACTCGCGACAAATGCGGTCAAGCATGGCGCTTTGTCCGTTCCGGCGGGTGAGATCGCAATCCACTGGTCCTTGAACGAGAGCGAGAAGCTTTTCCGATTTCACTGGTCTGAGCGCAATGGGCCGGCCTACGTTCCCTCGGAGCGTCGCGGCTTCGGGTCCGTCATGCTCAATTCGATCGTTCCCGCAGCCTGCGGGGGTACAGCCGATCTCGTCGTTAGCCCGGCTGGCATGTCATGGAGCCTCAATGCACCAATGGCTCTGCTTTGCTAGGATGCGGACTCATTAGCTGATGCGATCCATATCCTTGTAGCTGCAAGCTTGATGGCTGCGAGATAGTTGTCGGCGCGTCGGTCGTATCGGGTTGCCAAGCCCCGCATCTGTTTGA
>JAIXTO010000223.1 GCA_027483885.1 Rhizobiaceae bacterium
CTGGATTTCGGTCAGTGCCTCGCCGGTGCGGCTGACGAGATCGACGCCGCCGGCAACGGCGGTGGCCGAACGGGCAATCAGGCTGTTGATCTCGTGGGCTGCCGCGGCCGAGCGTTGCGCCAGTGCGCGCACTTCCTGCGCCACCACGGCAAAGCCCTTTCCGGCCTCGCCGGCGCGTGCGGCTTCCACCCCGGCATTCAGCGCCAGAAGATTGGTCTGGAAAGCGATTTCGTCGATCACGCCGGTAATCGAGGCGATCTGCTGCGAGGCATCCTCGATACGCTCCATGGCGGCAATCGCTTCGCGCACGATCTGTGAGGATCGCTCGACGTTCTCGCGCGCATGGGTGCTCTTGACCAGCGTGTTGCGGGTGAGGCTGCTGGAGGTGGCGACCTTGGTGGTGATCTGGTCCAGCGCTGCGGCGGTTTCTTCGAGTGCGGCCGCCTGCTGTTCCGTGCGGCGTGCGAGATCGTCGGCGGAGCCATCGAGGCTTTCGGAATTGGCGCGGATCTCGTCGGCCTTGCCGAGCACTCGCTTCATGGTCTGCTGGAAGGCAGCCAGCGAGCGGTTGAAGTTTTCGCGCAGCACCTCGAATTCGGCATGGAAGGGTTCGTCGAGCGTTACATGGATATTGAACTTCGACAGCCGGTCGAGACCGGCGCCGAGATCATCGATCACCTTCTTCAACGTTGCGGCTCGTTCCACCTCGCTTGCCAGTTGCTGGGCGCGCTCGGCTGCGGCGCGGTTTGATTGCTGGCTGGCCTCTGCCTCCAGCGCCTGCTTGTCCAGCGCGGCCGTGCGGAAATGTGCAACCGCCTTGGCCATTTCGCCCACCTCATCCTGGCGATTGCTGTGCGGCACCGGGCTCTGGTAGTCGCCCGCAGCAAGCGCCGTCATGAAACGGCCGATATCGCGCATCGGGCTGACGGCCATCCGCCGGAACAGTGTCAGCCCCCCGAAAAGCGAGGCGATTGCAAACAGACAGGCACCGTAGGCGAGCATGCGAAAGGTCGTGTCCTGCGATTTCGAGTGACTTGCAACCGTGGCCATATAGGTCTCCGACAGGCCCACCAGCGTCACGACAGCCGCCCGTTGCTCGAGGAACAGCCGGCGAAGGGGCACAAGGTTGATGTCGCGTCCGTCCGCTTTTGCCAGGTTGAACTGCGGCACCATACGACGAAACAGCATGTCCCAGAACGCGTCTGTGGCCGGCTTCAGCTTCGTTTCGATCTGTGTGCGGATCTCGGCGGGCAAGTCCTTGCCAGCCCAGACGGCAAGACGCGTCTCGCTGTCCTGGCGCAACTTTTGCAGGACGACAATATTGGCATCGGTCTCTTCCGGGTGCCGGGCGGTCTCGATGGCGGTGAGATAGGCCTCCACCAGAAACATCGGCGGCGGAAGAATATCGGCGACCAGATCCTTGGCATCGACGATCCGCTCATACTGCGGACCCTCGATCTTCAACTGTTGCAGAGAATACAACAGGATGCCGACAGCAAGGCAAAAGCTTGCCATCAGCGTGCAGCCGAAGACGACAAGAAACCGAGAGATTGTTATCTTCATCCGTAAGACCCCGAACATGCTGATAATCCGGCCGCGACGCCCCCGTGGCAACCGTTTAATTTCGGAGTAACTAAAACATGGATTTATTATTTAAACGCTAATCTGGTGTGCCTGCTGCGGTGCAACCGGTCTGGCCTGAAAGCGTGCGGGGGGCTTGCGGGACGCGGGATGACGCGGTATCACCATGCTCATGAAAACGTCGATGATCATGGCTATCTGGTGGTGGGCTCGCTAAAACGCGGCCTTGACCACTCATGTTCTGAGACAAGACAAAGCCGCCCGAACCTCGAGGCGGCTTTTTTTGTCTTAAGAGCGCCTTCCAGGTCCGGATCAGAGGATAATGGAGAGGTGTTGCATGGTAACGATTATCGAAGACGATGGCTCCGAGGTTTATGAGACCCGCGGTGGCATCACGGTCAGCCGCAAACGCCGGCCGGCGCCTTATGCCGATGCGATTTCCAGCTATGTCGACAAGCTGGACGAACGGCGCGGCGCAGTGTTTTCCTCCAATTACGAATATCCGGGCCGTTATACCCGCTGGGATACGGCCATTGTCGATCCGCCGCTCGGGCTCTCCTCCTTCGGCCGCAAGGTGTGGATCGAAGCCTATAACGGGCGCGGCGAAGTTCTTCTCGATTTCATTGCCGAACGGCTGGCGACCGAAAGCGAACTGACGCTGGGTGAGCGTTCCCTTCGCCGTTTGGATCTGACCGTAAACCCGCCGACGCGCGCCTTTACCGAGGAAGAGCGCTCGAAAATGCCGACGGTGTTTACCGTCTTGCGCGCCGTGGTCGATCTTTTCCATTCGGATGCGGATTCGGCCATCGGCTTGTTCGGTGCCTTCGGTTACGATCTTGCCTTCCAGTTCGACAGTATCGACCTGAAGCTTGCCCGCCCGGACGACCAGCGCGACATGGTGCTGTTCCTTCCCGACGAAATTCTGGTGGTGGACCATCACGCGGCAAAAGCGTGGATCGACCGCTACGATTTTTCGCGCGGGGAAACGACGACCGTCGGCAAGGATCAGGAGATCGCGCCCGATCCCTTCCGCACCACCGAAAAAATTCCGCCAAAGGGCGATCACCGTCCCGGCGAATATGCCGAACTGGTGGTGAAGGCCAAGGAAAGCTTTCGCCGCGGCGACCTTTTTGAAGTCGTGCCCGGCCAAAAATTCATGGAGCGCTGCGATTCAAAACCCTCGCAGATTTCCAATCGCCTGAAGGCCATCAATCCGTCGCCCTATTCCTTTTTCATCAATCTCGGCCATCAGGAATATCTGGTTGGCGCCTCGCCGGAAATGTTCGTGCGCGTGTCTGGCCGCCGCATCGAGACCTGCCCGATATCTGGCACCATCCGTCGCGGCGAGGATGCGATCTCCGATTCGGAGCAGATCCTGAAGCTCCTGAATTCCAAGAAGGACGAGAGCGAGCTGACGATGTGCTCGGACGTCGACCGCAATGACAAGAGCCGTGTGTGCGAGCCGGGTTCGGTAAAGGTCATCGGCCGGCGCCAGATCGAGATGTATTC
>JAIXTO010000203.1 GCA_027483885.1 Rhizobiaceae bacterium
GGGAGCCCATGCGGCCGGTTTCGCCAACCGAGTAGGGAGGGAAGTTGTAATGCAGAAGGAAGCGTTCCTTGTACATGCCGGTGAGGCTGTCGACATACTGTTCGTCTTCGCCGGTGCCGAGCGTGGCGACAACGATCGCCTGCGTTTCGCCGCGGGTGAAGAGGGCCGAACCGTGGGTGCGCGGCAGGATGCCGACTTCCGAAACGATCTTGCGAACGGTTTCGAGATCACGGCCGTCGATGCGGCTCTTGGTGTCGAGGATGTTCCAGCGAACGATCTTCGCCTGCAGGTGCTTGAAGACGGCGCCGATCACTTCGGCGGTGTACTTCGGCTCAGCGCCCTCGGGGAAGAAATGTGCCTTCACCTTCGCCTTGACGGCGTCGACGGCAGCGTAACGTTCAGCCTTCTGGGTGTTCTTGTAGGCGGCGCGCAGTTCGGCTTCGAAATGCTGCAGCATTTCAGCTTCGAGAGCGGAATGATCTTCCGGTTCGAATTCGCGCCGCTCCTTGGCGGCCACTTCAGCGAGCTTGATGATCGCGTCGATGACCGGCTGGAAACCGCGATGACCGAACATGACGGCGCCGAGCATGACGTCTTCGTTCAGTTCCTTGGCTTCCGATTCCACCATCAGGACGGCGTCCTGGGTGCCGGCAACCACGAGATCGAGAACCGATTCGTCCATCTCGTCGAGATGCGGGTTGAGAACGTATTCGCCGTTGATGTAACCAACGCGCGCACCACCGACCGGGCCCATGAAGGGAACGCCCGACAGCGTCAGCGCAGCCGAAGCGGCTACCATCGACAGCACGTCCGGATCGTTTTCAAGGTCATGCTGGATGACGGTGACGACAACCTGGGTATCGTTCTTGTAGCCTTCCGGGAAAAGCGGGCGGATCGGACGGTCGATCAGGCGGGAAACCAGCGTTTCCTTTTCCGACGGACGACCTTCGCGCTTGAAATAGCCGCCCGGGATCTTGCCGGCGGCATAGGTCTTTTCCTGGTAGTTGACGGTGAGCGGGAAGAAGTCCTGGCCCGGCTTCGGCGACTTGGCCGAAACGACGGTGGCGAGAACGACGGTTTCGCCGTAGGTGGCGAGAACCGCGCCATCAGCCTGACGGGCGATCTTGCCGGTTTCCAGCTTCAGCGGGCGGCCTGCCCACTCGATTTCGACGGTATGGGTATTGAACATGGTATGTCCTTCGTAGCGCGGCGGTGCGGCATCGGCCTCCAAAAGGGGAGACCGGAGGGCCGCGCGGCCAGCGCAATGCGACACGATCACGGGCAAGACAACGGGAGGCTTTCAGGGTCGATGCGGTGTGTTCCGCAGCGCGCTTGGCAAATGCCCGGCCGGTGACGGCATCAAAGGCATTGCCCGCTGGCGCCCGTACTCGGGAACGTCAGCGAAAGCATCCGGCAATCCTGCCCCATGACAGGTCATCGGTTACGTTCGGCGGTCCGGCCATCCGGCCCACCAGTGCCGTTCGGTGTCGAACGGTTCATGTGTTTGCCGGGCACGTCAGGCCCGGATCGGAAACCGGCGGACCGTCTGTTCGACGGCCCGCCGGAGATCTGTTAGCGGCGGATGCCGAGGCTGGTGATCAGCTTCGTGTAACGAGCCTCATCCTGCTTCTTGACGTAGTCGAGAAGCGAACGGCGGGTCGAAACCATGGTCAGAAGGCCACGACGCGAGTGGTTGTCCTTCTTGTGACCCTTGAAGTGTTCCGTCAGGTTGGTGATACGCTCGGTCAGGATTGCGACCTGAACTTCCGGCGAACCGGTGTCGCCTTCCTTGATTGCGTATTCCTTGATGAGGGCGGCCTTGCGCTCTGCAGTGATCGACATCGTGAATCCTTTCGATGTGAGGATGGAAGGGGTCGCCATAGGCCGGGATGTCGTCCAGCCTTGGCCATGAAGGCAAGAGTGCAAAATTAGCGCATCTCTAGCTGGCGGTGCCTATAAACCATTCGGCCCGCCTTGGGAAGAGGCATGTTTTTCAGGGCTTCTCAGCCGAAGACGCGCTTCGGCCGGAACTCGCCTTCGCCGATCTCGCCAATCGCGATCAGCTTGCCGCCGGCAAGCGCCACCGCTTCCGGTTCCGCCACCGGCGCATCGCGCCCGCGCAGAATGATCGGGTTGCCCATGCGCAGACGATGCGCCTGATCGTCGGTGATGCGGATCTGCGGCAGCGCCGACAAGGCCTCGCTGGTATCGACCAGGAAGGCATCGAGCGCTGCCAGTCGCTCGTCGCGATCCTCGATGGCTTCGAGTGCGATGAGATCGGCAAGCGGCACCATGGTCTCTTCGGCAAACGGCGCCACGTAGGAGCGGCGAAGCTCGGAGATATGGGCGTAACAGCCGAGGTCGCGACCGAAATCGCGCGCCAGAGAGCGCACATAGGTGCCCTTGCCGCATTCCACTTCGAAGAAGGCGCGATCGGTTTCGGCCTTCAGCAGAGTCAGGCGAAAAATTTCCACCTCGCGGGCGGGAATGTCCACCACCTCGCCGTCGCGCGCCAGATCATAGGCGCGCTCACCGGCAATCTTGATGGCGGAGAACTGCGGCGGGATCTGGCTGATCGTGCCGGTATAATTGGGCAGAATTTCGCGGATCGCGTCTTCGCTCGGACGGTTGTCGGAGGAATGGGTGACATCCCCCTCCAGGTCGTCGGTTGCCCGCTCTTCGCCCCAGGTCACGGTGAATTCGTAGATCTTGCGGCCATCCATGACGTAAGGCACGGTCTTCGTCGCATCGCCAAGCGCAATCGGCAGCATGCCGGAGGCCAGCGGATCGAGCGTACCGGCGTGTCCCGCCTTCTGGGCGTTAAACAGCCACTTGATCTTGCCGACGGCTTCGGTCGAGCCGAAATCCACCGGCTTGTCGAGGATCAGCCAGCCGGAAATTGCCCGGCCCTTGGGTTTGCGAGGTTTGGACATGGATCTCTATTCTTGTTCGTCGTCACCGGCATCGCGCCCGAGGTCACGGCTGACTTCCGGCGAGCGCAAAAGGGCGTCGATCTTTTTGTAATTGTCAAAGCTGGTATCGTCGCGGAAGCGCACTTCCGGCATGTATTTCATCTGGCGCAGCTGGCCGCCGATGCGACCGCGGATGAACTTGGCGTGACGGTTCAGCGCCTCGATGATCTTGACATGGTCGGCAACGCCAAGCGGCGTCACATAGGCGGTCGCCAGCTTCAGGTCTGTGGACATGCGCACTTCCGAGATCGAGATCACCGTCTTTTCGATGATGTCGTCACGCACTTCGCCACGCTGGAGAACCTGGGTGATGGCGGCGCGGACCTGCTCGCCAACACGCAGCATCCGCTGCGACGGGGCGGAAGATGTGGGTTTGCTCATTGTTGTTTTTCTTTCCTTCGGGCCGTTTCAAGGCACGCATCATAACAGAAACGCGGTCGAATGGCGCGGGCAGGCGTGCTCCATGCCCTGCCAATGTCAAAAGGTCAAGGCGAAGCGCAAGGCCTGTGACAGCCGGTCTATTCTTCGAATACCGCGGCAAACGCGAGCATTGCCATAAAACTCTTGACGTTTTCCAGGAATTGGCCACTTCTAGTGGTGTCTCCCCACGCCAGTTGCGCCTGGGGACGGAACACTGGTGCCGGGCCCCTCTGGCGAGAGTTTTACGGCGCTCTCGCGATGTCGGTACCGCCTGCAAAAAAGCCGGCGGATTGAAACCATGAAATCTGTCAACATCCGAGCCCCGGGTGCCGCTCACCGCGCGCATCCGCTTTCTGCTTATCCGCTCTCCGTCGTGGAGGCGCGCGCATGAGCCAGCCCACATCCCAAAGCTCCACCCTCGGTTATTTCCGCTGGGCCTTCATCGTCACCATCATCGGCCTCATCCTCGGCGGCGTCCTTGGTTGGCAGTCGAGCGGCACGATCAGCGGCATGCTGACCGTGTTTTTCATCTGTGCGGTCCTTGCCGTTCTGGAAATCTCGCTGTCCTTCGACAATGCCATTGTCAACGCCAACAAGCTGAAGGACATGACGCCGGTCTGGCAGCAGCGATTCCTCACCTGGGGCATCCTGATTGCCGTCTTCGGCATGCGCATCGTGTTTCCGCTGCTGATCGTCGTCATCGCCGCCGGCATCGGCCCGATCGATGCGATCATCCTGGCGGCCGCCAAGCCGGAAGAATATGCCCGCATCATGAACGATGCGCATCTGCCGATCGCAGCCTTCGGCGGCACCTTCCTGATGATGGTGGGCCTCACATTCTTCTTCAATCATGAGAAGGACGTGCACTGGATCGAGGTGCTGGAAAGCCGCGTTGCGCGCTTTTCCTCCATCAAGGGCATCGAGATCGCCTTCGTGCTCCTGCTGATCATGCTGTTCTCGCAGCTTCTGCCGGAAGCCGATGCCTCGACCTTCGTGCATTCGGCGGTCTACGGCCTTTTGACCTTCCTGCTCGTGGAAGTTCTGGGCGGCGTACTTGATGCCTCGCAAAAGACGATGAGCGAAGCGGCAAAAGGCGGCCTTGGCGCCTTCATCTATCTGGAAGTGCTCGATGCCAGCTTCTCCTTCGACGGCGTGATTGGCGCGTTTGCGCTGACGCAGAACCTGTTCATCATCGCCATCGGCCTTGGCATCGGCGCCATGTATGTGCGCTCGATGACCATCATGCTGGTGGAGAAGGGAACGCTTGCCGAATACCGCTATCTGGAACACGGCGCCTTTTATGCCATCCTGATCCTGTCGGTCATCATGTACGTCCAGACGCTGTTCCACATTCCGGAAGTCATCACCGGGCTTGGCGGCGCAGGCCTCATCGGCCTCTCGCTCTGGTCGTCCATCCGCCACAACCGCAAGGAACAGGCCCGCGAAGACCATGCGGAGTTGAGCAGCAGCCACATCTGACGCACACTGCAATAAAGACGACGACAGGCCCTTCGGGGCCTGTCCTGTTTATGGGAGGAGACAACATGACAAAAACCGATTATGCCGCTGTGAAACTGGCGCCGCTGGACACCATGGCCGACTATAGCCGGGCCATCATCAGGGCTGCAGGTGCCGATGAGGCAACGGCCGAGGCTGCGACGCGCGCCATGCTGCATGCCTCGCGGCTTGGCGTCGACAGCCACGGCATCCGGCTTCTCGCCCATTACGTCACCGTCATCGAACACGGCCGCGTCAATGGCCGGCCTGACATGCATTTTTCCGGTGAGGGCGGCGCGGTTGCCGTGCTTGACGCCGACAATGCCCATGGCGCACGCGCCACCTATCACGCGATGGACAAGGCAACGGCCCTTGCCGACCGCTTCGGCATCGGTGCCGTCTCCATCCGCAACAGTTCCCATTTCGGCGCGGCGGGCGCCTATGCGCTTGAGGCAGCCAACCGCGGTTTTATCGGGCTTGCTGTCTGCAACTCCGACAGTTTCGTGCGGCTGCACGACGGCGCCATGCGCTTTCACGGCACCAATCCGATCGCATTTGGCGTGCCGGTCGCCGGAACAAGGCCCTGGCTTCTCGACATGGCAACCAGTGCCATCCCCTATAACCGGGTCAAGCTTTACGAAAGCCTTGGCGTGTCGCTTCCGGCAGGCGTTGCCTCGGATGCGCAGGGCCATGATACGAACGAGCCGCAAAAGGCCGAGATGCTGGCCCCTCTCGGCGGCGCCTTCGGCTTCAAGGGAGCAGCCCTTGCCGGTCTCGTGGAGATCCTGAGTGCCGTTCTCTCCGGCATGAAGCTGAGCTTCGACATCCTGCCGATGGGCGGGCCGGATCTGTCGACACCGCGCGGGCTTGGCGCCTTCGTGCTGGCGCTCAAACCTTCCGCCTTTCTCGACGAAAAAACCTTTGACGCCGGCATGAAACATTATCTCGAAAGCCTGCGCCAATCGCCAGCCCGCGCGGATGCCGGCGCTGATACGCATGTGATGGCGCCCGGCGACCGCGAATGGAGCGTGACTGAGGCGCGCGAGCGCGAAGGCATTCCGCTGGATCCGGCAACGCAGGAGGCGTTTCGAGGGTTTACCGTGCGTTATGGCATTGCCCTGCCCTTTGCCGATCAGGCCTGACGGCGATGCAGAAGCATCCGGCACGATAAAACATGACTTTAATTTGAAGGTATAACGCGCTATCGGTTGAGCCAAAGCCGCAGCAGCAATGGTGCGGCGACACCGAAAAGGATTTACTTCATGGACCAACCTGTTTCCACGACCACCGAACCGCCCCGCCAGCGTCCGAACCTGCCCTCCTGGACACTGACCGTCATGGACGCCTTCGATCTGTCGCCCAAAATGCGCCGCGTGCTTCTGGCCCCGGATCGGATCGAGGAATTCGCCTACAAGCCGGGACAGGACATCGTGTTTTTCCTGCCGCTGGACAATGGCGAAATGGGCCGTCGTCATTACACCATTCGGGCGCTCGACCGGGCAACGGGCACGATCGCGGTGGATTTCGTCATGCATGGCGATACCGTCGGCCCGCGCTTTGCACGCGCCGCGAAAGCCGGCGATACGGTCGAGGTGAAGGGCCCGCGCGGACGCATCGTGTTCAACGAGGCGGCCGACTGGCATCTTCTGACCGGCGATGAAACCTGCATTCCGGGCATTCTGCACATTCTGGAAACCATGCCCTCCGATGCCCGCGCCTTCGCCTTCATCGAGGTTCAGGATGAAAGCTGGCATCAGCCGGTCGAAACGTCGAGCCAGGCCGTTGTCGAATGGATCTATCGCGGAGACATTCCAGCCGGCCCGAGCAGCGTCATGCTGGACCGCCTCAGTGCCTTTGCCCTGCCGGACGGTCGCGGCCAGGCGCTGATCATCGGTGAAACGAGCAATGTGCGCGCCCAGCGCCACCACCTGATCGAGCGCGGGCTTTCCCGCGAACAGATCGCCTCGGAAGGTTACTGGCGCCCGGGCCGCAATGGCGGCCACGACCACGTGGACGACTGATACTCCGTTTGCATCGGCCCAACCGTCGACAAGACGGTTTTGGGCCGATGGTTCGGGTTGACGGCGCTAGAACAGGGCATCATCCAGATCGTCGTCGGAGAGCACCGTGAGCGGCGCGTCCTGCGGAAGTTCGGTGCCGAGTATGTGTGCGTGCAGTTCACGCTCGGTTGCCATCGTATAGGTCTTGGCGATCCGCGGCCCGATGCTGGCAAGCGCCTCTTCAAGACCTGACGCGGACAGATCCTGCTGCGGGTCAAAGGCAATATCTTCAGCGCAGGCGCGCAGGATGGCGCCGAGTTCGGCGTGGAAATCCAGGCGTGCCAGCGAGGCATTCATAGCATCGACACCGGCGCGACCGTCTTCGGCCATGACCTTCAGATCCGCATCCATACCGTCGCCGACGGCGCGGATGCGGGCAAGCGCCCGTTCCAGCCGCGTATCGAGATGTTCTTCATCCGAGAGCGCCTGCGGATCGCTGAGCAGCTTCTGCGCGGCATTTTCCAGCACATGCAGTTCCGCCAGGATCTTTTCCGCCGCCTCGTCCAGATGGCCGGCAAAGACGCGCAGTTCGGCCGTCACGACATTGATCGCCTTGCCCGCTTCACCGATCTTGCCACAGCGCAGGTTGGTGTTGAGCGCCATGTAGTGAATATCGCCGCGCACCACCTGCACCAGGCTGATGCCATCCAGAAGATCGCGCACGGTGCCAACCGTGGTGCGGCTGAGATTGGCGGCAGCATGCGCCACCGTGTCGATTTCCGTCACCGCCGCGCGGGCTTCCGAAACGCCCTGCTCCAGTTCGCGCAGTGCATTGGCCGATTGTCCCTCGCCCTCGCCCATCATCGATTGCTGGATCTGGGTAATCTCCACGAGATCCTGGCGGAAACTGGCGATCGTCTCGACGATCTTCTTGGTGTCGCGGTCGAAATCGCCGCGCGTCTGGTCGAGCTGCAACGAGACCAGGCGGCGAATGATGGCAGACAGGCGCTCACGCTGCTCTTCGCTGAGACCAGCTGATTCGGGCGTTGCCAGATAGTCTTCGAGGATCTCGAAGCTCGACTGGCAGTGTTCGACGCGCTGGCGGGTGATGTCGCCGATCTGCATGGCCGACAGCGTCGAGGCAAGCTTGTTCTGGATGCCGCGCGCAATGGCACGCACCTTGTCGGCCCGTTCGGCCAGATGGCGACGCTGATCGCGGATCTGGTCGACGCCGACCGAGAGGCTGGCGACGATCTTCGGCACCGTCTGGCCATAGCGCAGCAGAATGGCATCTCCCTTGACGATAACGGGCGCAAGCCCGGCACCGAGATCGCGCAGCTTGTCGGAAAAACTGTTGACCTGCTGGGCCCCCTCCTGGATGCGCTGAAGGATTTCTTCGGCAAATCCGGCGAAATCATCGATGCCGGCACCGGTGATCTTGGCAGTGACGGCAAACGTGCGCAGGTAGCGCAACGTTTCCTGCATGCTGGTCACGTGGGGGCGTAAAACCCGTTCGGTGGACGAGATTTCGCGGAAGCGAACCTGTCGATCGCCTTCTGCCGCCGTCAGCCGCGACAGCGCCGTCACCGTGGTGTTGAGCTCCTCCATCGTTGCCTTCGCCGTTCCCTCGTCCAGGGAGCCGGTGAGATTGTCGAGGGAGCCGATCATCTTGTTAAGGATGTCGAGAACAGAAAGCAGCACGCCGCCGCCATCCAGGAACCGCTGCTCGATGCGCGAGCGCGCTTCCTCCATCCGATCGACGGTATGCCGGGCGCTGTTGCCCCTGGAGACCGAGACCTGTTTCGCCGCTGCTGACAAAGCCACTACACCCTTCTTTCATCGCCGAAGAATTCCGCTGAACGGTCTAACGGGAACCCGCTTCACGCACGCGCCGGAAAGCCGATGAAAGGTCTGCTTGCGGCGCGTTTCCTGTTGTCATGCCTCGGCGTTAACAGGCGAAAAATCGACGCTCAGTTTCGAATCGATTGGTTAATTTTCCAGGCGAGCCCGTGTGCGGGAAACGATGATGAATCTTTCCACGTCATAACTAGTACCGCCAAATTAGGGGTTCATTAATCGCCCAGGAGGAGCTTTCGAGGGCAAATTGCACCAATCACTAGAAAACGAGGAGGCCTTGATGCTTTCCGATACGGCTGCCTCCTTCACGATCACCCTTCCCGACACATTGACGATGAGAAACATTTCGTCTGTTCGGGACGATTTACTGCAAGCCATTCAAGAACAAGACAACGTCATCGTCCAATTGCCGGCCGATGCGCAGGCAGACCTGAGCTTCCTGCAACTGATGGAGTCGGCGCGAATCTATGCCGGGACTGCCGGCAAGCGGCTGGGCCTGGAAAGACCTGTCGAAGGCCGGCTCCTCGACCTTTTGAAGCGAGCGGGTTTTGCCGAGGACATGTCCGCGGGCGATGCCGGATTTTGGTTACATCAAGGGGAAATTCAATGACTGCCAGCATCCTGACCGTGGATGATTCCGCCAGTATCCGTCTGACCACGCGCGTTGCCCTGTCCAACGCCGGTTACAAGGTGACAGAGGCCGTGGACGGCAATGACGGCATCGCCAAGCTCAAGGGCGGACAATACGATCTGATCGTCACCGACCTCAACATGCCTGGCATGGATGGGCTGACGATGATCCGCGAACTGCGCAAATTGCCGGCCCATATGGGCGTCCCCGTCATCTTCCTCACCACCGAATCCGATGCCGGGATCAAGCAGGAGGCCAAGGCCGCCGGCGCGACCGGCTGGCTGACCAAGCCTTTCGATCCGGAAAGCCTGGTGAAGATTGTCAGAAAGGTCCTTGGCCGATGAGTTTTCCAGATCCGATAGCCGTTTTCAGAACCGAGGCGGCCGAGCTGCTCGAGCAGATCGAGACCGGTCTACTGGATCTGAACCATGACCTGGCCGACAAGGAACAGGTGGACGCGGTGTTTCGCGGCCTGCACACGTTAAAGGGGTCCGGGGCCATGTTCGGCTTCGAGGCCCTTGCCGCGTTTACCCATCACTGCGAGACCGCCTTCGATCAGGTGCGCAAGGGCATCGTGCCGGCAACCCATGACCTGGTGACCGCCGTTCTCGGCGCAACCGACCACATGCGCGCGCTGGTCGAAACGCCGAATGGCGATTATGAAGCGGCAAGCGAAGTGCTGCTGGCCGGCCTTCGCGCCGCCGTTGCCGCCGCAGCCGACCCCTCGCAAGCGCCAGCAACGACAGCGCCTGCAAAGGCAACCGGCTACCGCATCCGCTTCAGCCTGCCGGTCAATGCCATGGCCAATGGCACCAATCCGCTCGGCCTTCTCGACGAGCTTGCCGAACTCGGCACCTGCCGCATTCGCGCCGACAAATCCGACATCCCCTCGCTCGACATGCTTGTGGCAACCGACCTGCACGTGCGCTGGGACCTGGAACTGGTAACGGACAAGCCGCGTTCGGACATCGAGGACGTGTTCATCTTCGTGATGGACGAAATGCAGCTCGAGATCGAGGCCCTTGATGGGACGGCCGCAGCGCCTGCGGCAGCGCCCGCAGTGGCAGTGGCAGTTGCAGCCCCCACGCCATCTGCCGCACCGGTTGCCGCAGCGCCGGCTCCTGTCCCCGCCCGCGCCCCGGCACAGGCAACGCCGCCGGCCGAGCCCCGACAGAACGAGGCGAAGCAGGCAAAATCGGCCGAAAACGTCCGTGTTCCCGCCGAACGTCTGGACGAGCTGATGGACCGCGTCGGCGAACTGGTCATTGCCCAGTCGCGCCTCAGCCAGCTTGCCAATTCCAGCGCCGACCTGCAGCTGCGGGCCGTCTCGGAAGACGTGGAGCGCCTGTCGGGTGAGCTGCGCGACACGATGATGGTGCTGCGCATGGTGCCCGTCGCGCATCTGTTCAGCCGCTTCCGCCGCCTCGTGCATGATCTGGCCATCGAAACCGGCAAGAAGATCGAGCTGATCACCGAGGGCGAAAGCACCGAGGTGGACAAGAGCGTGGTCGAGCGGCTGGCCGATCCACTGGTGCATCTGGTGCGCAACTCCTGCGACCACGGCCTTGAAACGCCGGAAGAGCGCATTGCCGCCGGAAAACCCGCTGCCGGTCGCATCTATCTCACCGCCCGCCAGCAGGCCGGCGAAGTCATCATCACCATCCGCGACGATGGCCGCGGCATCAACCGTGAGCGCGTGCGCGCCAAGGCTGAAGCCTCCGGCCTCATTGCGCCGAGCGCCAGCCTCAGCGACCAGGACCTGTTGCAGCTGATTTTCCAGCCGGGTTTCTCCACCGCCCAGCAGGTGACGAACCTGTCGGGCCGCGGCGTCGGCATGGATGTGGTCAAGCGCACCATCGATGCGCTGCGCGGCACCATCAATGTTGCCAGCCAGAACGGCGAAGGCTCCAACATTTCGCTCGCCATCCCGCTGACGCTTGCCATCATCGATGGTCTTCTGGTGCGGGTCGGCAATGGCCGCTACGTCATTCCGCTCTCGGCCGTCGAGGAATGCCTGGAGCTTTCGCTCGACGATGACATGCGCTCGCGCGGCCGTTCCTTTATTTCGCTGCGTGACAGCCTGGTGCCGTTCATCCGCCTGCGTGATCTTTTCCGCACCGGCTCAAAGCCCGATCCCTTCCAGAAGGTCGTGGTCATCTCCACCGGTTCCGAGCGGGTGGGCCTCGTCGTCGACCAGATCATCGGCGACCACCAGACCGTCATCAAGAGCATGTCGAAGCTACACCACGACGTTGACACCTTCTCGGGTGCCACGATCCTCGGTGACGGCGGTGTCGCCCTCATCCTCGATGTCGGCCATCTGGTCACCGAAGGACAGCAACAGGAGGCGCAGTTGCGCGCTGCAGGATGACCCAAACCCAGAGAAAAATGCCCGACGATCTGTGGAGCGGCCGTGAGGAAGTCGAGGTGCTGACCTTCGACATCGCCGGCGAAATGTTTGCGCTCGAGGCCGTCAGGGTTCAGGAAATTCTTGATCTCCTGCCGGAAACCACGGTTCCCGGTGCAAAGGCCTTTGTCGGCAGCGTCATCAATTTCCGCGGCAAGGTCATTCCGCTCGCCGATATCCGGCTGGCCTTCGGCATGGAAGCGACCAAACCGACGATCGACAGCCGCATCATCGTGATCGAGCTTGACATCGACGACGAGCCAACACTGACGGGGCTGCGCACCGACAAAGTGAACGAGGTGACCACGCTCACAAAGACGGCCGCCGAGCCGCCGCCGAGCGTGGGCATGCGCTGGCGCCCGGACTTCATTGATTGCCTGGTGCGACGCGGTGGTGAATTCATCATCATTCCCAACCTGCACACCATTTTTTCGGCTCAACAAGAGCGGCCGACAACCCAGCCGTCGCAAGCGTAGGGCTGCAAAGGAGATTTCAGATGCGTGCCTCCATCAAGTTAAAACTCACTCTCTCCTTCGGGTTCGTGATCCTGATGCTGGTTGCCACGGCAACCCTTGGCATCATCAGCCTTGGCAGTCTGAACGACCGGCTGGAAGGCGTGGTGGAAGGCCCCGCAGAGCGCCTGCAACTGGCTCTCGAGCTGGATGTGTTCCAGCTTCAGCAGCTTCGCCAGCAGAAGAACATGCTGCTTGCCCCGACCCCGGAGGCCGCACGCGAATATGCCGGGCGCATCGACACTTATCGCCAGGAATTCGACAAGAATTTCAGTGCTGTGATGCTGAAGGCCACCGAGCAGGGCAAGGTCATCTGGAACAAGTTGCAGGGCCTCACCGGCCAGTACCGCCAGCAGGACGACCGGATCCGCGCCTTCGTCATGGCCGGCGACCAGCCCTCGGCTTTGAAGATTTCGACGACAGAGAACCGGGCAACCGCCGCCGAGATCGACACGCTTCTGGAAGAGGTCGTGGCGCTGGAAGTGTCCCGTCTTGACCAGGCCAAGACGGAAGCCCATGAAGATTATCTCCAGACCCGCACGATCGTGCTGGCTGTCACCGGCACTGCTCTTCTGGTGGCCCTTGTTGCTGCCTTCTGGATTGCGACATCCATCAACCGCGGCCTGCGCAATGCCGTCAGCTCCGTCCAGGACGTGGCGAATGGCGACCTGACCAAGCTCGCCCCCATCACCACCCGTGACGAGATCGGCGATCTCCTCGGCTACGTCAACACCATGATCGAGCGCCTGCGCGGCGTCGTCGGCGATGCGCTTTCCGCCTCCGACAATGTCTCGTCGGGCAGCCAGGAACTGTCTGCAAGCTCCGAACAGCTTTCGCAGGGCGCCACCGAACAGGCGTCTGCCGCCGAAGAGGCATCCGCCTCAATGGAACAGATGGCGGCCAACATCAAGCAGAACGCCGACAATGCCGCCCAGACGGAAAAGATCGCCCGCCAGTCCTCGCGTGATGCCGAAGCGTCGGGCCAGGCCGTGACCCGCGCCGTCGGCGCCATGCGCACGATTGCCGAAAAGATCTCCATCGTGCAGGAAATCGCCCGCCAGACCGATCTTCTCGCCCTGAACGCCGCTGTGGAAGCAGCCCGCGCCGGCGAACACGGCAAGGGTTTTGCCGTCGTCGCCTCCGAGGTGAGAAAACTGGCCGAACGCAGCCAGGCAGCCGCCGCTGAAATCTCGGCACTGTCGGGCGACACCGTTCAGGTCGCAACGGATGCCGGCGAGATGCTGAGCCGGCTTGTGCCCGATATCCAGAAGACGGCCGAACTGATCTCCGAAATCTCGGCCGCCTGCCGCGAACAGGATATCGGCGCCTCCCAGATCAACGAAGCAATCCAGCAGCTCGACAAGGTCACCCAGCAGAACGCCGGCGCCTCCGAGCAGATGTCGGCAACATCCGAGGAACTGGCCGCCCAGGCCGAGGAACTGCAGGCCTCCATCGCCTTCTTCCGGGTGGATGGCGCCAGCCACAAAACCACGGCACGCCCGGCACCGGCCGCGGCCCAGCGTAGCGCCAAGGCTGGCACTCCGGCCAGATCCACCAAGCCCGCACAGACGCAAGGGCGCTCGCAGAACAATTCGGTTTCAGGCCAGCAGGCCCGCGTGAAGGGTTTTGCGCTCGACATGTCGATGGGCGGCCCGGATGACGACGACCACGATTTTCGCCAGAGCGCCTGAGGCGCTCCGGCAGACCCCAATGCTGCGACAGAGCCCGACCGCCAGCCGGTGATCTGAAGCGACCCTATGCCTCACGAGGAAACGCTGTCATGCGGATAACGATCAAGACCAAGCTAACCGCTACATTTGGGCTCCTTCTGTCGTTAATGCTGGCGATGGGAAGCTATGGCATCTATGCGATAGACGATGCGGGCGAAACGCTGCATCACACGTTGACCGGTCCCGTCGCGCGGCAGGCGAACGCGCTGACCATGGACAATCTTCAGCTGAGGATCGCGCGCAGCCAGCTGGCGCTGGTGGAGACAAAGAGCGCGGAGGAAGCTGCAAACCTGATCCGCACCGGCGATGCGGATCGCCAGGAATTGCTGAAGGCGGCGGAATGGGCGGCAAACGCTGCCGAAACCGAAGCCGGCAAGAGGGCCTATGCCGACATCTTAATGATCCTTCGTGAGCTTTTCCGGATCGACGACCAGCTGCGCGGGCTCGTCAAGACGGGCAATGTGGAGCAGGCGTTCCAGCTGGCAAAAGGCGAAAGCGGCGCGCTGATGGGGCAGATCGAGACGCTGCTCCAGGCACGCCTTACCAACAACACCAGCCAGATGCAGGAAGCGGAAGCCCACGCCGCGGCAACGCGGGAGATGACGCAGCTCGTCGTGGGTGTCGGCCTTGCCGCAGCCCTTCTGGTAGGGTCGCTGGCCGCCTTTCTCATCCTGCGTGGCATCGGTCGAGGGCTTGGCGCGGTACAGAAGGCCACCAGCGCGGTGGCGCTTGGCGACCTCGACCAGGAGATCAAGCTCACCGGCAATGACGAGATCAAGGATGTTGTCGATACCGTCAACAGGATGGCCGCAAACCTTCGCCAGACGGCAGGAATTGCCAGCCGTGTCGCAACCGGCGATATCAAGGTGACCGTAACACCGTTGTCCGACAAGGATACGCTCGGCAATTCCATGCGCGACATGGTGGACTATCTGCGCGCAACCGCCGATCTTGCGCAAAGCATCGCAAGCGGCGATCTGACCACCGATGCGCGACGCCAGTCGAAGGATGACGTGCTGGGTTTGGCGCTGGAATCCATGGTCGAGCGTCTGCGCGGTGTGGTTGGCGATGCACTGGCCGCCTCCGACAACGTCTCGTCGGGTAGCCAGGAACTGTCGGCCGGTGCCGAACAGCTGTCGCAGGGCGCAACCGAACAGGCAGCCGCCGCCGAACAGGCATCCGCCTCGATGGAGGAGATGGCCGCCAACATCAAGCAGAACGCCGATAATGCCGCCCAGACGGAAAAGATCGCCCGACAGTCCTCGCGCGATGCCGAAACCTCGGGCAAGGCGGTGTCGCGGGCGGTCAGTGCGATGCGCACGATCGCCGAGAAGATCTCCATCGTGCAGGAAATTGCCCGCCAGACCGATCTGCTTGCCCTGAACGCTGCTGTGGAAGCGGCGCGCGCCGGCGAACACGGCAAGGGTTTCGCCGTCGTTGCCTCCGAGGTCAGAAAACTTGCCGAGCGCAGCCAGGCGGCAGCGGCCGAAATCTCCTCCCTGTCGGGCGACACGGTTCAGGTGGCGACCGATGCTGGCGAAATGCTGAACCGGCTTGTGCCCGACATCCAGAAAACCGCCGAGCTGGTTTCCGAAATCTCGGCCGCCTGCCGTGAACAGGATATCGGCGCCTCCCAGATCAACGAGGCGATCCAGCAGCTCGACAAGGTCATCCAGCAGAATGCCGGGGCGTCGGAGGAAATGTCGTCGACCTCCGAGGAACTGGCCGCCCAGGCGGAAGAACTGCAGGCCTCCATCGCTTTCTTCAAGGTCGACCGCGCAAACACCCGTCAGCGGCAGGCAGCAGCCGCGGAACAGACACGACAGACGAAGACGAAAACCGCAACCGCCAAACGGCAGACAGTTTCAACCCAGCTTTCGCGTGCAAAAGGCTTTGCACTCGACATGTCGATGGGCGGCCCTGATGATGATGACGCGGACTTCCAGAAAAGTGCCTGAGTGAACGTTCGGCTTACGCCGAAAAGAGGTCCAGCGCATGCAGGCGCTGGAAGATGCCCGGGGAACGGGCCGCAGAAGGGTGAATGCACTCGGTCTTCTGCATCATAGCCCGCAAGAAGCGGGGGATTACCAGAGGATATGATGCGGTTCACCATCAAACTGAAATTGACGTTAGCATTCGGTCTCATGATCGCACTGATTGCCGGCATGGCCGTTTATGCGACATTCAGTCTCTCGACGCTGAATGAATCCGCTGGCGGCATGATAGACGGCCCGGTCAAGCGCCTCGATTATGCCCTGACGATTTCCGGAAAAATGTCCGAAGCCGTCCGCGCTCAAAAGAATGCCCTCCTGTCCCAGAACCCCGCCGAGATCACGAAATATTACCAGGCCTCGGATGCCCTGATGCAGGAGCTGGGCGAACTGGCCAAGGCCGGCCTTGCCATCGCAAGCCCTGAAGGCAAGCCGTACTGGGAGGCTCTGATTGCCTCGGCAAACGCCTTCAAGGCGAAGACCGAAGAGCTTGAACCGCTCCAGACAAATGGCCGGACAGAGGCCGCGATTGACCTGTCGAACGGAGAAATCCGCCAGATAGCAGCAAAGGCCGGCGAAGCCATTACGGCGCTGATCGGCGTCCAGAAGCGCGGCCTTGAAAAGGCCGATGCCGCAAATGACGAACTTTATTCCACCACCCGCCTGACGATGATGCTGGTGGCTGCCGGCGCTGGCGTGCTGGGTCTTCTTGCCGGCACCTGGATTGCCCTTGGTATCAATTCCGGGCTGCGCAAGGTCATCACGGTTGCCGATGCCGTCTCCATCGGCGACCTTAGCCAGAACGTCGAAATCCGATCCAATGACGAAATCAAGGATCTGGTCGAAAAGATCAACCTGATGACGGGCAATCTGCGCAACACCGCAGAGATCGCCGACCAGATTGCCAACGGCAACCTCACCGTCTCGCCAAAGCCGCTGTCCGACAAGGATACGCTGGGCAAGTCGCTGGAAAGCATGGTTGCGCGCCTTCGCGGCGTCGTCGGCGATGCGCTGGCTGCCGGTGACAACGTCTCGTCGGGCAGTCAGGAACTGTCGGCAAGCTCCGAACAGCTGTCGCAGGGGGCTACCGAACAGGCGTCCGCCGCCGAAGAAGCCTCGGCTGCCATGGAACAGATGGCGGCCAACATCAAGCAGAACGCCGACAATGCCGCCCAGACGGAAAAGATCGCCC
>JAIXTO010000239.1 GCA_027483885.1 Rhizobiaceae bacterium
CAGCGATGCCGATGCGGGTGCGCATTCCCTGCAGGCTGGCGAGCTTACCCTTAACCTTGCAAGCCGGGAAGCATCGTGGAAGGGTGTACCCCTCCATCTGACGGGGGCGGAATTCGGCCTTCTCGAAGTGCTCGCACGAAACGCCGGTCAACTGGTGTCGCGCAGCGAGATATCGCGCCGCGCGCTGGGGCGGGCGCTCACCCCGTTCGACCGGGGCGTCGATGTCCATATCAGCAGTATCCGCCAGAAACTCGGATTGCGCCCCGATGGCCAATCCTGGATCAGGACAGTCCGCGGCCAGGGCTACCAACTGGTACAGGACCGATGAGCCGGCTGTTCTGGAAAGTGTTCGCGCTGGTCTGGGTGTCCATTGCGGGCCTGATCTGCGCCCTGATCCTCCTCACCAATGTCTTTCGCATTCAGCCGCCACAATTCGAGATCGACCTGCGCAAGAAGGAGTTTGTCGCGGAACTTGCGGCCGCGCTGGTCCGGGATCACAACCTTGCGGCCACGGACACGCTGGCAAAAGCTGCGATGCAGTCGGAGTCCGGGGTGCGGTTGACGGTCGACAAACTCTCGGCAACGGCCTGCGGAGGAGGGCAATACGACGCCTATGTCGAAGCGGACGACATCTGTTATGCTATCCGCACGACCTTGCCCGATCCGGGAACCGGAAAATTCGCCTATCTTTTTTTCCCTTTCCTGCTCGACGCCGTTGGCAGCCTCATTGCAGCGGCAGCCCTTGCCTATTATCTGGCCGGGCCGATCGTGACACTGAGAGACGGATTGAACGCGCTGGCGCATGGCGATTTCCGGATCCGTATCGGCGACCGGTTCGGTGGCCGGCAGGACGAGATATCCAATCTGGGACTGGACTTTGACGCCACCGCCTCAAAGCTCCAGGCGCTGCAGGATGTGCAGCAACGGCTCTACCATGATGTCTCCCATGAACTGCGCTCCCCATTGTCGCGCATCCAGTTCGCCATTGGCGTGTTGCGCCAAAATCCGGTCAAGCTCGAAGCGATGCTGACGAGGATCGACCGGGAGATCGGGCGCCTCGATCTGCTGGTCGATGAGATCCTGACGCTGGCCAAGCTCGATTCCGGTTACACCTCGTCCTTTGAAGAGAACAAGATCGACATCATCGACATTCTTGCCGCCATCGTCGACGACGCGGCCTTCGAGGCCAAGGCAAAAGAGGTTGCGGTCGTTCTCGAAGGTGTCCAATCCTTCGTGTGCGATATCAATGGGGAGCTGATCTACCGGGCGCTCGAAAATGTCGTACGCAATGCCGTCAAATATACAAGCCCGGGCACGAGCGTGACCGTTTCTGCAGCGTTGATCGAAAGCCAGTCGAGGAAATCCTTGCGGATCTGCGTCCGCGATCAGGGATACGGCGTTCCCGAAGAAGAACTTGGCCGGATATTCGAGCCTTTCCAGCGGGGCGCCGATGCAGCCCACGTGTCCGGGCATGGCCTCGGACTGACAATCGCGCGACGGGCGATCGAGATCCAGGGTGGCAAGATCGTGGCGCAACGCAACGATGATGGCGGTCTGACCGTCGTCATCGACATTCCGGGGTCGCCTGCCGTCTAGAGCAATTCCAGCAAAGGTGCGAACCGGTTTTGCGTTCGGAATTGCGTGGAAACAAAGAGATAGAGCGTTGGAGGTGAACCTGTGTTCACCGGAAATGCTCTAACGCTCTTTACATAACTTTACCGTCTCATAACCGTGCTTAGCACTCGCTTTGCTAGCCTGCAGTGACGGACAACCGGGAATGCCAAATGGCATGCCAGCGGTTGCAGCTTGCAGGACCGACACCATGGACAAAAGATCAAGCAATGCGATGATTGTCTGCGCAGCACTCGGATGGGGCGTCTTTGCAGCGCCCGCCGGCGCGCAGGATGTATCGTCCCCTCCCAGTGCGCTGACGGTTGAAATCGTCAGACCAGAGGTTCGGCAATGGTCGGAAACGGTCTCCGCCTCGGGCTGGCTGCAGCCCTGGCAGGAGGCGGTTATCTCGTCTGAGGTGAGTGGGCTGAAAACCATCGATGTCCGCGTGGATGTCGGCTCGACGGTGAAGCGCGGCGACCTTCTGGCCGAGCTGGACTCGGAGAGCGTGCTGGCCGACATCAGCAAGCAGGAGGCAGCCATCGCCACGGCAGAGGCCAATCTCGACGAGGCGAATGCGAACGTCGATCGCGCCCATACGCTGGGGACATCGGGCGCCTTGTCGGGGCAGACGATCACGCAATACCTGATTGCCCAGCGCACCGCCCAGGCAAGCCTCGCCTCTGAAAAAGCCGGGCTGAAAAGCCAGCAGATCAAACTGCAACAGACGAAGATTATCGCCCCGGACGATGGGGTGATCTCGTCGCGTTCGGCAACACTCGGCGCTGTGGTCTCCTCCGGCTCCGAGATGTTCCGGCTTGTCAGGCAGGCGCGCGTCGAATGGCAGGCGGAAGTTCCCGCACAGTATCTTTCGTCCATCAAACCGGGGCAGACCGCAAAACTTTCCCTGTCGGACGGATCTCAGGTGAATGGCACGGTCAGGCTCATTTCGCCGACCGTTGTGGCGCAGACCGGGCGCTCGATCGTGTTTGTGGCGCTGCCGTCGCAGACTGCAAAATCCGGACAATTTGCCAACGGCCGGATCGAGATATCGATTGCGCCGGCAATGGTCGTGCCGCAGACCGCCATCGTGCAGCGCGACGGCAGCAATTACGTGTTCGTCATGACCGATGCCAGCCACGTGGAAAGACATCTGGTGCATGTCGGACGGCGACAGGACGATAGCGCCGAGGTCATCGATGGAGTGAGCGCCGACGCGCGCGTCGTCAAAGCGGGCGGCGCGTTTCTGTCGGATGGTTCGACCGTCCGGGTGGTCGACACGGCGGAGGCATCCCAGTGAATTTCTCCTCCTGGTCCATCCGCAATCCGGTTCCGTCCATCCTGCTCTTTGCTCTCCTGATCGTCTGTGGCGTTCTCGGCTTCTTCGGCCTCTCCGTGCAGAATTTTCCGGACATGGACCTGCCCACCATCACCGTGAACGCGACCCTTGACGGGGCAACGCCCAGCCAGCTGGAAACCGAAGTGGCGCGCAAGATCGAGGACAAGCTTGCCGCGCTGGACAAGCTCGATCACATCACCAGCAAGCTGACGGACGGCACGGCGGCTATCACGGTCACATTCCAGGTGGGGAAGAACACTGACGCGGCGCTCAACGAGGTTCGCAACGCCGTTGATAGCGTGCAGGCCGATCTGCCGCAGGACATGACGTCGCCGACGGTCTCCAAATCGACCGTCCAGTCATCCGCCTTGCTGACCTATGTCGTACATTCAGACCGCCTGAACGAGCAGGAAGTGTCCTGGTTCGTGGACAATGACGTCTCCAAAATGCTGCTGGCGGTCCAGGGCGTCGGCCAGGTCGATCGAACCGGCGGCGTCGACCGCGAGGCGCATGTCGATCTCGATCCGGCGGCAATGCGCGCGCTTGGCGTCACGGCTTCGGATATTTCCACGCAGATCAAGGCCGTGCAGGTGGACCAGTCCGGCGGCGTGGGCCAGATCGGCGGGCTGCGGCAGACGCTCAGCACTCTCGGTGCCGTCCGCTCGGTTGACGACCTGAAAACGGTACAGATCCCGCTTTCCACCGGCGAGCGTGTCCGTCTCGATCAGGTGGCGAAGGTCACAGACACCTTTGCCGAGCGCAGCTCGCTGTCTTATGAAGACGGGCGCTCTGTGGTTGCCTTCCAGATCAAACGATCGAACGGATATTCCGATACCGGCGTTGCAGCTGCCGTCCGGAGCGCCGTGCAGACGTTCAAGGCGGCCTATCCTCTTGTGACGATCGAAGAGGCGAGCAACACGGTCACGCCGATCGAGAGCAACTACCATGCCTCCATGGACATGCTTTACGAGGGGGCAGCGCTTGCGGTCATCGTCGTCATGCTGTTCCTGCGCGACTGGCGTGCAACGGTACTGGCCGCGGTTGCGCTGCCTTTGTCCGTCATTCCAACCTTCCTCGTCATGTATCTGGCAGGCTTCAGCCTCAACACCGTTTCGCTTCTGGCGCTGTCTCTCGTCGTGGGCATTCTGGTCGATGACGCCATCGTCGAGATCGAGAATATCGCGCGCCATATCGGCATGGGGAAAAATCCCTTTGATGCGGCAATGGAGGCTGCCGCCGAGATCGGCCTTGCCGTCATTGCAACCACGTTTACCCTCGTTGCCGTGTTTCTGCCGACAGCCTTCATGTCCGGCATCCCCGGCATCATCTTTCGCCAGTTCGGGGTGACGGCGGCCGTGGCCGTGCTGTGTTCTCTTCTGGTGGCGCGGCTTCTGACCCCGATGATGGCGGCCTATTTCATGAAGGCGCATCCCGGTGAGGAGAAAGACGGCTGGATCCTCTCGACCTATATGCGCATCGTGCGGTTCTGCCTTGGCCACCGCAAGACCACCCTTTTGTGGGTCGGTGTGTTTGTCGGGCTGTCCTTTGCCATGATCCCGCTTCTGAAGACAGGCTTCCTGCCCGCCTCCGACACTGCCCAGACGCAAGTGACCCTGACGACGCCCCCGGGAAGCTCGCTCGACGACACGCGGTTGACCGCTATGGCGGCTGCGAGGATCATCTCGAAAATTCCCCACGTCAGCCATGTCTTCAACGCCGTGGGAACCGCCGCATCGGGCGGAAGCGGCCCGGACGCCTCGACGACATCGAGCACAACATCTGCGACGCTGGTCGTCGATATGGAACCGCTCAGTCAGCGCAGCGCAAGCCAGTCGGACATCGAAAATGCGATCCGGCAGGCGCTGAAGGAGTTGCCGGCAGTGCGGGTTCAGGTTGGAAACGGCGGCAACGGGACGCAGCTGCAGATTACACTGGCGGGAGATGACAGCAACGTGCTCGATGGCGTGGCCGCATCGCTTGAAACCCAGTTGCGAACGCTGAAAGGGATCGGCAACGTGACGTCGAGTGCTGCCCTTCAGGCTCCCCAGATCCAGATCAAGCCGGACTTCGCCAAAGCTGCCGCATTGGGCGTGACATCTCAGGCGATTGCCGACACACTGCGCATCGCCACGAATGGCGACTATTCCTCGCTCATGCCAAAACTTAACCTGCCCGAGCGACAGGTACCGATCCGGGTGCAGCTTGACCCCGCCCTTCGCAACGATCTGTCCGCGCTCTCCCTGTTGACCGTGAAGGGCAACGGCAACGAAGTCATGCTCTCGTCGGTCGCCACCATTTCAATCGGCGGCGGCGCCTCCCAGATCGACCGTATCGACCGGTTTAGAAACGTCACCCTGACGGTCGAGTTGAACGGTCGTATTCTCGGCGATGTCATGAACGAGGCAAACCAGCTCTCTGCCCTGAAGAACCTGCCGTCCGGCATTCATCTTGTCGAGCAGGGAGAATTGCAGCGCTCTTCGGAACTGTTCACGAGCTTTGCCATCGCGATGGGAATAGGCGTGTTCTGTGTCTACGCCGTTCTGGTGCTGCTGTTCCATGATTTCCTGCAGCCGATCACGATCCTGATGGCGCTGCCGCTTTCGGTGGGCGGCGCTCTCCTGCCGCTGGTCCTCACAGGCACGGCGTTCTCTTTCCCGGCAGTGATCGGCCTGTTGATGCTGATGGGGGTCGTCACCAAAAACTCGATCCTGCTGGTGGAATATGCGATCGTCGAGAGGAGGGCAGGGGTCGACCGCGTGGCCGCACTTCTGGATGCATGCCACAAGCGCGCGCGCCCCATCATCATGACCACCATCGCGATGGGAGCTGGCATGCTGCCAGCGGCCTTGAGCATCGGCGAAGGCGACCCGAGCTTCCGTCAGCCCATGGCCATCCTGGTGCTCGGCGGTCTCATGACCTCGACATTTCTGAGCCTCCTCGTCATCCCCGTGATTTTCACCTTCATCGACGACCTGCTGGTTCTGATCACGCGGCCCTTCGACAAGACGCCGAAGACCATGCCGGTGAAGGAAACCACCGCTCCCGCTTCAAGCTGACCGGCCGGGCTGATTGGCGTTGTCGTGCGCCCGGAGCCTCGGCGGATCGGCTTGTGCTGTCGTTGCCGGATCCGATGAGGCGTGCCGGCGCTTGCAGATCCATGTGAGGGCCGAAATCGACCGCTGTCCGGACACGGCCCCTTCGGTCGGTTGCTGGCCGTTATCGCTCGCCAGCACGCGCCCATCGAACATCTCAGCAAGCTTTGAAAACCGGGTGGGCTGCCCGTTGAGGATTTTTGTATTACAGGTTTGACAGTTTCGGCGATATTTGCTTAAACCTAACTGACAGGTTTGTGACGCGCTGTCGTTAAGTGAGCAGGAATACCGATGATCATTACCGATGTTTTCGTGCGACGGTTTCGCACGACCACGCGCCGCCACTCGGATAGCGCAGGCCATGCGCATCCCGGTCCGCCGCATCAGGTCGAGCAGGCCATTTTGACCATTCGCACAGAGGATGGACATGAAGGGCATTCCTTCACGGCTGCCGAGATCGTGCGGCCGCATGTCATCGAAAAATTCGTCAAGAAGGTGCTGATCGGGCAGGATCACCGGGATCGTGAAAGGCTTTGGCAGGATCTGGCCCACTGGCAACGCGGCTCGGCGGCGCAATTGACGGATCGCACACTGGCGGTCGTGGATTGTGCCCTGTGGGATCTTGCCGGCCGCACGCTCTCCACACCTGTCTACAAGTTGATCGGCGCCTATCGCGACAAGGTTCTGGCCTATGGGTCGGTCATGTGCGGCGATGAGTTGGAAGGCGGCCTTGCCACTCCCGAAGATTACGGCCGTTTTGCCGAGACGCTGGTGAAGCGCGGCTACAAGGGCATCAAGCTGCACACCTGGATGCCGCCCGTCAGCTGGGCGCCGGATGTGAAGATGGACCTCAAGGCCTGTGCGGCCGTGCGCGAGGCGGTCGGTCCCGATATTCGGCTGATGATCGATGCCTTCCACTGGTATTCCCGCACCGATGCGCTGGAACTTGGCCGCGGGCTGGAAAAGCTTGGCTTCGACTGGATCGAGGAGCCGATGGATGAGCAATCCATGTCCTCCTACAAATGGCTGGCGGATAATCTCGATATTCCGGTTGTCGGTCCTGAAAGTGCAGCTGGCAAACACTGGCACCGCGCCGAATGGGTGAAGGCTGGCGCCTGCGACATCCTGCGTACTGGCGTCAACGATGTCGGCGGGATCACGCCTGCGCTGAAAACCATGCGTATGGCCGAATGCTTCGGCATGGATTGCGAGGTTCACGGCAATACGGCCATGAACCTGCATGTGGTGGCGGCCTCGAAAAATTGCCGCTGGTACGAGCGCGGCCTGCTGCATCCCTTCCTCGAATATGATGACGGCCACGACTATCTGAAATCGCTTTCCGACCCGATGGATGCCGACGGCTACGTGCATGTGCCCGATCGTCCCGGTCTCGGCGAAGATATCGATTTCGACTTCATCGAGAACAACCGGATCGGATGAGCGCGATGAGGACCATCCTTGCCTTCGGAGACAGCCTGACCTGGGGTGCCGATCCTGCAACGGGTCTTCGCCATCCGGCGGATGCGCGCTGGCCGGATGTGCTGGAGAAAGAGCTTGGCGGGCAGGCGAAGGTCATCGGCGAGGGGCTTGGCGGGCGTACCACCTGCTATGACGATCATACGGGTCCGTGTTGCCGCAATGGCGCAAAGGCCCTGCAGGTCGCGCTGGCCAGCCACATGCCGCTTGATCTCGTCATCATCATGCTCGGCACCAATGATCTGAAGCCGGTGTATGGTGGGCAGGCGGAACCGGCGGTTTCCGGCATGCGGCGCCTGGCGCAGATTGTCGAGACCTTTCCCTACAAGCCGAAATCCGCAATCCCGAAGCTTTTGATCGTGGCGCCGCCCCCGTGCGTTGCCGGCCCGACCGGAACCCCCGCTGCCGGCCGCAGGATTGCAGAATCCGAGCGGCTTGCCCCGCTTTACCAGGCCATTGCCGCGGAACTCGGCCATGCTTTTTTCGATGCCGGCAGTCTTGGCAGCGCCTCGCCCATCGATGGCGTTCACCTGGATGCCGAAGTCACACGCGCTCTCGGGCAGGCGCTTGCTGCGCCCGTCAGAGCCATATTCGCCTGATCCGGTAAAGTCCGTGGAGGAGTAGCCGCCGGATCGCCATGTCAAAGGCCGCCATCAGGGAGTGGGGCCGAAAGGGAGGAAGTATGAAGAAGTTTTTTATCTCCGCAGCGCTTGCCGCACTTCTGTCGGGCGTCTCGCCGCTGGCAGGTCTTGCCGAAACGCCGAAGGATCAGCTGGTGGTCGCCACCACCATGAGCAATATCCTGACGCTTGATCCCGCAGCCATCACCGGACGGGAGACGGTGCAGGTGCTGAACAATGTCTACGATACGCTGGTCACCCTCTCGCCGCAGGATCGCAATCTTGAGCCGCGGCTTGCGGAAAAATGGGAGATTGCCGAGGATCGTATGTCGATCCGCTTTCATTTGCGCAAAGACGCCAAGTTTGCCTCCGGCAATCCGGTCACGGCACAGGATGTCGCCTGGAGCCTGAAGCGCCTTCTGGTGCGCAATCTGGCCCAGTCCTCCTTCCTCAAGACGCGCGGCTTCAAGCTGGACGCCGCCGACACGCTTTTTGTTGCCGAAGATGCCCATACCTTCGTCCTCAACCTGCCGGGCGCGGACGATCCAAACCTGCTCCTGATGATCCTCGCCCAGAACGGCCCCGGCTCGATCATCGACAGCAAGACGGCGCTGAAGAACGAGAAGGACGGCGATCTCGGGGGCGCCTGGCTCACCACCAATTCGGCGGGCTCCGGTCCGTTCACGCTGACGCAGTGGAAATCCAACGAATTCATCATCCTCACCCGCAACGACGGTTATTGGGGCCAGAAACCTGCCATGCGCCGCGTGCTGATGCGGCATCTGCCAGAATCGCAATCCCAGCGCCTGATGATCGAAAAGGGCGACATCGATGTTGCCTATTCGCTTCAGGCGCCGGACCTGAAGGCGCTTGAGGCGGACAAGGCCATCTCGATTGCGTCGGTTCCCGGTTCGGGCTTCTATTATCTTGCCGTGTCGATGAAGGATGAGCGGTTCGCCAACAAGAAGGTGCGCGAGGCACTGCGGTATCTCATCGATTACAAAGGGCTGGATGAGGCCGTCATGCCGTTCTACGGCAAACTGCACCAGCGTTCGCTCAGCACCGGCGTGATGGGGTCCCTGCCGGACCAGGGCTATACGCTGGACATTGCAAAGGCCAAGGCACTGCTGGCGGAAGCGGGATATCCCAACGGTTTTGAGACGACCTTGCGCGTCCTTTCCGAAGATCCGTTCCTGAAGGCCGCGACGGCCATCCAGAACACGCTTGCCCAGGCCGGCATTAAGGCCAACCTGATCAGCGGCTCGGGCGACCAGATCTACGGGGCCATGCGCGAGCGCAAGTTCGAGCTTCTGGTCGGGCGCGGCGGTGGCGGCCAGCAGCCGCATCCGGATAACAACCTTCGCTCCATGGCCTATAATCCGAACAATTCCGACGAGGCAAAGCTCACCAACTACCAGAGCTGGCGCACGAGTTTTCAGGATGAAAAGCTGAACAAGATGATCGAGGCAGCACTCGTGGAGCGCGATGGCGCCAAGCAGGCAAAGCTCTATGAGGACCTGCAGGCCTATATGGACGAGCTTGTCATGCCGATCCAGCCTTTCTCGGAAGTGGTCGATACGGCCGCATTCCGAAGCGACATCGGCGGCATGATCGTCAGCCCCTGGCTGTCGCGTTTCGAAGGCGTGACCAAGAACAGATAAACCGCCGTTTCCTCCTGCCCGGTGGTTGTCGAAAGGGACGCGTGGCGACACGCGTCCCTTTTTCCGTGAGGATCCGCAGTCCCGGGCATGGATCGGCCTTGCGCCCGCTCAAAGACGCTTTAAGTCTTGCCGCAGCACACGCAAACGGGCCGGACTTCTGCATGCCGCACATTCCCATGATCGATTATGAAAACGCACCTCAAGACATCCGCGAGGCGCATGACGAGGAACTGCGTCTGCGCGGGCGCATGACGAATATGAAGCGCACGCTTCTCCATTCTCCGCAGGCCCATCGCATCTATGCCGAATGGTTCACGCTGCGGGCAGAGCTGATCCCTGACGTCGACGACCGGGCAATCCAGGTGTTTTGCCGGGCGATTTCCGAAGAGGCCGGCTCAAAGATTGCCGTCACATTCTTTCGCCGCGCCATCACGCTCTCCGGGGCAGACCCGGACGCGCTGGATCTGCGCGCGCAAGACCTGCTTCTGGATCGGTTCGGTCGTGCGATTGTGAAAAATTCCAGCGCAATCCCGCCCGATATCTGGACGGATTTGAAGGCGCTCTACAGCCACAAGGTTCTGGTGGACCTTGTGGCGCTCGCCGGCATCATGCTGGCGACAGCGATCTTCAACAATGTGGTCGAGGTTCCCTTCGATGCGGAACTGGAACCCTTTGCCGCCGCCGGTCCCTGATCCGGCGGTGGGCAAGGAGAGGGCGCGTCAGCGAATGCCTTCATATTCCAGCGATGCGCCGATCAGTTCGCGCGCATAGGGGTGGCTTGCACCGTTCACCGCAATCGCTTCATGCGGCAGGATCTCGGTCACTTCGCCGCGCAGCATCACGGCAAAGCGGTCGCACATATGGTCAACCACCGCCAGATCATGGGTCACCATGATATAGGTAAAACCACGCTCATTGCGCAGACGCTGCAGCAGGTTGAGGATTTCGGCCTGCACCGAGACGTCGAGCGCCGAGGTCGGCTCATCGAGTAGGAGCAGCGACGGCTCCAGGATGAGCGCGCGTGCGATGGCAACGCGCTGGCGCTGGCCGCCGGACAGCTGGTGCGGAAACCGGTCGAGAAAGGAGACCGGCAGGCCGACATCGGTAATGGCCCGGCGTATGCGCTCTTCGCGGTCGCCGAGCTTGTGAATGACAAGCGGCTCATTGAGCACCGTGCGCACGGACTGGCGCGGATGGAGCGACCCGTAAGGGTCCTGAAACACCATCTGCAGCGTGCGGCAGCGTTCGATCAGCGGCATATCGCGCACGGAGCGGCCGTCGATCAGCACCTCGCCTTTCCAGAAGTCCGTCAGCAGCGATACGCAGCGGAGAACGGTGGATTTACCCGAGCCGGATTCACCAACGAGCCCGAAACATTCACCGCGCTCGACGCTGAACGACACGCCCGGCAGAACCTTGACGGCGCTTGCGCCCGCTCCGAAGCTGATGGAGAGATTACGCACCTCGACGGAAACGGACATCAGGCGTTTTCCTCCAGCCATTCGGGTTTGCGGTCAAGCACCGCCAGCGGTTGACGCGTGCCGCCGATGCGCGGTTGGGCGGCCAGAAGACCTTGCGTATAGGGATGCCGGGCCTGATCGAGGTCGCCCGCCTTCAAGGTTTCGACCACCTTGCCCGCATACATGATCAGCACGCGGTCACAGAAATTGCGCACCAGATTGAGGTCATGGCTGATCATGATCAGGCCGATGCCCCGGTCGCGCACCAGGCCATCGAGAATGGTCAGAACCTGCAGGCGCACGGTGACGTCAAGCGCCGAGGTCGGCTCGTCGGCAATCACCAGATCGGGATCGGCCAGAAGCATCATGGCAATCATCACGCGCTGGCCCATGCCACCGGAAATTTCATGCGGATATTGTTTGAACACCCGCTCGGCATCGCGGATCTTCACGGCTTCCAGCATTGCAACGGCCTTCTCATGCGCCTCGCGCCGGCTGCATTGGAAGTGGCGCAGATAGGTTTCCGCCACCTGATCACCCACGCGGCGAATGGGGTTCAACGAGAATTTCGGGTCCTGCAGGATCATTGACATGCGCCGGCCGCGAATTTTTAGCATCTCCTTCTCGCTCAAGGAGAGAAGGTCGACATCGTCGAAGCGCAGCATGTCTGCCGTGATCGTGGCGCCCGGCAGCAGCCGCAGCAAGGCACGCCCGACGGTGGATTTGCCGGAGCCGGATTCGCCCACAATGCCCAGCCGTTCGCGCCCGAGCGTGAAGGACACGCCCCGCACCGCCTCAGTGGTTGAACCGCCATAGCGGATGCGCAGGTTCTGGACGTCCAGTATGGTCTTTTCCATCGCCTTACCTCCGGTTCATCTGCTTGGGATCGAGTGCATCACGCAGGCCATCGCCTAAGAGATTGAAGGCAAGGCTGACAGACAGGATCGAAACGCCGGGGAAGGTGACGAGCCACCAGCTGTCCAGCATGTAGCGGCGGCCTGTCGCAATCATGGCGCCCCATTCGGGCATGGGCGGCTGGGCGCCAAGACCCAGAAAACCGAGGCCCGCTGCCGTCAGGATGACGGTTGCCATGTTGAGCGTCAGGCGTATGAGCACCGAAGGCAGGCACATGGGCATGATCGATTTCACGATAATGCGGCTGGTCGAGGCGCCCTGCAGGCGGGCCGCTGCAATATAGTCTGCCTTGCGGAAGGTCATTGCCTCGGCTCTGGCCAGCCGCGCAATCGGCGGCCAGGAGGTGAGTGCAATCGCGATGATCGCATTGTTGAGGCTGGGCCCGAGCGCTGCCACGAAGGCGAGCGACAGGATGAGGCTCGGGAAAGAGAGAAAAATGTCGGTGATGCGCATCAACACCATGTCGAACTTGCCACCGAGATAGCCGGCGGAGGTGCCGATGACCAGACCGATCGGCCCGACGACGATCGACACCAGGAAGATGATGGTGAGCGTGATGCGGGCGCCGTAGACAAGGCGGCTGAAGATATCGCGACCCAGTTCGTCGGTGCCAAACAGATGGCCGTTGCCCGGCGGCTGCAGCACATTGCCGAGCGCCTGCACATAAGGGTCATGGGTGGCGATCAGCGGTGCAAAAATCGCCGTCAGGATCAGGACCGCCAGAACGGCGAGGCCGAAGGCGGAGGTCGGGCTGCGCAACAGGAAAACGACGATGTTGTTCAGCGCCATCAGCCAGCCGGGCATCCTGCGGGTGTGCGTGTTGACAGTCATCAGCGTGTCCTGGGGTCAAAGATGCGATAGAGAAGGTCGGACAACAGGTTGAGCCCGATGAAGATGACGCCGACGATCAGCACGCAGGTCATCACGGCGTTCATATCGCCGATGATGAGGTTGCTGGTCAGGTACTGGCCAAAGCCCGGCCAGGAAAACACGGTCTCGATCAGCACGGCACCTTCCAGAAGCGAACCATAGGCAAGCGCGATGATGGTGACCAGCTGCACCCTTATATTGCCGAAGGCATGCAGCCAGATGGTCTGGCGCTGCGACAGGCCCTTGACGCGCGCCGTGGTCACATATTCCTGACCCAACTGGTCCAGCATGAAGCTGCGGGTCATGCGCGTGATATAGGCTGATGACGAATAGCCAAGCAGGGCGGCCGGCAGGATCAGGTGGTTGAGGGCCGACCAGAAGACGTCCATTTCCCCGGCCATCAGGCTGTCGATCAACAGGAAGCCGGTGCGCTCCTCGACAAGGCCGATATAGAACTGGTCCATGCGCCCGCTGCCGCCGACGAGGCCGAGATGGGCGTAAAAGACGATGAGCGCGATCATGCCGGTCCAGAAGATCGGCATGGAGTGGCCAAAGAGGCTGAACACCCGAACGAGATGATCGGGCCAGCGATCCTTGTTGACGGCCGCCAGGACGCCCATGGACACACCAAGCACGGCCCCGATGACGATGGCAAAGGTGGCAAGTTCGATGGTGGCCGGCATGACATGCAGGATATCCTGGATGACCGGCTGGCCGGTGCGGATCGAGGTGCCGAAATCCCCCGTCAGCACATCGCCGAGGTAATAGACGAATTGCTCATAAAGGGGACGATCCAGCCCCAGAGACGTATAAACCTGCTCGTAGGTTTCGCGCGTGGCATCTTCCCCGACCATGGCGCGCACCGGATCGGCCGGCATCAGGCGGCCGATGAAAAACGTCAACATCAACAGGCCGAGAAGGGTGATGGCAATACTGCCAAGCTGACCGGCAGCACCGGCGAGCCGCAGGCGACTGAATGACATGGCTCCTCCAAACATTGACCGAACACAGGCTCCCTGTCAGACAACTATGCCTAACCTGTCACAAGCGTTTGAAGGTGTCAACTCTGTCCGAAGGGTGTCGTGCTGGCCCGTATGAGACATTGATCGCGCTGCCGCTCAAGACGGCATCGCGATCGGTTACAGGTGCCGCCTTTTCAAGCCAGAAAGTCGTCGCGGCGCGGGGTGAAATTGTCGATCAGCTCGCCCTCTTCGACGCAGCGGCAGCCATGCTCCACACCACCAGGGATGACGAGACTGTCTCCGGGGGTGAGCTCATACGCGATTCCATCCCGAAAGAACACGAAGCGGCCGCTGGCGACATAGGTCGATTGAACATGCGGGTGGCTGTGAAGTTTACCCTCTGCGCCGGTCTCGAAGCGGAAGGAGACGACCATCAGGTCCGGGCTTTCGGCCAGAATACGACGCGTCACGCCGGGGTCGGGATGGGTTGCTGTAAAGGTTGGTAGCGACATCATGGTCTCCTCGCATGTGGATATTGATATCATACATGCTTTAAAAGATACCTGACAAGTCTGTCGGTCACGCCGGTTGCGGTGCCCGTTCCGGCCGCTGCGAGCGCAGCAGGGCCTTGTAACGCTCCAGACTGCCGCGCAGATGGGCCTTCATGTGGATACGCGCGGCATCTGCATCGCCTTCGATGATGGCGTCGACAATGGACCCGTGTTCTTCCTGGAGATGAAGATTGTAATCCTTCGGCCGGGCACCCGGCGCCTCTCCCTGCAGATCGCCGCGCGGGATGATGCCGGTGCGGATTAGCTGCAGAAACTCCGGAAAGCGACGGTTTTGCGTGGCCTCGGCAATGGCGAAATGCAGGTTGAAGTCGGCGTCTCGTGTCGGCGCGCCATCGCTCAGACACTGCCCGACAATCCGGTGTGCATCCAGAATCTCTTCAATTTGGGCGGCGGACCGTCGAAGGGCGGCCAGTGCGGCGGATTCGACCTCGAATACGGTACGAAGCTCGAGAAGTTCGATCACCGAAGAGATACGCCGGGTGGCAAGGTCGTTGAAGGGTCGCTCCGATTCGCGCTGAACTTCCAGCGCAAAAACGCCAGCGCCCTTCCGTGCCTCCACCAGCCCATCGGCCCGCAGGATTGCAATGGCTTCGCGCACGACGGTGCGGCTCACAGCATAGTCGCGGGTCAGCGCGCTTTCGCTGGGCAGGCGGTCGCCCGGGCGAAACACCCCCGAAACAAGATCCTGACGCAGCGCAGCACTGATCTTGGATGCCAGTGACTGCCCCTGCTGGCCTTCGCGCGCCATCACTTCCCCACACTCTGTTACCTGTCAGGCAAGATTATCGACTTCCGGATGGCCTGCCAAGGGTTTGTTCTGTCTGTGGCGGGATTTGCAAGGCGCTGAGGGGGGCACCCCACAGGCTGTCTTGTGCGTGCTTCACGGATGTGGGGGATATCGGCAGATATCAAGTCGCTGTTGAAACGGAGACTGATCTCAGCACGCGACCGGCCAGCGTGAGCGTTGCATACTGAAAACCGGACTATGCAATCATCTGCATCTCAAGGACGACCAGATCACGCCGGATCCCCATGGCGTCGGCTTTTGCGTCCATGGCAGTCCGCTGGGCGAGGGCAGGGGGAGACAGAAGAGATTCTCGCCTGCCGCGGTTCCATTGGCACGGTTATTCCCGAAGCGTTTCCTTCTGCGTGATGAGGCGTGCGCTGTGCTGGCCGCTGAGGTAGATCCACAACCAGCTCCAGGCCACGGCAAGTCTTGAGCGGGTGCCGATGAGAAAATAGATATGTGCAAGGCCCCATATCCACCAGGCAATGCTGCCGGTCAGTTTGACCTTGCCGAAATCCACAATGGCGGCGCGCTGGCCAATCGTGGCAAGGCTGCCCTGATGCCGATAGCGAAAAGGCTGCGGCGCGGGCGCGCCCTTCAACCTTGCCTTGATGACCTTCGCGACATAGGCCCCTTGCTGCTTGGCAGCGGGTGCAATGCCGGGAACGGCGGCGCCATTGTCTTGTGAAACCGAGGCCGTATCACCGATGACGAAGACATCCGCCAAACCCGGTGCTGTCAGATCCTTGGCCACGATGGCACGGCCGGCCCGGTCGGCTGGAATGGAGAGCCACTGCGCCGCAGCGGAGGCCTGCACACCAGCTGCCCAGACGATCGTTCGGCAGGCAATGAAATCATCGCCGACCTGCACACCTTCGCTGGAGCACTGGGTAACCGGTTTTCCAACCAGGACGCTGACGCCGAGATTTTCCAGCACCCCTTGCGCATAGGCCGACAAATCCGGTGAGAAGCCTGCCAGGACACGCGGACCCGCTTCAACCAGCATCACCTTGGTTTTGCGTGTGTCGATCGACCGGAACTCGCTGGGCAGTGTCTTGTGCGCGAGTTCTGCAATAATGCCGGCCAGTTCAACACCGGTCGGGCCGGCACCAACGATGGTGAAGGTGAGCAGTGCCTCCCGCAGGGCTGGATCTGTCGTGGTTTCGGCACGTTCGAACGCCAGAAGCAGACGTCGGCGGATGGTCGTTGCATCCTCCAGCGTCTTGAGGCCTGGTGCCACGGGTTCCCATTCATCCCGGCCGAAATAGGCGTGCGTTGCCCCGGTCGCGAGAACGAGCGTGTCATACGCCACCTGCGAACCGTCGCGAAGCGTCACCGATTTGCCGACGGTATCGACGCTGTTGACCTCGCCGAGCAAGGTCGAAACCTCTGGACGATCATTATAAAGATGGCGAATGGGCCAGGCGATTTCCGAGGTGGAAAGAATGGTGGTCGCGACCTGATACAGCAGAGGCTGGAAAAGATGGTGGTTGCGCCGATCGATCAGCGTAATGCGCGCACCGCTTCCTTTCAGGTCGTTTACGAGCTGCAGACCACCAAAGCCGCCGCCAACAACAACAACGTGATGTTCACCCATAACCGACCCTTCCGTTTTCTTTCAAGGGCAGCCCACCTTGTCTAAGCTGCCCTCGTTCCATCGTATGCACAGCATCAGCCGATGAACAGTGCCGATGATGGACGCAACGGAAAGCAAGTGACAGGCGAAGGTCCTAAACCCGCTGTACCGCTGCAAAGGGCTGGCTTGCGCTGAAGCCAACCCATTCTGCCCACCACCGGTCCGGCTTTGCCATAAGGCCCGGCAGACGCCAGTTGCCTTGCGCCTACAGTGCAATATCCGGCAATTGCTTGAGTTCGCCGCCCGGTGCGACGACGCCCGGCTTTGTGCTCACCGTGGCATTGATGGCGGGCGGCGCGATGGCCAGTTCAAGGCGCTCGCCGGTGGCGGCCCATTCCCTTGCCAGCAAATCCGGATTTTCATTGAGATTAATGCCGTAGGTCGGCACCATGGCGCGGACCTTTTCCTGCCATGCAGGGGTTGCGAGCTTTTCGGCAAACACCTTCTTGAGCAGATCAAGCATGATGGGGGCGGCCGTCGATGCGCCCGGCGAGGCACCCAGCAGTGCTGCAATGCTGCCGTCCTTGGAGGCAACGATTTCCGTTCCAAGCTTCAGAACGCCGCCTTTTTCAGGGTCGCGCTTGATGATCTGAACGCGCTGGCCAGCCTGCCAGTAGCGCCAATCCTCAGCCTTGGCATCGGGGAAATACTCGCGCAGGCTCGTCAGGCGGTCTTCATCCGACAAGAGAAGCTGACCGGCCAGATATTCCACCAGATCGAATTCGTCATACCCGACCTTGAGCATTGGCCACAGGTTTTCAAGCGTGATGGTCGCCGGCAGATCGAAGAGCGAGCCCTCCTTCAGGAACTTGGTCGAGAAGGTCGCAAACGGCCCGAACAGGATATGGCGTTTTCCGTCAAATACGCGGGTATCCAGATGCGGAACGGACATCGGGGGAGCGCCGGTCGAAGCCTGCCCATAGGCCTTGGCGAGATGGCGGTTTGCAATGTCCGGCTTGTCGCAGACGAGGAAGGAGCCGCCGACGGGGAAGCCCGCATAGGCGTCGCCTTCCGGGATGCCCGACATCTGCAGCAGATGCAGGGCGCCGCCGCCTGCGCCGATAAAGACGAATTTGGCTCTCAGCGTATGCGAGGTGCCTTCCTTGTGGTTGGCGTAGCTTACGCTCCAGGTGCCATCGCCATTTTTCTGGATGTCCTGCACCTGGCTCGACGTGTGCAAGTCGAACGTCGGGTGATTGGTCAGATGGGTGATATATTGGCGCGTCACTTCACCCCAGTCGCAATCCGTGCCGAGCGGGCTCCAGGTGGCGGCCAGCTTCTGCGCCGGGTCGCGGCCCTCCATCATCAACGGCACCCATTCTGCGATCTTGCCGTGATCGGTTGAGAACTGCATGCCTGAGAACAACGGGCTCGCCTTCAGCGCCGCATGCCGCTTGGCCAGAAACTCCGTGTTCGCATCGCCCCAGACAAAGCTCATATGCGGTGTCGAGTTGATGAAGGAGCGCGGGTTCTTCAGAACGCCGAGATCCACCTGATGCGCCATGAACTGCCGGGTGATCTGGAACGCCGAATTGATCTCCAGCGCCTTTTCGATGTGGACATTGCCTTTACTATCCATCGGCGAATAGTTCAGCTCCGCCAGTGCGGAATGGCCCGTGCCGGCATTGTTCCAGCCGTTCGAGCTTTCCATGGCAACCTCGTCCAGCCGCTCGATCATCTCGATCGTCCAGCCCGGTTCCAGCTGGCTGAGAACCACGCCGAGCGTCGCGGACATGATGCCGCCGCCGATAAGCACGACATCGACGGACTTGTCCGTGGATTGCGCAAAGCCTGGCAGGGAGGAGGCACCCAGCGCCACAGCACCCGTCGCGGCTGACCCGAGAAGCTGTCTTCGATTGAGGAGCGGCCCTCTTGTATCCGTGACCGACGGCGAATTGATTTTGGGAGTATGGGGCATCTTGCACCTTGAAATTGGTTTGAGGGCAACCGGCATGGCCGTTGATCGTCGCCCCAAGAGTGACAAGTCATCGCGCGACGTCCTGTCGCGCTCTTTGGTGCGGTTTGCCGGACGGAGATGACAAATGCCATTAAATAGAAATTTAAGAAGGCCGGGCGGCGTGGGGTTGTTTCGACCGCGCGCCGCAAGGCGCTATGAAAGAATATTTAATTGCCGCACGCCGCAAAACGGCTCAAATGGCGCTTGATCCACTGCGATCGGGCGAATGGCTGGGCAAAGCTCCGCTCTGCTCTTGCGGCTGACAAGGGTCTGCGGCCTTGCCGATGGGCGATGCATCAAGGAACAGACATGACCAAGGTTATTCTTATCGAAGATGATAAGGACACCGCACAGGATATATGTGCCGAACTGAAAGACTATGGTTATGCCGTGGACTGGCACGCCGATGGTGCTGAGGGCCTCGAGCAGGCAAGGGTCGCTGGCGCAGATATTCTGATCGTTGACCGGATGCTTCCGGGCATGGACGGCCTGACGGTGATCGATACATTGCGGCGTGAACAGGTGCGCACGCCTGTTCTGGTCATCAGTGCTCTCAGCGCGGTCAATGATCGCGTCCGGGGCCTGCGGGCAGGTGGTGATGATTACCTGACGAAACCCTTCGCCATTCTGGAACTGGTGGCGCGCGTGGAAGCGCTTCTGCGTCGGCCTGCCGATATTTCGCTCAAAGTGCTGCGGGTCGGTCCGCTGGAACTCGATCTCCTCGAGCGTAACGCCCGCCGCGGTGAACGACTGATCGAACTTCTTCCACGAGAATTTCGCCTGCTTGAATATATGATGCGGCACTGCGAGCAGTTGCTGACACGCGGCATGCTGTTCGAGGAGGTGTGGAAATACAAGTTCGTACCCGACTCTAATCTGGTCGATGTCCACATGGGCCGGCTTCGTCGGAAAATCGACGCTGCCGGAGATCCGCCGATGATTTCCAATGTTCGGGGAGAGGGTTTTGTACTTCGCGCGCCCGATTGAGTGGGTCCGGCAATCCGCCTTCCGTTATGTGGTCGTTCTGTTGACCGCGATTACGGTGACCATCGGCTTGAGCTTCGGTTTTGCCTATTTTCAAACCAGCGGCAACGAGTTGATCAAGCAGATCGACGATCTGGTGTTGCAGGAGGCCGCTGTCATTTCGGAAGGCGCAAGTCTTGGCCAGATGAACGCCTATGAGGAAAGAGTTCGGCAGGATCCGCGCCGTGTCAAACCAACGGCGATTTTTTCCACCGATGGCCATCGCCTATCCGGGAATGTCCAAGAGCTTCCCCCCGGCATGGAGATCGGCGCGCCACCGCAGCGGGTTTCGATCATCCGCACGGATCAGGTGCCAAGGCATGTGCAAAACGCGCGCGCCGTTGTGCGCCTGCTGCCAGACGGCAACATTCTGTTCGTCGGCTGGAGCACCGCCGACAATGAACAGGCAGCCTCCATGGTTCAGAGAGGATTGCTGTTCGGGCTGATCCCGGCACTGGCGCTTGGGCTTGCCGCGTCACTGTTCTTTGGCCTCAATGCCCACAAGCGCGTGACGGAGATGCAGAGGAGGATTTCCCAGATCGTCGCAGGCGATTTGAAGCAGCGGCTTCCTTATCGTAATGCCCAGGATCCTATCGATAATCTGGCCCAGATCGTCAACGGCATGCTGGATGAAATGCAGACATTCATCGAGGATCTGGCAGCCGTGGGGGATGACATTGCCCATGATCTGCGCACCCCGCTGGCCCGGGTCAGGATCGGCCTTGAGCGCGCCCGGCGCAATGCGACCACGCTTGAGGCATTGCAGGGTGCGGCTGATCGCGCCATTTCCGAGCTCGATCATGCGATTTCCATCGTCACCGCCATCTTGCGTGTGCGCGAAATCGAGCAGACACGTCGGCTTCAGGCCTTTGACGAGGTGGAGCTTGCGGAACTGGTTTGCGAGGTGGGTGACCTTTACGAACCCATTGCCGAGGAAAAGCAGCTGACGCTCACCGTGCAGGCAAACGAAAAACTTGTTGTTCACGGTGATCGCGACCTGATTTTCGAGGCCATTGCCAACCTTGTAGACAATGCCGTCAAATTCACGCCGGAGTGCGGCAGCATCGATGTTTGCCTCACGGCCAGCCCCGATGGCGCCGCACTGCGCGTCAGCGATACCGGGCCGGGTGTTGCTGAATCCGAAAGAAGCCTTCTCGTGCAGCGCTTTTACCGCGCCGACACAAGCCGCCATACCAAAGGCCTCGGGCTTGGTCTGACACTGGTCGCAGCAATTACCAAACTGCACGGCTTTCGCTTCGACGTGTTGCCGACCCAAGGATTTACCGCCGAGATCGCATTTCCTCCGAGCACCCTCATCCAGGGCGATGACCGCACGATCTGATACGGCACGAAGCCCGCCGGCCTCGGCCATTCGAGGGCCGGATGAATGCCTGCAGCGGCCACCGGATGTGAAAGTGGATGTGACACATCCGGTTCGCGGATACCGATCAACGCACCATGCCGATTATCTGTCCCCCTCGCTTCGAAACGAAAGCCGGATGAGCTGGCTGTTCATCGCCGCCTTCTGGCATTCGAGCAGCAATCCGTTGTCTATCCGCCCTGTGGATTGGACCAATAGAACGGGGGCGTTTGCAGGGCAGCGCAGCAGGCCCGCCTCCCGCTCCGTTGGCAGACGGGCAGCAACGGTTGTCGAGACGCGGCGCAACTGTCCAAGGCCTTCGCTGAGAGCGATCTGCGTCAGCGAATTCGTCTCTTTCAGCTTTCTGTCCAGGTTCTGCACCAGATCGGCGCGAATGTGGCGCACGGTCAGGATGAAGGGAACTTCGTCCCCGAGTATGAGCGCGGTGACACGCAAGAGCGGGTGGCCGATGTCGACCGAAAGGACATGGGCGATGTCCGCCTCTGCTGGAACCTCAAGGCTCTCCACGGTCGTCATTGCCGAGCGCACGCCCTGCCGATCCAGCACATCGCGAAAGCGCGACGTTGCATCCACCTCGTAGGTCAGCCCTGTCTGCATGACAAACGAGCCCCGGCCGTTGACGCTGCGGATCAGGCCTTCCTGCGACAGGGCCAGATAGGCGCGCCGGACTGTGTTGCGGCTGACACCATGCTGCTCCGACAGATCGAACTCGGGCGGAACCTGGCTGCCCGGCAAAAGCTCTCCCACCAGAATGGCCTTTTTGACCGCCTGATAAACCCTGAACCATTGTGGCTCCATCCATTACCCCTCAAATCTCATAGCTGTACCTACAGCTGTCATTCGCAGTTCACAATGAACCCGTAATTTATTTTCAACACGGCGGTCGGTTCTCACGGAATGTCCGGCCGGGCAGTGCACATCATCGCAACTTTTACCGTCGACGCACGAACGCGCTGGAGGCAGGCAAGCCTGTATCCGGCCGGCGTGATCCCTTTGCTTGCCACTTTCAGAAGGTAAAGACCATGATCGCAATCACCCGCCGCAGTCTTCTGTCCATGTCGGCCGCTACGACGGCCGCTTTCGCCCTGCCGCGCCTGGCATCGGCGCAATCCGGGGAGCGCCCCGCCGTGACCGTTGCCGTCCAGCGGATCTCCAATTCGAACACCCTGGAAATGCTGACGGAACAGTCGAATGTCGGCGCCCGCATCTATACGAGTTATGCCGAGACGCTGCTCGGCAATGACTGGATCGGCGACATGTCGCTGCAGCCGCAACTGGCGACGTCCTGGAAGCGTCTCGATGATCTGACGGTCGAGGTGGACCTGCGCGAAGGCGTCAAGTTCCACAATGGCGACGTGATGACTGCCGAAGATGTGGCCTTCTCCTACGGCCCCGACCGGATGTGGGGCGGCGCAACGGTCGAGGTTCCCGACAACGTCAAGGCCGTGGCGCGCCAGGCACTTCCCGCCTTCGAACGGATCGAGGTGCTGGGCCCACACAAGATCCGGCTGCACAACGCCTCCATCGACCCGGTTCTGGAAGGCCGCCTGTCTGCCTCGATCGGCATGATCGTCAACAAGCGTGCCTTTCTGGAAGCCAAGAGCTGGATGGACTGGGCGCGGCTGCCTGTGACCACGGGTCCCTATTCGGTGGCCGAATACAAGCCGGATTCGGTGCTGACGCTCGCCGCCTTCGACGACCATTGGGAGGGGCGCCCGCCGCTTCGCCAGATTCGTTTCGTGGAAACGCCGGAAACGGCTTCGCGCATCAACCTTCTGCGCTCCGGCGGTGCCGATTTCGCCTGCGACATTCCCCCGGACCAGATTGCCACCGTCGAGGCGGACAAGCGTTTCAAGGTCGTCGGCGGTCCGATCAACAACACGCGCTATACGGTGTTCAACAAGTCGCATCCGGTGCTTGCCAATCCGCTCGTCCGTCAGGCGCTCACCCACGCGGTGGATCGCAACCTGATCGTGGAAGCCTTGTGGAGCGGGCGCACCGAAGTGCCGCGCGGCCTGCAATGGGAATTTTATGGCGACTTCTACATCGCCGACCATGAAAACCCGGCCTACGATCCGGATAAAGCCCGCGCCCTTCTGCGCAAGGCCGGCTACAATGGCGAGCCCATCCCCTACCGCGTCCTCAACGACTACTATACCGCCCAGACGGCGACTGCGCAGATCAACACGGAAAACTGGCGCTCTGTCGGCCTCAACATCAAGATGCAGATGGTGGAAAACTGGGGCCAGATCCAGGAAGGCGGCCCGGAGACGCGCGGCATCCACGACTGGTCGGCGGCCGCTTCCCTGCCGGATCCTTACGTTCAGATGTCCGGTTCCTGGGGCCCTCTTGGTACACCCTGGAAGACCAACCAGTGGCGCAACGAGGAATTCGGCGGGCTTTCCAATGAACTCGGAACAAGCACCGACCGCACCCGCCGCATCGCCGTATGGCGCCGCATGCTGCAGATCATCGAAATCGAAGACCCGGCCTATGTGGTGCTGCACCGCAACGCCTCCTTCACGGCAAAGCGGGCTGACATCCAGTGGGCGCCGGCAAAATCCTTCGTGATGGATTTCCGCCGTCACAACTGGAGCGCCTGAGGCCATGGCCTTCGTCGAGATCCAAAACCTTTCGGTTGCATTCGGCGGTGCCGCGGCCTTGCGGGGCATCAACCTGTCGGTCGAGCGGGGGGAAGCGGTCGGGCTGGTGGGCGAGTCCGGTTGCGGCAAATCCATCACCTGGCTTGCAGCGCTCGGCCTGTTGCCCGCCTCAGCGCAGGTTCGCGGTTCGGTTCTGCTCGATGGAACCGAAATCCTCGGAGCGCCGAAGGCGCGGCTTGAACCGGTTCGTGGCGGACGTATCGCCATGATCTTCCAGGATCCCGCCGCAAGCCTCAATCCGGTCCATCGTATCGGGCGCCAGATCGGCGAGGCGCTTGGCCTGCATCGCGGCATGACGGGGGATCGGGCAAAAGCCGAGGTCATCCGTCTCATGGACCAGGTCGGCATTCCCGATGCGAAGAACCGCATTAACGCCTATCCGCATGAATTGTCCGGAGGACAGAACCAGCGTGTGATGATTGCCATGGCGCTGGCCGGCGAACCGGAACTGCTGGTGGCGGACGAGCCGACAACGGCACTTGACGTCACCATCCAGGCGCAGATCCTCGACCTCGTCACCACCTTGCGGCGCGACACCGGCATGGCGCTGGTGCTGATCTCTCATGATCTCGGCGTCGTCTCCGACACCTGTTCGCGCATTGCTGTCATGTATGCCGGCCGTATCGTCGAGGAGGCGCCGAGCGAGCAGATCTTTGCCAACCCGAACCACCCCTATACGCAGGGGCTTTTGGGAGCGCTGCCGCCGCTTGCCGGTCAGCGCCATCGGCTGGTCGCCATTCCGGGCAGCGTGCCGGAAGCCGCGCACATGCCCAAGGGCTGTGCTTTTGCGCCGCGCTGCACGTCGGCAAGCAGCCTGTGTCTGGAGGTTGATCCAGCCGCACTGCCGCTGGCGCCCGACCATAGTGCCGCCTGTCTCAAAGCGCGGCCATACCCATCGCTCGACCGCCCGACCCATGACCGCGCCACGCCGACGCGGGAAAGGGCCACGTTATGACCTCGACGTCTCCAGACCTTCTGGTTGCCCGCGATCTCGTGCGCAATTACGGCATGCGGCGCGGGCTCATGGGCCGCATATCCACTGTTCGGGCTGTCGACGGTGTCTCGCTGCATGTGGCACGCGGGGAAACGCTGGGCCTTGTCGGCGAGTCCGGATGCGGAAAATCGACTACGGCGCGCCTGGTGCTCGGCATAGAAACGGCCGATGAAGGTCGCGTGGAGTTTGACGGTCAGCCGATGCCGGTCTCCGGGACATCGGCCTGGGCAGCCTCCCGACGGCGCATGCAGATGGTCTACCAGGACCCGCTTTCCGCTCTCGACAGGCGCCTGCCGGTTGGCGAGCAGATTGCCGAGCCGCTCGATATTCACCGGATCGGCACGGCCGAAAGCCGGCGCGAGCGGGTCGCCGCCATGATGGCGGAGGTCGGCCTGCAACCGCATCATGCGGCCCGCAGCCCGCACTCCTTGTCCGGCGGTCAGCGCCAGCGCGCCGTGATTGCGCGTGCGCTGGTGACCCGGCCGGATCTTCTCGTCTGCGACGAGCCGATCAGTGCGCTCGATGTCTCGATCCAGGCGCTGGTGCTCAACCTTTTGATGGACCTGCAGGTGCGGTTGGGGATGGGCATGCTGTTCGTCAGCCATGACCTGAGGGCCGTGCGCCAGATCAGCCATCGCGTTGCCGTGATGTATCTCGGGCGCATCGTCGAGGA
>JAIXTO010000056.1 GCA_027483885.1 Rhizobiaceae bacterium
CGAGACGATTTTCGAAAACCGCTTCATGCATGTGCCGGAGCTGATCCGGCTTGGGGCCGACATCGCGCTGAACGGTCCGGTTGCCGTGGTGCGCGGCGGCAAGCCGCTGAAAGGGGCGCCTGTGATGGCGACCGATCTTCGTGCTTCGGTCAGCCTCGTGCTGGCAGCCTTGGTGGCCGAGGGTGAAACGGTCATCAACCGCGTCTATCATCTCGACCGTGGCTATGAGCAGCTTGACCGCAAGCTTGCGCAGTGCGGCGCGCAGATCGAACGGATCTCGCAATGACGACACAGCCAGAAACCGGGCCGCTTTTCGTCGGCGTCGATGGCGGGGGAACGGGATGCCGTGCCCGGATCGTCGATGCGAGCGGCAATATCCTGGGGCAGGGCTTGTCCGGCCCGGCAACCACCCGCATGGGTATCGCGAATGCCTGGGGCTCCGTGCTGCGCGCCTGGCAGGGTGCGGCCGAAGAGGCGGGTGTCGATCCCGCCGATGCGCCCCACGTCTATGCGGGCGTCGGTCTTGCGGGCTTGAGCCGCGCCGGCTCGCTGGAGGAGCTGCGCACCATGGCGCATCCCTTTGCCGCCGTCCGCTTCATCTCCGACGGCGCCGCTGCCTGCCTCGGTGCCCATTCGGGCCGCGACGGCGCCATCGTCATTGCCGGGACCGGTTCCATCGGACTTGCGTTCATCGGTGGCGAGGAAAAGCGCGCCGGCGGCTATGGCTTTCCCATCTCGGATGAAGGCAGCGGTGCCGATCTTGGCCTGAAAGCCATCCAGCAGGCGTTGCGCGCCCATGATGGAAGGCGGGACCGGACGCCGCTTTTATCCGAGGTCATGGCGCGGTTCGAGGGCGAACCCGCCAAGGCCATCGGCTGGATGGACCGGGCAACGGCCACCGATTACGCCACCTTCGCGCCTCTTGTCCTGCGTCATGCCGATCAGGGCGATCCGGCCGCGCGCCAGATCGTGCAATCGGGTGCCGAGCATATCGATGCGCTGGTCCGGCGCATGGTGGAGTATGGTGCGCCGCTGGTGACGTTGCTTGGCGGTCTGGCTGGCCCGCTCGAGCCCTGGTTATCTCCGGATGTCCGCCGCCGCCTGAAACCACCGGATGGCGATGCCGTGTCCGGCGCCATCATTCTTGCAGAGCGCAGCTGAACCGGAACAGGTGTAAATCTGGAGGATTTTGGCGCGCGTCAGGTGGAATAAAATATTCCTACATAAATTGACATCAGGAATATATGATCGTAAAAATTCGAAAACAACGAGTGGTCTCCCATGTCACACGAGCATCTTCTGGCGGAACTCAAGACGTTGGTTTCGGAATCCCGCAATCCGAATTCCAGGACGATCGATCTTCTGTCGACCCGGGAAATCCTTGAGGTGATGAATGCGGAGGATGCCAAGGTTGCGGGTGCCGTGGCCAAGGTCATTCCCGAAATCTCCTGTGCTGTCGATGAGACGGTGCGGGCTTTTCGCGAGGGTGGCAGGCTGATCTATGTCGGTGCCGGCACCAGCGCCCGGCTTGGTATTCTCGACGCCTCCGAATGCCCGCCAACCTTTTCCGTGCCGGAAGGCATGGTGGTGGGCCTTATTGCCGGTGGCCCGAAAGCCATCATGCACGCCGTGGAAGGCGCCGAGGATGATCCTGATGAGGGTCAGCGCAACCTGCAGGATATAAATCTCAACGAAAAGGATGTGGTTGTCGGCATCGCTGTCAGCGGCCGCACACCTTACGTCATCGGGGCGCTCGATTATGCAAGGTCACTCGGCTGCGTCACGGTTTCGCTGACCTGCAATCCGAAATCCACCATTGCCGGCATGGTCGACATTCCGATTTCGCCGGTTGTCGGACCGGAAGTCGTGACCGGCTCGACACGGCTCAAATCCGGTACGGCGCAGAAGCTGGTGCTGAACATGCTGACCACGGCCGCCATGATCCGCATGGGCAAAACCTATGAAAACCTGATGGTGGATCTGACGATCAGCAACCGCAAGCTTCACGTGCGTGCCATCAGCATCATCGCGGAGGCAACCGGCTGCCCGCCGGATGTGGCAGAGACCTATCTGGGGCTCAGCGGCAACAATGTGAAACTCGCCATCCTGATGCTTCTGACTGGTCTCGACGCTGAGGCCGGACAGGCGGCGCTTGCGGCAAGCGAAGGCTTTTTGCGCCAGGCGCTGGAAGGTGCGCGACAAAACGTTTGAACCTGTAGAAAATGCAACCATGCGGTCACCCGCCGAAGAAGCTCGGGAACCGGAAAACAGAGGGATAATGGGTATGGCATACGGTCTTGCATCTAAATTTCTCGGCTCGGCGGCTGTCGTCGCAGGCCTTCTGCTTTCAACGGCGGCCCCTTCCTTCGCCGCCACGCTGAAAATGGCCTGGGCGCAGGATGCGACTGGCCTTGATCCGCACAAGCAGACGGCGTTTTCGTCGATCCGCCTGCTCGAACTGATCTATGAGCCGCTTGTGCGCCTCGATGCCGATCTGAAGACCGCGCCAGCCATCGCCACCAGCTGGACGTTTGCCGATGATGCAAAGACGCTGACCTTCAAGCTCGACCCCAAGGCCAAATTCCACAATGGCGCCCCGGTGACGGCAGCCGACGTGAAGGCCTCCTTCACCCGTATCCTCGATCAGGCAACGGGGGCGGCAGCGCGCGCAAACTATCTCTCCATCGAAAGCATGGAGACGCCGGACGAACATACGATTGTCTTCAAGCTGTCGCAGCCCGATGTGCCGCTCCTGACTGCGATGGGCAGCATCAATGCCGCCATCGTGCCGGCATCGGAAATCGCTGCCGGCAAGATCGGCACGCAGGCGGTGGGCTCTGGCCCGTTCAAGCTGGAAAAATGGGAGCCGAATTCCCGCGAGACCCTTGTTGCAAACACTGAGTGGGCCGGCGGCAAACCGGGCGTCGATGGCATCGATATCCGCGTGCTCCCGGATGAAAACGCCATTCTCGCGGCGCTCAGGGCAAAGCAGGTGGATTTTGCCCTGCTGAATGATCCGCTGGTTGCAACGCTTGTGCCGAAGGTCGCAGGCCTCACGCTGAACCGCAAGCCGGTTCTCGCCTACCACGTGCTGCAGCTCAATGCATCGCGCAAGCCGATGACCGAGCTGAAGGTGCGCCAGGCCATCTCCTGCGCCATCGACCGCAAGGATATTCTGGATACTGCCCTTCTCGGCGAAGGCGAAGTGACGGGGCCGCTCACCATGCCCGGCTACCGCTCTGACCCGGCCTCGCTGTTCTGCTACAGCCGCGATGTTGAAAAGGCCAAGAAGCTGATGGCGGATGCCGGTTATGCCGGCGGATTTTCGGCAACCGTGATTGCTGCCACCGGCGAGCCGCCGACGGCTGCCTCCGAAGCGCAGGTCATCCAGTCGCAGCTGCAGGAGATCGGCATCAAGCTCGATATCAAGCTGATGGAACTGAACGTTTATGTCGATACCTGGCTGAAGGGCGATTTCGACATGGCGGTGGCGCTGAACGGTGGCCGCGCCGATCCCTATTCCATGTACAACCGCTACTGGACCAAGGCCGGCAACCTGCAGAAAGTGGCCAATTATATCGACGACGATCTCGACAGCCTGATGCAGAAGGGCCGCGTCGAAACAGATCCGGCCAAGCGCCGCGAAATTTTTAGCGCCTTCGATAAGCATCTGGCGGAAGTGTCGCCGTGGATCTGGCTCTACACCGGCTACAGCTATACGGCCCAGCAGAAGAACGTCGAGGGATATGTGGCAACCCCTGATGGTTCCCTCTTCGGCATTTCCAAGATCACGCTGAAGTAATGCAAGCCCGGGGCGGAAAGCCATGAATTACCTGATACGGCGCCTCGTCACCTTTCCGCTGGTGATGTTCGGCGTCTCCGTTCTGGTCTTCGTGGCGATCCGCCTCGTTCCGGGCGATTCCATCACGGCCATGCTCGGCACGGAAGCCGGGCTTCTGACGCCCGAGCAGCGCCAGTCGCTGGCGGTCTATTTCGGTCTCGACCAGGGCTGGTTCAGCCAGTACTGGCGCTGGATCGGCGGCGTCTTTTCCGGCAATCTCGGTGTCTCCGTCACCTATGGCAAGCCGGTTCTGACGGTGATCCTCGAACGGTTTCCGCTGACGCTGGAGCTTGCGGTTCTGGCGATGCTTATTGCCCTTGGCGTCGGGCTGCCGCTCGGCGTTTTTGCCGCCACCCGCAACGAAAAACGCTCGGATCTTGCCGTGCGCATCTTTGCCATGATCGGCCAGTCGACGCCGAGCTTCGTCATCGGCCTGCTGATCATCTATGTCCTGTCGGCCGGCTTTGGCATTCTGCCCTCCATGGGGGAGTTCGTGCCGTTTTCGCAAGATCCGCTCGGCAACCTGTCGCAGCTCATCCTGCCGGCCATGACCCTTGGCCTGTCGTTCACCGCCTCCGTCACCCGCATCTCCCGCTCCGCCGTGCTGGACGTGCTGGGAGACGATTATGTGCGCACCGCCCGCAGCAAAGGCGCACCGAAGGCCCGTGTGATCTGGCGCCATGCGCTTCCCAATGCGCTGATCCCGGTCGTGACATTGAGCGGCGTCGAGTTCGGTTATCTGCTGGGCGGAGCGGTGCTGGTGGAGCAGATCTTTGCGCTGCCCGGCCTTGGCCGGCTGGTGCTCGATGCCATCCTCCAGCGCGATTATGCGCTGGTGCAGGGAAGCGTGCTGTTCGTGGCGCTGAATTTCATGGTCGTCAACCTGCTGGTCGATCTGACCTATGTGCTGCTTGATCCGCGCATCCGGCTGGGAGGACGCTCATGAAGGCTTTTCTGCATGGGCTGCTGCGCCATCCAAGCGGGCGCATCGGCGCGGCCATCGTTCTCGTTTACATCATCGTTGCGCTTCTCGCGCAGGCGGGCCTGACCCCTTACGATCCGCTAAAACAGTTCCGCATCGAGCGCCTGCAAGGCCCGACTTTTGCCCACTGGATGGGCACCGACATGTTCGGCCGCGATGTGCTGAGCCGCCTGATGATCGGCATCGGGCAATCCTTTATGGTCGCCTTTTCCTCGGTCGGGCTTGCCGCTGCGATCGGCACCCTGCTGGGGCTCACCGCTGCCTGGTTCGGCCATCTCTGGGATGGCCTGGTCATGCGCTGCATGGATGTGCTTCTGGCCTTTCCGGCCATTCTTCTGGCGCTTCTGTTCATCGCCGTCGTCGGACCCGGCACATTCACCAGCATTCTTGCCATAGCCTTCGTTTATACGCCGATCTTCACCCGTGTCGTGCGCGGCCCGGCGCTCTCCATCAAGACGCGCGATTTTGTTGACGCGGCGCGCAGTTTCGGCAGTTCCTCCACCTACATCCTCACCCGCCACCTGCTGCTGAACCTGGTTGCGCCGCTGACCGTTCAGGTGACGCTGGCGCTCGCCTGGTCGCTGCTGACGGAATCGGGCCTCAGCTTCCTCGGGCTCGGCACGCAGCCGCCCAATTCTTCGCTCGGCCTGATGCTCGCTGACAGCGTCAACCTCATGGAAATGGCGCCGTGGCTGCTGGTCTTTCCGGCCATCGCCGTGATGCTCGGCATCCTCGGCTTCAATCTCTTGGGCGATGCCCTGCGCGACATTCTCGATCCGCGCATGCGAAGGGTGGTTGCATGACCAAGCTTCTATCCGTCTCCGGCCTCAAGGTGGGCTTTGGTCGCGGTGACCAGATGCGCGCGGTCGTCCATGGCGTGGATTTCGAGCTGGACGCCGGCGAAACGCTCGCCATCGTCGGCGAAAGCGGCTCGGGAAAATCGGTGACGGCGCTGTCGATCAACCGGCTTGTCGATTATGGCGGCGGGCGCATTCTGGACGGACGTATGGATTTTCTGACCGCCGGCGGCGAGGTCATCGATCTCGCCAGGGCCAGCGACCGGCGCATGGAAAAGATCCGCGGCGGCGAGATCGGCATGATTTTTCAGGAGCCGATGACCTCGCTTAACCCGGTGCTGACGATTGGCGAGCAGATTGCCGAAGCCTTCAAGCTACAGCGCGGTCTTTCTGGATCCGCGGCCCGCGCCGCGACACTTGAAGCGCTCGACAGGGTGCGCATTCCCGATGCGGCACGACGTCTGAAATACTATCCCCACCAGCTCTCCGGCGGCATGTTGCAGCGTGTGATGATTGCGATGGCGCTTGCCACCAATCCGCGCCTGTTGATTGCCGATGAGCCGACCACCGCCCTCGATGTCAGCGTGCAGGCGCAGATCATGGCGCTTCTGGCCGAACTTCGCCGCGAGACGGGCACGGGCCTGATCTTCATCACCCATGACATGGGACTGGTGGCCGGCATTGCCGACCGGGTGATGGTGATGCAGGCCGGAGAGGTCGTGGAACAGGGGCCGCTGGACCGCATTCTCGACCGGCCGGAACATCCCTATACACGGCATCTCCTGAAGGCCGTGCCGCATTTTTCCGGCGGCCGCCATGTCAGGCGTGACCACCACCGTACAGACAAGACCGCAACGTCACCGACCCTTACGGTGGAGGGTATGACGGTGCGCTTTCCCGCGACCGCCGGTCTGCTGCGCCGGTCCATCGGTGCCATCCATGCGGTCGAGAACGTCGATTTCGACGTGATTCCGGGCGAAACGCTTGCCATCGTCGGGGAAAGCGGATCGGGCAAATCCACCACGGCCCGCGCGCTTCTCGGTCTCGTCAAGCCGCATCGCGGCACCTTTGCCGTCGTCGATGAGCGGACCGGCAACCGGCGCAAGCCCGTGCAGATGGTGTTCCAGAACCCTTATGCTTCGCTCAATCCCCGTCTTGACGTGGAAAGCCTGCTGGCCGAGCCGGTGCGCGCCTCTGGCGAGCGGGTGGACGATGCGGTGCGCGCACGCATGGCACGGCTTCTCGAACGCGTCGGCCTGCCGGTCGATAGCATCAGGCGTTATGCGCACGAGTTTTCCGGCGGCCAGCGGCAGCGCCTCTGCATTGCCCGCGCGCTGATGGTCAATCCCGCCGTTCTGGTGTTGGACGAGGCTGTCTCGGCGCTTGATGTGTCCGTGCAGGCCAAGGTGCTCGATCTCCTCATCGATCTCCAGAACGAGATGAAGCTTGCCTACCTCTTTGTGTCGCATGACATGGCGGTAGTGGAACGCATTGCCCACCGGGTTGCGGTGCTTTACGCCGGCCGGATCGTGGAAATCGGGGCAGCAGAGGCGGTGCTCTCATCGCCGCAGCATGCCTATACGCGCCGTCTCATCGCCGCCGTGCCCACGATGGAGCGCCGGCGCGAGATTTTTAAACTCGACACCGCCGATATCCCGACGCTTCTTCGGCCTCCGGGTTATGAGCCGGCGCAAACGCTCTGGCGGACCTGCGGCGATGACCATCAGGTGCGCATCGAAGTCGATGATCGCGAGGAACAGAGCCATGCCGCAGCCCACCGGCAATAAATCCCGCGCGCTTGAGCAGCCTTTCGAAAGCGCCTTCGCTCTTCTCGATCAGTCGATTGCCGGCGGGTTTATTCCGGGCGGCGTGCTTGGCATGCACGACCTCAACCATGGCCGGATCACGCGCGCGGTCGGCCTTGCGCAGAAGGTCGGCGGCGAGCGGCCGATGACGGTCGACACTTGGTTCGATCTCGCCTCCATCTCGAAAGTCGCCTTCACCGTGCCGCGCATTCTGGCGCTGGCGGTAGAGGGGCGTATTGATCTCGATGCGCCCGTCACATCGGTCATTCCGGATTTTCGCCAGTATGCGCCCGACTGCTGGGAGCGCGCCGTGACCTTTCGCCAGTGCCTAGGCCACCAGACGCCGTTTCCCGCCGTCGAGCCCATCTACACCTATGGCGATGACCCCGACCGATTGCGCGCCTTCGTGCTGCAGCGGGAATGGCGCAAGGGGCCAGCGGTCTATTCCGACATCAACTATATCCTGCTTGGCATTGCCCTGGAGCGGATCGAGGGCAAAAGCATTCGCGCCATGGACGCCGGGCCGGGTTTTGCCTTTTCCGCGCCGCAGGAGATGACGGCGGCGACCGAACACTGCACCTGGCGCGGGCGCGTGCTCTGCGGCGAAGTGCATGACGAAAATTGTGCGGCCCTGCAAGGGTCCGGCCATGCCGGGCTGTTTGGCACGGTGGATGCCGTTCTGGATTTTGCCGCCGGCCTGCTGGACGGCGATGCGGCGGGGGATCCGGTTGTGCGTCTCATGCGCCAGCCGCTGTCGGAAAAACGCACCCATGGCTGGGAGCGGCCTTACGAGGGCTGGTCGGGTGGACACCTTTGCAACGGCTCCGTCATCGGGCATACCGGCTTTACGGGCACGGGCCTGTGGATCGATTTCGAGCGTGGCCGCGCCTGGACGCTTTTGACCAACCGCGTTCATCCGAGCCGTCATGTCGACAGCGGCATTTTTGCCTTGCGCGCGGCCGCCGGTGATGCCGTCAACACGTTCTGAGGGAGAAAAACGATGCAGCCAATCTGGGCCGTGGGGTTGATGACGGGAACCGTGCTGGACGGCAATATCGACGTTGCCCTTCTGAAGACCGATGGCGAGACGGTGGAGCGTTTCGGCCTTTATACGCTGGCGCCCTATGGCCAGCCGGTGCGCGATCTTCTGGAGGAAACGCTGCAGCAGGCCCGCCGCTGGAATTTCGACGGTCCGGAGCCTGCCATCTTTTCCGAAGCGGAAGAGGCGTTGACGCGGGCGCAGTCGGATGCGGTACGGGCTCTGGTGGAAAGGGCCGGGCTTTCGATGGCGGATATCGGCGTCGTCGGTTTTCACGGCCAGACCGTGTTGCACCGGGCACCAAAGCCCGGCCGCATCGGCGCCACCCGCCAGCTGGGCGACGGCGCCCTGATGGCAAGCCTGCTCGGCGTCAAGGTTGCCTATGATTTTCGAAGCGCCGATGTGGCAGCCGGCGGGCAGGGCGCGCCGCTTGCCGCCGTCTATCATGCTGCCCTTCTCAAAAGTGCTGCAGAGGAGGGCGAAGCGGCCATCCTCAATCTCGGTGGTGTCGCGAACATCACCTGGAGCGATGGTCAGGGCCAGCTGGTTGCCTTTGATACCGGACCTGCCAACGCGCCGATCAATGATTTCGTCAAATCTCACGGTCTGGGCGAGATGGACCGCGACGGGGCGCTGGCGCGGCAGGGGCAGGTGGACGAGGTTCGCCTGAAGCGCCTGCTGGAGCATCCCTATCTCCACACCGCCTATCCGAAATCGCTGGACCGCTTCGATTTCGGCGCAGCCATGGCCGAGGGCCTCGACGCCGAAGACGGTGCAGCGACCCTGACGGCCTTTACCGCAAGCGCCGTCGGCAAGGGGCTCGATCTTCTGCCGCAGCGTCCGGTAAAAGTGTTTGTGAGCGGCGGTGGCCGGCACAATCCGGTTCTGATGGAGATGCTGTCAGAACGCGCCCATGTGGAGGTTCTGCCGGCCGAAACGCTCGGCTGGCGGGGCGATGCGGTGGAGGCGGAATGTTTTGCCTTCCTCGCCGTGCGGGTTTTGCGCGGCCTGCCGATCAGTTTTCCCAGCACGACGGGCGCACCGGAACCGATGACGGGCGGCAAGCTGGCTGGATAGGCCAGCGTCGCCTCAGAGCTGTTTTTGCAGGAACTTCCGGCTGCGTCCGAGCGGAAAATCGGGCAGCTCGCCGAAGACCGTATAGCCTTGGCGGGTATAGGCTTTTTCCGCGACCGGATTGAACGTGTCGATCCAGGCCGCACGGCAGCCCCGGCTGCGGGCCTCGTCTTCGGCAGCGTCGAGCATCCGGCCTGCCATGTGCTGACCGCGAAGATCGTCGTGAACCCACAGCCATTGAATATAAAGCCAGCCCCAGGCGGTATAGCCGCTGAGCCCAGCCATCAGCACACCCTCATCCGATTTTGCGAGAACGCCGAGTATCCGCCGCTCGGAAGCGCCGACATCCTGTTCATTGAAGGCGGAAAGATTGCTGCCGATCGCCGCGATGTCGGTATTGGCGTCCGTATCGGTTATAAGAAGATGCATGTTTGTCCCCGTCTTGTGATGGAGGATCATACGACGGATTCGAGCTTAATCCAGCTGGAGTGTTCCCATCCGCCTCATGCAACAGGCCGCCGGTCGTGGCTGCGCTGCGCAAGCCCACCGGTTAGGGGAGGCGGGCTTTCCGGCAAGCTGTCGGCCGGCGCCCGTTCGGTCTGGAATGGCGGCCGGCGCTGCCGGCTGGCACCACGACACGGGCTCACCCGCCGACGCGACGATAGGCTCTCTGAAAGTAGATCAGCGCCTCGGCATCGCTGCCATCATGGATCTCTTCCACCGTGCAATAAAGAACACGATGCGTGCCGATATCGGCTTCGGCGCTGATGCGGCACTCGAACGAGACCAGGGCATCACAGAGCACGGGCGTGCCGCTTTTGCCCTGACGCCATTCGGCGGCCGCAAAACGCGCGTCGACCGATGTCTTGCCGCCGAAGAGGTTGGAGAGATCCTCGTGGGCAGAGGCAAGGACGTTGACGCAGATCACGCCGTTACCGATCACCGCATCGAAGACCGATGCCGTGCGGTTCAGGCAGATCAACAGGGTGGCTGGACTGTCGGTGACGCTGCAGACCGCCGTTGCGGCAAAGCCGGCGCGCCCGGCCGGGCCATCGGTTGTGATGATGTTGACCGCCGCACCCATTTTCGCCATGGCGTTGCGGAAGGCGTCGCGGGCGATCGGGGCAACGGCGTCCACCGGTTGTGCAAAATTCGCAACGCTGTTCATCGTGGTCATCCTTTCAGGCATACGGATAATCTTGCTGTTGGTTCGCTCATGCCGCCGATCGCGGCGGCAGCGATGATGTAAAGGCCGGCAGTGCGAGGATCTGCTCCAGCCGGCGTGCGACGCTTGCCGCTTGATCCTCCCGCCAGGGTCTTGCGATGATTTGTATGGCAATCGGCAGGCCCTCGGGAGAGGCGGCAACCGGCAGTGTCACGACGGGAAGGCCGAGAAAACTGAAGGGGCGGGTGAAGGATGTCAGGCCGCTCACCACGGCGTTCATCTTGGGGCTCGCACCGATGTCGACCTCGCTTGACAGCGGCGGGAGGAACGGCATCGCGGGTGCAATCAGAACATCGGCCTTGGCAAAGGTTTCATCGAGAAAGGCCTGGAGCATGGTCGCCCGGATCTGCAGCGCCCGCAGGTAGATCGGTGCCGGGATCGCAAGCGACTGCGACAGCCGCATGCGGATCTGCGGGCCGTAGTCTTCCGGTCGCTCCCGCATCCAGTCGAAATGCACCGTGCCGGCCTCGGCCATGGCAATGACATTGGCGAGTTCGGCGATGGACGGCATTTCGGTGCCCTTGATCATCGCAAGCGTCGCGACTTCTTTCGACAAGAGCTGCCCGGTTGCCTCCAGTGCCGCACCCACGACAGCGTCGAGCCCGGTCTCAAAAAGCCCGCCGAGAATTCCCACGCGCAGTGTCGAAACGTCATCCGACAGGGCGGCAGGAGGCGGAGCGATCACGCATGTGGTATCGCGCCCATCCGGTCCGGCAATGAGCTGGAGGAGGAGATAGGCGTCGTCGACGCTGCGGGCGAGTGGCCCGACGCAATCCTGCGAAAAGGAGAGGGGCATGACTCCATGGCGGCTGACACGGCCCTGGGTCGGCTTTATGCCCACGACGCCGCAGCAGGCAGCGGGCAGGCGAATGGAGCCGCCGGTGTCGGAACCGAGTGCGGCCAGCACCACACCACCGCCGACGGCCGATCCGCTGCCGGAGGAGGAGCCGCCGGTAATCCGCGCCGGATCAATCGGATTGAGCGCCCGGCCGTGATGAAAGTTGTGACCGGTGGGGCCCATGGCAAATTCGCTCATGTTGAGCCGCCCGATCGAAATCGCACCGGCGGTTTCAAGCCGCTGCATCACGGTCGAGGTTTCCGCAGCCTGATGGGCTGCGCGGATCTTTGAACCGCAGCCGGTGACAAAACCTTTGCGGTCGTACATGTCCTTGTGGGCAAGCGGCACGCCGTGAAGGACACCCGTTGCCTCGCCGCGTGCCAGCGCCGCATCCGCGCGATGGGCCGCCTGCAAGGCTGTTTCCTCTTCAATGTCGATGAAGGCGTTCAGCCGCTCATGGCTTGATTTGGCGCGACTGAGCGCCGCTTTCGTCAGCTCCACGGCACTGATGCGCCGCGCCTTGACGGCGGCGGCCGCTTGCGCAAGTGAACCGGGATTGTCGGGGTTCATCGGTCTGCCTCCGTCTGCAGGATCCGGTCGAAGGTTGCCGGTTCAACGGTGAACAGAGCGCCCTGCTGGCCTTCGGGGGAAGCGGCGATTGAGGAAGAATCCCTGTGCCATTCACCGACCATGGCAACAAGTTCCGCATCACTGGCCGGGCGGCCCCAATACGCGTGCGCGAGCGCCTTCATGACGTCTTCGAGATCCATCAGCTAAAATCCTGCGGTTGCCGGTTGCGGACCAGCTGGCTGAGCGAGACAGCGATGACGAGCGCGCCGCCATAAAAAAGGTTCTGCACATAGGCATCGGCGCCCAGCATGGTCAGCCCGGTAATGCCGGTGACGAGAAAATAGACACTGATCACGGCACCGAAGGCGTTGAACCGTCCGGGGGAGATTGTCGTGGCTCCCAGGAAGGCAGCCGCGAAGGCCGGCAGCAGAAGGTTCAAGCCCGACAGCGGATCGGCGGACCCGGTCATGCCGGCATAAAGCACGCCGGCGAAGGCCGAGATCAGGCCGGAGAGGATGAAGGAGGTGGCGCGGACCCGGTCGACATCGATGCCGTTCAGCCGTGAAACCTCGCGACCGCGCCCGACAAAGAGCAGCTTGCGTCCGGGGATCGTGTATTCGAGCGCATACCAGATGATCGCCGCCAGGATCATGGCATAAAAGAAGGCGAGCGGGATGCCGAGGAAGCGGTTGATGATCACCCACTCGACGAGATCCATGGAGACGCCTGAGATCGTCTGGCTGTTGCTGACCCAGAGGATCAGCCCGTTGACGAAGGTGCCAATGCCGAGCGTCACGATCAGCGAATGGATACGGAAATAAAGGACAAAGACCGCATTGGCCGCACCGATGACGATGCCGCTCGCAAGCGCCACGACAATCACCGGGACGATCGGCCAGCCGAGCTTCACGTTCAAGACCGCGATCAACATGCAGCTCATGGTGAGCGTGGAGGCGCCCGACAGGTCGAAGTCACCGGAGGTCAGCGGAATGATGATCGCGAGCGTGAGGACGACGAGGATGGCCTGAGAGCCGAACAGGGTGGAGAAACTGCGCCAGCTCAGGAAGGAATCCGGCATCAGAAATCCGAAGATGGCGATCAGCAGCAGCCAGGCTGCAACGAGCGCGAAGCGTTCGGCCTCTGTCTTGAGCGTGAAGCGGCTCTTGGCCTTGGGGAGAGGGTTTGTCGTTGTCAGGTCGAGCGTCGTCATTCTGCAACCTCCGCTTCATGGCTGTGGAAACAGGCTTCGGTGATGGACTTGCGGGAAATCTCGGACCCCTTGAGCATGATGACCGGGCGTCCACGGGAGAAAACGATGATCCGGTCGCAGATCTGTTCGAGTTGTTCGTTGTCGGTGGAGGCGCAGAGGATGGCGGTGCCCCCTGCGGCCGCCCGGTCGAGTGCCTGGAAGATTTGCTGGCGGGCGCCGAAATCCACGCCCTGCGTCGGCTCGTCGAGCATCAGCAATTTAGGCTTGACCTGCAGCCACTTGGCCAGAAGAACCTTCTGCTGGTTGCCACCCGATAGCGCGCCGAGCGGCAATTGCGGGTCCTGGGGGCGCACGTCGTAGGCCTGGCCGAGGCGACCTGCCTCCCTCACCATCTGGCGACGATCGAGCCCATAGGGTTTGAGCAGCCCATCCAGCACCGGGAGGGTAATATTGTCCGTCACCGACAGGCTGCCGATGCCGGCAGATCCGAGCCGGTCACCCGGCAGAAAGGCGATGCCAAGTTTTTGCGCCAGACGGGGGGTGATGGCGGAGAGGGCCACGGTCTGGCCGCCGATCGAGATCGTGCCGGATCCTCTGAGCGCGCCATAGAGCAGATATGGCAGCGATGCGAAACCCGAGCCGATCAGGCCGGTCACCCCGAGGGTCTCCCCCTCACGGATCTCGAAGTCGAAGCCGGGCGACGTGCCGTCGCTGAGATCGCGGACACGCACGGCTGCGGGAATTCCCTCCGTCGCCATGCGGTCCTTTTGAAAATGATCGATGCGCGTGCCGACGATCGTATCGAGAATGGACTGGCGTTCGGCTGTTCTTGTGTCGAGGATGTCGATGAGTTCGCCGTCGCGCAGCACGGCAACACGGTCGGTGATATCGCGCACCTCATCGATGTCGTGGGTGACGATCACCACGGAGGCGCCGGTTTTGACGATGGAGCGGATCAGCGTGAAGAGCCGCTGAACGTCTTGCGCCGGCAGGAAGGGCGTCGGCTCGTCGAGCACCAGGATGCCTTCGCCGCCATGGCCGGCATCGGAGGCACGCAGGTCCTCGAAGGCCCTGATGATGGCAACGAAGGCACGCTCGACCGGTGGCAGGCTGGCAATGGTCGCGTAAGGGTCGATGTCGAGGCCGAACTCGGCAAAGAGGCTCGAGATCGCCTGCGCTTCCCGCTTCCAGTTCACGCCCCAGGGTCTCTTCTGCCCGAGCGCGGTCACGCGCATGTTCTCAAGGACGGACAGCGAGGGGACAAGGCCGAGATGCTGGTGAACGAAGGCGACGCCGCGTTTCTTGATATCCATCGGATCGAGAGGAAGGGGCAGCGCCTGGCCCCAAAGCACCACTTCGCTGCCCTCTTCGGGCTGATGGAAACCGGCGAGAACCTTGATCATCGTCGATTTGCCGGAACCGTTCTGGCCCAGCAGGCCGAACACTTCGCCGCGGCGGATCGAGAGCGATACGCCCTTCAGCGCATAATAACTCCCGAACCGCATGCGAATATTGTTCATCCTGAGCACGGCATTTTCGGTCATCGCGCGGCTCCCGGTGACGTTGGGCTTACTTCAGCATCCAGAGCTTGCGGAAACCGTCGAGATGGGCGTCGCCGTATCCGTCGTTGAAATTGGCCGGGACACCGGCGGTCTTGATATTGTCCTTGTCGAAGACGAGAAGGGGCACGTTGAGCTTGGCCACTTCCGGCTTGCCGCAGAGCATGCGCATGATGTTGTCGATTGCCGCATACCCCGCCCAGCCAAGGCTTTCGCCGATATCCATCTCGACCTGCCCCTGGCGGATCATGTCGAGCACGAACGGCGTGCCGTTGAAGCTTGCAACCTTCACGGCCCCTTCAGAACCCGTGATGCGCAGGGCCGGAACGACGAACTGCGACATGGAATCATAGATCGGCAGGATGTAGTTGATCGATGGGTCGGCGAGCAGGGCCGACTGCGTGCCCGACTGGATCTTCGTTGCCCATTCGGAGACGGGGACATCGAGGTGCTTCTGCTTGCAATCAGGGCAAAGCGTTTTGAGCTGATCCTGGATCGACTTCACGAAGGGGATGGACGGAAGAACGTCGGAGGAACCGATGATCAGCACGTTCGGCTTGCCTTTGGTCTGCTCATAGGCCCAGGCCGCCAGAAGCTTGCCGGCGCCGGTAAAATCGACCTTGCCGGAGTAGTCGACGCTTTTGATGGCGGGCTGTGTGACGTCGTAGAAGTGCGTGGTGCTGATCTTCAGGCCGGCCGCACGGGCCTCGGAGAGCTGCGGTCCCAGCACTTCCGGATTGAGGCCGCCCGCAAGGTCCACCACGTCATATTTCTGGCTGATGGCCTGCGAGATGCCCTGCACCCACTGGTCGATCTTCAACTGGTTGTCCCAGGTGGTGTAGGTGAAGCCCACTTCGGCTGCTGCCGACGCCATGGCCTTTTGAAGTTCCACATTGAACGGGATTGTCATCGAAATCGGGATCGACAGAACCTTCTTGTCCGCCATGCAGGCCTTGGCATCGAAGGGCTCGCCGGGAGGGGCAAAGACCGGCATGGCGCGGTGCGCTGCGATAATGGCCCTGGCATCGGCCATCGGATCTGCGGCGGCTGGCATGGAGGCGACCGCGAGTGTGGCGGCGGCCAAAAGCGAACTGGCAAGAATGCGGCGCATGATCGACGTTCCCCTGTCTGCGACCCGGGTTTCCCGGTGTCGATGATTGCGGTTCCCTTAACCGCCGACATGTAATGTACGTACATAATCGAGATTAGGTCAACTCGATTTTGCCTAATTTTTTGCACTGCACATTTATTGAGCGAATGCCAAAAGGCCTGCCAACAGGGCGCTTACGCCATAGGCGCGTTCGGCGCGCTGGGTCGAAGTTTGCCCATGCTTCGCAAGCGCAGCATCAGGGATGCTGCGCACTATGTCAGTACAAATGGAAGGCAATGACTAGCGGCTGGCCTTGTGGGCGCGCCAGGCGACAATGAGCCCTGCAAAACCGAAGAGCGAGAATGCCATGAAGCTGGCGCCGTAATGGCCGGTGAGCGCATAAACGCTCCCGAAGGTCGAGGGGCCCACGATGACACCGATGAAGGTATAGACCAGAACGCCGCCGGTGATCGAGCCGACCCGCCCCTCCGGTGCATTGTGGGCGACCTCGGCCAGCAGGACCCCGTTCCAGCCAATGGTCACCGCGCCCATGGCGACGAACAGGATGACCTGCGCCACTGTCGGCAGATCCGTCAGCCAGAACAGCAGCGCATATCCGGTGCCGCCGAGCAGGCCGAGCAAAGCCAGCGTTTTGAACCCGCCGCCGATCCGATCGGCAACGACGCCCCAGAAGATGCGGCCTACGGCGCCGGCAAGCTGCATGGCCGCTGCGACGGAACCGGCCGACAGAAGCGACCAACCGGCGTCATGCACCAGCGTCACAACGGCAAAGGCGGAGACGGAAAGCTGCATGGCCGAATAGGCAAAACCCAGGCCGGAAAGCGCCCGCAATCGTGGGTTTTTCCAGATGATCGACTGTTCCTCGGCAAGACCCTTCAGAAGTGACCGCCTTGGTGCCGGATTGACCGGCTCTGCGGCATGCGTCGCAGCCAGAAGTGCCATGGTGAGGAGTGGTGCGACCGCGCCGATCAGAAGTGCGATGTGCCAATCGAAGAAACGGGTGAGAAACGGAAAGGCAAAACTTGCCAGGATGCCGCCCAGCGGCACGCCGGATTGCTTCAGCGAAAAGACGATGTTGCGCCTGTTGAAGGGGGTGACGCGGCTGAGCATTTCCGAAGAGGCCGGATTGTTCAGGCCGTAACCGATGCCGATAAAAAAGGAGGCGGCAATGATCAGCGGGATCTTGGCGCTGGCGATCCCCAGGAAGCCCAGGGCGCAGCAGGCAAGTGCGACCTGCTCGATCCGCACCGGGCCGAAGCGCTGCACGAGTGTGCCGGCAACGGCCGAGGAGAACATGCCGGAGAAATAGATCAGGCTGATCTGATAGCCGATCCAGTAGGCGCCGATGTTGAGGTCGGCCGCAACCGTCGGTGCGATGGCGGTCAGCGCAAGAACGCTGGCTGTCGCGACGATCTGGATCAGCGTGGCTGCAAGGAGTGTCTGGGTGAGCGAGGAGGCGCGTCGCGCAGGCGAGGCTTCTCCGGCAATGAAGTCCGACATGGTGTCGCTGTCCCGGGAAGAGAGTCTAGAATAAGTACGTACTAATTGATTTGCGCGAAGTCTGCAAGTCGCCGCGGTTGCGGGGCATAATCCCCCGGATTTCATTTGCCTTTTGACTGGAAAGACGGTTGAAACACGGACAAGAGGAACTCGGCGTTGTGCCGATCGGGGTGTCGAGCTTGGATCAGAAGCGCATGGACTGGAAGCCGGAGGTGGACACGGCGCCGCTTTACCTGCAGGTCGCCCATCATCTGGAGAGCCGGATCAGCGACGGAGAGTTTTCGGTCGGCTCGCTTCTTCCAACGGAAAACGAGATCGCCGCTGCGCTCGGTGTCAGCCGGCAGACGGTCCGGCAGGCCATTGCCACGCTGCGCAACAAGGGGCGCCTTTCCGCCCGCAAAGGAGTTGGCACGCGGGTCGAGGCGGGGTTTGATCCGGAAAAGAACCGCTTCATTGCCCATTCGCGCTCGGAGCTTTTCGAGATTGCGGCCGAGACGGAATTCGTCATCGACACCAAGGAAGAGATTTCCGCGCAGGGCAAGCTTGCCGTCGAACTGGGTTGCCGTCCGGGGCGCAAGTTCCTCCACATGGCCGGTATCCGTTATTCCGGCAATCGCAGTCGGCCATTCTCCTGGAACGAGGTTTATGTGGACGCCAAGCTGGCGCCCGCCGTCAAGGATATCACGGTCGCGCGCAGTGCCATTTTCCATTACATCGAGCAGTATACGGGCGAAAAGATCCAGGAAATCCAGCAGGATATTCGCCCGATGATTCTTGACGCCGAGGTTGCAGCCAGGCTGGATGTGAAAGCTGGCGATCTCGCCCTCGTTGTCACGCGGCGCTACTTCGGTTCGGGGCGACGGCTTCTCGAATACGCTTTCCAGGTGCTTCCCGCCGAACGTTTCACCTTTACCACGACGCTTCGCGCCGAGAGCTGAGCCTCTCGTTTCTGCTTTCCCGACCGACCCGAACTGCCGGTGCCTCCGGGTGCTGGTGCCGCCTTCGTGTGCCTCGATTGCTCAGCGCGCAACCGTTTGAACGGTTGATCGGCAATTTTCCCTGCGCGTGTTTTCGGCGGATGATCGAAAAATATGCAAGGCTAAACTTAGGGCATTTTTGTCTGGACAGCCTCAGAAAATTTTGCATTAGTTCGTACATACTGCTTGCGTGTAGGTCATACAAAAAGGGGAACCACATGGATATCGGTGTCTTCATTCCTATCGGAAACAACGGCTGGCTGATCTCGACGGCATCGCCGCAATACATGCCGAGTTTTGAGCTGAACAAGCAGATCGTTCAGAAAGCGGAAAAATACGGCCTCGATTTCGCACTCTCGATGATCAAGCTGCGCGGTTTTGGCGGCAAGGCTGAATTCTGGGATTACAATCTGGAAAGCTTCACCCTGATGGCGAGCCTTGCCGCCGTCACCGAGCGTATCAAGCTCTTCGCCTCCACCGCCGTCCTCACCCTGCCGCCGGCGATCGTCGCGCGCATGGCAACCACCATCGACAGCGTGGCGCCCGGCCGCTTCGGTGTAAACATCGTGTCCGGCTGGCAGATGGCGGAATACGACCAGATGGGCATCTGGCCGGGCAATGATTATTTCGGTTATCGCTACGACTATTCGACCGAATACGTCCACATCATGAAGGAGCTGTGGGCCAATGGCAGCTGCAGCTTCGAGGGCAAGCACTTCACCATGAAGGACTGCATGATGAAGCCGATGCCTGCCAACAAGATCGAGATCGTGGCCGCCGGTCAAAGCCCGCGCGGCATGGCATTTGCGGCCGAATATGCCGATTACAATTTCGTCATGGGCTCTGGCATCAACACGCCGACCGCCTATGCCCCGAACAACCGGACGCTCCTCGATGCGGCGGCGAAAACCGGCCGCGACGTGGGTGCCTATGTTCTCTTCATGGTGATTGCCGACGAGACGGATGAACTGGCCGAGGCGAAGTGGCAGACGTATCGCGAGGGTGCCGATGTCGACGCTCTCGCATGGATGGCCGACCAGGGCAGCAAGGATGCATCGGCAGACGCCAATTCGACCGCCAAACACATCAACCTCCCGGAAGGTGCGGTCAACTTCAACATGGGCACGCTGGTCGGCTCCTACGCGAAGGTCGCGCGCATGCTGGACGAGGCGGCCGACGTCGAGGGCACCAAAGGCATCATGCTGACCTTCGACGACTTCCTGTTGGGGCTCGACCAGTTCGGCGAGCGCATCCAGCCGCTGATGGCAAGCCGCACATACACCCAGATCGCGGCGGAATGACGTGAAGGCCGTTTTCCCGGCGCCGTTCGATGATCCTCGCCCGTCAGCGGGGGTCTCGTTCGATCCGATGACGCTGGCCGACCCCACACGTGTTGATCGCATCCATCGCGATGCAGCGACATCGGATGCGGACACGGGTTCCGTGGCCCTGCCGCGGGCGTCTGCTCCGCTGAAGGGGCCTGTGGTTGCCGCCGGGGTGACGGAACTGCTCTCGGCCTATGCCAGCGGCAGTTTGTGTCCTTCTCGGCTTTTGGGAGAACTCAAGGCCCGCATTGAAACCACGCGGACGGGAGGAGAAGCGGTTCTCCGCTTCGTGCCCGACGCTGAAGAGGCTGCGCGAGACAGCGATCGGCGGCTAGTGGAAGGCCGTGCGCGGCCGCTCGAAGGCATTCCCTTTGGCGTCAAGGATATCATCGATGTCGCTGGGGCTGCCGTCACCTCCGGTTCTCACTTCACGGGTGACCGTGTCGCGGCCATCGATGCGTCGGCGGTCGCCGCCTTGCGTGCCGCCGGTGCCATTCCCTTTGCCATGACCGCGACGACGGAATTTGCCGCCGGGTCGCCGCACAACCCGCGTTTCGGCCCGGTCACCAATCCGCATGACCGCAGCCGCTGGACGGGCGGGTCTTCAACAGGGTCCGGTGCAGCACTTGCTGCGCGGCTGATGCCGCTTGCGCTCGGCACGGATACCGGCGGTTCGATCCGCGTCCCGTCCTGCTGGTGCGGCACCACCGGGTTGAAGCCCAGCCGCGACTTGGTCTCACGGCAGGGCGTTGCGCCGCTTTCCTGGACGCTCGATCATGTCGGCCCCATGGCACGCTCGGCCGAAGACATAGCCCGCGTTCTGCCCTTTATGATCAGGGACGGGGCAGGGCGGCTCGCAAGGCAAGTGGCGGCGCTGTGGGACAATGGCTCCGTTGAGGGCCTCAGGCTCGGGGTGCCGGTCAACTGGTTCACCGAAACGGTGGATCAGCATGTGCTCGACAACTGGCAATCCGCCTTGCGGCAATTGGAGGCTCTCGGCTGTCGTCTGGTGCCGCTTGCGCCCATCGATATGGAACCGTTGCATGAGGCCGGCTGGGTCATTTTGCAGAGCGAACTGGCAAGCCTTCACGCGGCACGCCTTGATCGCGCCGAACTTTTCGATCCCGGCCTCCTGCATCGCCTGAAAAACGGGCTTGGCTTTTCGGCCAGAGACTATGGTGAGGCCCTGCAGCGCCGAACCGTGGCACTGGAAACGTTTCTGTTGGCCATGGGTGAGGTCGATGCCATCGTCACGCCGGGACTGGGTGGCGAAGCTGGTGATCTCGACAATCTGACCATCGATGTCGACGGACAGTCCCATGCTTTTCAATCCATCATCTCGCGCAACACCATGATTTTTGATGTGACCGGGCTTCCCGCCCTGATGCTGCCATCAGGTGTCGGCCGCTCCGGCTTGCCGACCGGCATCCAGATTGTCGGCCATCCCGGCGGAGATGCGCTCTGCCTGCGTCTGGCGCGCGCATTTCAGGAGGTGACGGACTTTCATCGGATGATGCCCGGGGAGGATGCCGTATGACCGTTCTTTCGCCGATCAACCTGGATCCTGCCGTGCTGACAGCGACGGACGCTTTGGGCCGTATGGCCGAGGGACGATTGACCGCGCGGGACCTCGTTGCGGCCTGCCTTGCACGGATCGGCAACCGGGATCCTGACGTCCGCGCCTGGCTTGCGCTGAGTGACACGGCGCTTGAACAGGCAGAACAGGCCGATGCCGTGCCTCTGGCCGAGCGCGGAAAACTTCACGGCCTTCCGATCGGCGTGAAGGACGTCTTCGATACATTCGATCTTCCGACGACGCACAACTCACCGCTTTACGAGGGTTTTCAGCCCGCTGCCGATGCCGCTGTGGTCGATCTTCTGCGAAGCGAAGGCGCCATGGTTCTCGGCAAGACCGACACGACAGAGTTCGCCGCCGCCGGCCGTGATGCCAGAACCGGCAATCCCCATGACCTCGCGCATACACCGGGCGGTTCGTCTGCCGGCTCGGCAGCCGCCGTTGCAGACATGCATGTGCCGCTGGCACTGGCAACACAGACGGGCGGCTCGACGATACGGCCGGCGTCCTTTTGTGGCATTATCGGCTTCAAGCCGAGCTTCGGACGGGTTAGCCGCGAAGGAGCAAAGATCTATGCGCAGAGTTTCGACACTGTCGGCTGGTACGGCCGCTCGGTAGGCGATGTGGCTTTGCTGGCCTCGGTGCTCGGGCTGGATGAAACACTGGTATCGTCGGATTGGCCGGGTCAGCTCAGGATCGCGATCACGGCTGGGCCTTATCGCGACCGCCTGGCGCCGGAAAGCCTTGCGGCTCTCGACCTGTCGAAGGATCGGCTTGAGAGGGAGGGCCATTCGGTGCGGTCCATTGACCTGCCCGCCGAGTTCGAAGCGCTCGACAGCCACCACCGCGTGATCCTGCATCGGGAAGGGCAGGCGTCTTTCCATAATCTCGTCCGGCGCCATGGGAAAATCCTCCATGATGATTTCCACCATCGGGTCGAAAATCGGGATGGCTCCACTCTGCGAGAGCTTGCGCAGGCCTATGATGCGATGGCGCTGGGACGCATCGCATTTGACGCGTTCATGCAGGATTTCGACATTCTGATCGCGCCGAGCGCACCGGGTTTCGCGCCAGCCGGACGCCGCCCGGGGGACCCGGTCTTTAATGCGTCCTGGACCCTTCTCGGCGTTCCCTGCCTCAATATGCCGGTGCCGCTCGGCCATCCCACATTGCCGATTGGCGTCACGCTGATTGCCACGCGTTTTGCCGACAAACACCTGCTTGATGCGGCCAAGCGTCTCGAACCCATTCTCAATCCGATGTGAACACATCACAGAGAAAAAGCTCGATCTTGCGCTGAAACAAAGCCTTGTCGACGGCGAGTTCATCCTTGCCCCCTGAAATAGAGGACGTGATCTCCGCATCTCGGCGCTGATCGCTGACCCGATGGGCTTCAAGGTGCCTTACGTCACCGGTGACGGGACCGTCGCATCGACGCTTGGCATTCCGGATGCGGGAATTGCGACCGGGCGCGACAGGATCAAGCGCATAACCCTGATGACGAAGCTACCGGCCCGCCCGCTATCGATGGATGATCTCTACGGCCTCGGGTTTGCACTCTTGCGGGTTTGCCGTGGCGTGCAGCCGTATTGGTCGCGGTAGTGACGGCCAAACTGGGCCTGATCGGCAAAACCCCAGCGATAGGCGATGACAGCGATCGTTTCTCTCGGTCCCGCCTTCTTCAGGTCTTCATGGCAGCGGGCGAGCCGGCAGTCGCGGATGTAGCCGCTGACCGTCTGCTGCGCATCGCAGAATATCCGCTGCAGGTATCGCAGCGACAGGCCGCAGGCCTCTGCGACCTTCTGTGGCGAAAGCTCGGGATCCCTCAGATTGCGGCGGATATAGTCTTCTGCCCGGTGGAGATGCGCGACCTGCGTCGTGCTGCTTTTGCTCTCCAGGAAACGCTCGTCCTCTGTCATCGCGATGCAGAGCAATTCCAGAAGATGCGAACCGACCGCATCGCGCGCAGTGTCGTCGAGCAAAGGCAGATGGTGCGCCGCATGACGCAGGCTGGAGAGGAAATAGGAGGCAACACCCTGGCGTGCATCGACCGTCAGCGCCACGAACCGATGCAGGTTGCCGATGCGTGCGGCCAGATGCGCATAGGGCACCCTGACGACCGTCATCACGTCGCCCTGCCTCTGGGTGAATTCGTAAGGAGCGTCGCTGCGCTCGATGACGAAGCTGCCAGGTCCGCATTTCGCCTGGCGCGAAAACTGCCGGAACTCGATTTCTGACTGCGACGGCACGGTGATCAGCAGCGCGCTTTCCTGCTCGTCGCGCACATGGTTGGGTGTGCGCCGATAAAGAACGCTGTTGCTGCGGATCTGCGTGAGGTCGATGACGCCGAGCGGGCAGATGTCGAGGCGCCCTCTGAAACTGGACTGTTCGGAACTTAGCGTATCCAGCGCGAAATAGGTGGACGAAATCGCCCGCGCCCATTGCTGCAGGCCCGTCGCAGACAGATGCTGTATCGCAGACGATGCCATGCACAACAGCCTTCCTGGCAACGCCCGAACCGCAGATATCTCGGTCGAGCCACTGTAGCCGGGTAAAGACTAGCGGAGGGTGGCCGACCTGTCCAAACAAATCCGTCCTCTCAAGCGGCAGGCCGCATACCTGCGAAAACTTGGGCGCAAAACACCATGAACCGGTCGCGCTGCGGTGGAATACTCCTGTTCCGACAGTGGCAGGGACGTTGCACATGACAGACAATGCCGGCTTTACCGTTCAGAATACGGGGCTGTTGTCGCCGCAGACTGCGGAAGAGGCGCTGGCTCTTCTTCTGGCAAACGACGGTTCGGGGCGTCTCGTCGCCGGTGCCACCTGGATCATGCGGGGCCATACGCGCGGCGAAATTCTGGCCCCCCACCTCATCGCCCTCCATCGGATCCCGGAACTGCGCGGCGTTGAGTTCGGCGATGGCCATTGCCGGATCGGAGCCATGGCGATCCATGACCGGATTGCACGCGCCATTGCCGCCGATGCCGGTGATCTCGCCGCGTTGAAGATCGCAACCGGCCACTCCGCCAATCCCGGCATCCGGCGGCTGGCGACGCTTGGCGGCAATCTCTGTTCCACCGGGTTTGCAAATGCCGACCTCATCCCGGCCCTGATGTGTCTTGATGCCCGTGTCGGCGTTCTGGACGCCGATGGCCGCCGCGCGTTCGACATGGATGCATTCATGGCGCGCCGCCGCGATCTGGCCCCGCTTATCGTCACCCATGTCGATTTTCGACGCCACCGGCGGCTGACGGCCCATGCCCGCACGCCGGACCGCGACTATCCGGTCTGTATCGTAAGCCTTGCCCTGACACTGGACGAAAGCGGCTGCGTGTCCGAACTGCGCCTCGCGCTCGGCGCCGTCGAGGCCGATGCGCGGCGGTGGCTGAGGTTCGAGGCGCGGGCGCTCGGCCGCCGCCCTGATCCGCCTGAGATGGCGGAGATTGCCCGCGAACTCGCCGATGAGTTCACCCCGGTTTCGGGCCTCGACGCGCCCGGCTGGTACCGGCTGCAGGTGCTGCCCGCCCTGGTGCGGCGCGCTTTCGAACACATCGCCATGGAGATGCGGACATGACGGTCGAATTTTTTCTCAACGGCGAGGACCGGGCGTTTTCCGGCGATCCGCGCACCCCGCTTCTCGACGTGCTGCGCGACAGCTTCC
>JAIXTO010000018.1 GCA_027483885.1 Rhizobiaceae bacterium
CGTTCGCGTCGTCGACGAGAAGTGAGACGGAGGAAGACATCATGAAACTGAATGAAATCAAAGACAACGAAGGCTCCACCAAGGATCGTATCCGCGTAGGTCGCGGTATCGGTTCGGGCAAGGGCAAGACCGGTGGTCGCGGCGTCAAGGGTCAGAAGGCCCGTTCCGGCGTTGCCGTCAACGGCTTCGAAGGCGGCCAGATGCCCATCTACCGTCGCCTGCCGAAGCGTGGCTTCAACAACATCTTCGCTTCCGAATTTGTTGTCGTGTCGCTCGGCCGCATCCAGACTGCCATCGACGCCAAGAAGCTCGACGCTTCCGCACCGATCGATGCTGCTGCTCTGAAGGCTGCCGGCGTGATCAGCCGCCTCAAGGACGGCGTTCGCATCCTCTCGGATGGCGAACTGACGACCAAGGTTTCGATCGTCGCTGCTGGCGCCTCCAAGGCTGCTGTCGAGAAGATCGAAAAGTCTGGTAGCTCCATTCAGCTGCCGGTAGTCGCTTCTGCCGAATAAGTGTCTGACAAGTCGCCCGGGGTGCTTCACACCGGGCGATTTTGCTCCCATATGTGAGCCTCACGAACCCGGACCGTTATTTCGGGCTCATCCGGGACATCGCGGAAAATGGGGTGAGGCATAAGGTTGCACCGCAGCCCTCCGTCTCCCGGTTTTCTGAACCTGAATATGGACTGCTTTCCGGACATGGCCGCATGAGCGTGCCGCCGGAATTGGTCAGGCGGAGAAATGCATGGCTTCTGCAGCTGAACAACTGGCCTCCAATCTTAATTTTTCAACCTTTTCCAAAGCGACCGATCTGAAGAAGCGCCTGTGGTTCACACTCGCAGCTTTGCTCGTCTATCGCCTGGGAACGCATATTCCGCTGCCGGGCCTTAATCCGGAAGCCTATGCGCAGGCCTTCCGCGGTCAAGCCGGCGGCATTCTCGGCCTGTTCAACATGTTTGCCGGCGGCGCCGTAGAGCGCATGGCGATCTTTGCGCTCGGCATCATGCCGTATATCTCCGCATCGATCATCGTGCAGCTGATGACGTCAGTCGTTCCTTCTCTGGAAAATCTGAAGAAGGAAGGCGAACAGGGTCGCAAGATCATCAACCAGTATACCCGTTACGGCACGGTGCTTCTCGGCACGCTTCAGGCCTATGGCATTGCTGCCGGCCTTGAGAGCGGGCAGGGGCTTGTGATCGATCCGGGCTGGTTCTTCCGTATTTCGACGGTTGTTACGCTTCTCGGCGGCACGATGTTCCTGATGTGGCTCGGTGAGCAGATCACCTCGCGCGGCATCGGCAACGGCATTTCGCTGATCATCTTCGCCGGCATCGCTGCAGGCCTGCCGAAGGCACTGGCTGGAACGCTGGAACTTGGCCGTACCGGCGCTCTGTCGACGGCACTGATTCTCGCTGTCGTCATCATTGCCATCGGCGTGATTGCTCTGATCGTGTTCGTTGAGCGCGCCCAGCGCCGGCTGCTGATCCAGTATCCGAAGCGCCAGGTCGGCAACCGCATGTTCCAGGGCGATACCTCGCACCTGCCGCTGAAGCTCAACACCGCAGGCGTGATCCCGGCGATCTTTGCCTCGTCGCTGCTGCTTCTGCCGGCAACGGCTGCCGGTTTTGCCGGAAACACCAATCTGCCTGCCTGGGCAACCACGGTTATCGGATCGCTCCAGCATGGCCAGCCGCTGTTCATGGTGTTCTACGGTGTGCTGATCGCGTTCTTTGCCTTCTTCTACACGGCCATCGTCTTCAATCCGAAGGATACGGCTGACAATCTGAAGAAGCATGGCGGTTTCATTCCGGGGATTCGCCCGGGCGAGCGCACGGCCGAATATATCGACTATGTGCTGACGCGCATCACGGTCGTCGGCGCCATCTATCTCGTTTTTGTCTGCATTCTTCCCGAAACGCTGATCGCAAGGACTGGTATCCCATTAGCCCTTGGTGGTACTTCGCTTTTGATCGTTGTCAGTGTTACCCTTGATACGGTAGCACAGATCCAGGGCCATCTTATTGCCCAGCAATATGAGGGACTGATCAAGAAGTCCAAGCTGCGTGGAGGAAAGAGGGGACGATGAGATTGATTCTTTTGGGGCCGCCGGGGGCGGGTAAGGGGACCCAAGCCCAGCGGATCGTGGAAAAGTACGGAATTCCGCAACTGTCCACGGGTGATATGCTGCGCGCGGCCATCGTCGCGGAAACGGAAGTCGGCAAGCGCGTTAAGGCGGTGCTTGATTCGGGCAAACTGGTCTCTGATGACATCGTGATTGCGATCGTTTCGGAACGCATCGACCAGCCGGACTGTGCCAAGGGCTTCATTCTCGATGGTTTTCCGCGCACCCTGGTGCAGGCGGATGCCACCGAATCGATGCTGGCCGCCAAGGGGCTCGACCTCTCGGTGGTGATCGAGCTTCGGGTCAACGACAAGGAGCTGGTTCGCCGTGTCTCCGGTCGTTATTCCTGCGCCAGCTGTGGTGCGGTCTATCACGACACGGACCACAAGCCATCCGTGGAAGGCGTGTGCGACAAGTGCGGGTCCACCCACTTCAAGCGTCGGCCGGACGACAATGCCGAGACGATGACGCAGCGACTCGAGGTCTACTACAAGGAAACCTCGCCGCTGATCGGTTACTATTATGCCAAGGGCAAGCTGAAGACTGTCGATGGCATGGCCGAAATGGACGTCGTCACGTCCAATATCGAGGCGATCCTGGCGGCTCTCTAGAGCTTAACCCAGGTGTTACCCAAGAATCTTGGCGGGGCCGGTTGCTATTTTCGACTGATTCCGCTAAAGACCGCGCCAACTCGCGACATTTGACAGCGATCGGCGTGGACCATCCAGAGATGGATGTCCGGTCCGGTCTTTTTGACTTGTCACGGATGAGATTTGAACTGGCGGCCCTCTATGGCTGCTCTCATGGAAGAAGCACCACTTGCCGGATGGCAACTGGAACGCAAGGAGAATAGGCGTGGCACGTATCGCTGGCGTCAACATCC
>JAIXTO010000001.1 GCA_027483885.1 Rhizobiaceae bacterium
ATTTCCTCGCGGCAGATGGCAATGTCATTCGAAGGTGCCAGCATCGCGGTCGGCTCAAAGAAATAGCCGGCATTGACATTGCTGTCGCGATGGCCGCCGCAGAGCAAGGTGGCGCCTTCGAGCTTGCCGGTCTCGGCGTAGCGCGCCATGCGTTCGCGTTGCGCATGGTTGATCATCGGCCCTATCTCGGTGCCCTGCACGAGGGGATCGCCGATTTTCAGCGCCCGTGTGCGTTGCGTGAAGCCGTCTATGAAGCGGTCTGCAATGCGACGCTCGACGAAGATGCGGCTGCCGGCCAGACACATCTGACCGTTGTTCATGAAGGAACTCATCATCGCCCCGTCGAGAGCCTGATCGAAATCGGCATCCGCAAAGACGATGTTGGCCGATTTCCCCCCGAGTTCCATCGCCGACCCTTTGATGCCCTTGGCGAGCGCGGTGAGGATCGCAGCACCCGTCACGGTGCCGCCGGTAAACGAGACCATGTCGATGCCGGGATGCGAGACCAGTGCGGTGCCGGTGACCTGGCCGCGGCCGTTGACGAGGTTGATCACCCCGTCCGGCAGGATGCCCTCGATGATCTCCACCAACCGCGTGACAGTGAGCGGTGTCAGTTCCGAGGGCTTCACCACGCAGGCATTGCCGAAGGCAAGCGCGCCGGCGATCTTCATGGCGGTCAGCCCGAGCGGCATGTTCCAGGGACCGATGAGCGCACAGACGCCGATTGGCTCATAGGTGACGATGCTCATCAGGCCGGGCTCCTGGGTGAACACATCGCCGCCGGCCTGGTTGATATATTCGGCGAAGAAACGGAAATTATAGGCCGCGCGCGGCACATGGACGTTGCGGGTCTGGCTGAGCGGGATGCCGGTGTTGATGGTCTCGAGCGCTGCCAGTTCATCGGCATGGGCGAGGATCGCATCATGGATTGCCAGCAATGCAGCCTGACGCTCGGCCACGCTAGAGCGCCCCCATGGCCCCTTGTCGAAAGCGCGGCGTGCCGCAGATACGGCGCGATCCACTTCGTCAGCGGACGATTCGTAAAGTGTGGCAACACGCTGTTCGGTGGTGGGGTCGATCACGGCGATTTCTTCCGTGGCGGATGGACCGCTGAAGCGCCCGGCGACATAGCCGCTGATGGGCAGGGGGCTGCGGCTCAATTCGTCGCGTTTTTGATGCACTGGCTGTTCCTCAAGCGTTGATCGCGTTTTTATCGATGCGGGCCGCGGTTTGGATCGCGCGGCCTCGGCTTGGTGGAGAGAATGTGGCCGGACATGGCGGCTGCCGCCCACTCGCTGTTGCGGGCACTCAGTGCGGCATGAATGTCGCGATGCTGGCGGTTGGAGCGAACCACATCGACCCGCTGCTCCATCACGAACTGTTTGACGAGGATCAGCGGCAATGCTGCCGCCGGTGCCGTCAGCCGCTTCAGCTGCGCCGAGCGGGTTGCATCGATGATGAGGCCGTGGAAATCCGTATTGAGCGACAGGAAACGTTCCGCCACCGCACTGCTCGTATCCGTCTCGATCTCGGCCATCGCGTCGATCAGGTGTTGCAGCCGGCCAAGCTCGGCCGGCGTGATCTTCTGTGCCGCGATCGAGGCGGCATAGGCTTCATGCTGTGCACGAATGTCGAAGATGATCGACACTTCTTCCGGAGAGAAATGGGTGACGAAACGATGGCGGTTGCTGACCGTGGCCAAACCCTCGGCCGCGAGCCGCCGCAGCGCCTCGCGCACCGGGGTGCGGCTGGTGCCGGTCATGGTCGCCAGCATTTCCTCGGGAAGATGATCGCCAGGCTTCAGCTCGCCGCGCAGGATTGCCTGGCGAATGCCCTGATAGGCCTTTTCAACCGGCCGCTGCAGATCGGTATCCTCAAGATCGATACCGTCAGCACGGCCGGCCATATCATCGTCCCGACCTGGGTTCATCGTGTCTTTACCTCGATATGGTTGGTATGGTTTTCCATGTACCAAGTTGCGATTTCCTCGCGGGTGGTAAACCATACATCGTCAAATTGCTTGGCGTAGCGGATGAAATCCCGCAATGCGCGAATCCGGTATGGCTGACCGATGACGTGCGGATGCAGACCGATGTTCATGAATTTGCCCGTCGTCTCGCTTTCGGCATAAAGGCAGTCGAACTGCTCCTTGAACATCTGCAGCCCGCCTTCTGCACCGAGCCCCTGGCGCAGGAAGCTGAAGTCATTGACTTCCGACGTGTAGGACACAGAGACCATGGGCTTGCCGCTGCGGGTCTCGACCATATAGGGCTGGTCGTCGTTCAAGAGGTCGCAGATATAGATCAGTCCTTCCTCGGCAAGGATGTCGATGGTGTTCAGGGTTGAACGCAGCGAACTGGACAGCCAACCCTTGGCCTTGAACCCGCAGAATTCCTCATAAACATCCAGGGTGGCGCGGATGACCTCGCGCTCTTTGTCCTCGTCGAACATGTTGTCGGTGAGCAGTTCGGACTGCACATAGTTATGGGCAACGATTTCCCAACCGCGGTCGAGCGCCGCGCGCACCACCTGTGGCCGCTCCAGCGCCATCTTGGCATTGATGGTGCAGCTCGATGGCACGCCCTCGGCGTCAAAGATGTCGAACATGCGCCAGACGCCGACGCGCTGGCCGTATTCGCGCCAGGTATAATTGGCATTGTCATAGACATTTCCGGGAAGATCTCCCCCGACAATGCTGGGGCCGCCGGGGTAATAGGGTTTTGGCGTGTCGCGCACCGGGTCCCAATATTCGAAATTGGTCGTGAGGATGATGGCGAGACGCTTGCCGTTCGGCCACCGGAGCGGCTTGCGTTCGTTGATCGGAACGAAATCGTAATGCATCGGTCTTCTCCGTCCGCCTCAGTGCTGCGACAGGAGAGAGCCGAAGCCCTGCACCTTGTCTTCGATGCCATTCTGGCGCAGTGCATACCAGTAGGTCGCCGTGTTGATGGCGATCACGGGCTTGTCGAGCCAGAATTCTGCGATGCCGGCGACACGCGCCATGGCAAGGTTGGTGCCGACCTGGACGATCGCTTCAACGCTGGAATCATTGACCTCGTTGATGCTGTCACGCAGCTCCTGCTCGCTGACATGTGCGATCAGCATCGGGCTCGGGCAACGCAGGCCCTTGAGATGCACGACCTCATAACCGCAATCGGAGAAGAACTTGATCACCTGCTTGTCGCCAACCGGCATATACGGTGTGACGACGCCGATGCGCTTGATGTCGCCGTATTTGGCCAATGCCGCCTGGCAGGCATCGGAGCCCATCGTGACCTTTACGCCGGCGCGTTCCTCGACACGCTTCTGGAGTTCTACCGAACCATCAAGCCCGTCCCAGAACGTTTCCGCCGACATGCCCATCACCAGGTGATCGGGGCTGCAGGTCATCACGGAATCAATCGACTGCATGATCGCTGCGCGGATATTGTCGATGAGCTTGAGGAAATCGTCGTCGCTATGAACCGGATCATCCGGGATCGTGATGCGCGAAAAGTGGTTGGTCACGCCGACCGGGCTCATGCGGTCGAATTCCGGCTGCACGGACGTATTGGTCGAAGGCGCGATGACGCCGAATTTTTTGCGATATCCGAGGCTGTCCACCATGTCTGAAAATCCTGTGTTGAAATCTTTGTTCGGGGGTCAGGCGACGTCTTCCAGGTCGCG
>JAIXTO010000002.1 GCA_027483885.1 Rhizobiaceae bacterium
ACGCCGATGGTGATGTGGTTTTTCCTCGCCATGCAGCAGGCGCCGGGCGAGGGAGAAGTGGCGATCTCGCTGATGCCGAAGGTGTCGGAATATCTGTCGCTGATCATGACGCTGGTCATGTCCTTCGGGCTGGTGTTCCAGCTGCCTGTCGTCACCACGCTTCTGGCGCGGGTGGGCATTCTCTCCAGCGACTGGCTGCGCGAAAAGCGCAAGTTCGCCATCGTCATCGCCTTTGTGGTGGCGGCTGTCCTGACGCCGCCCGATCCGATGTCCCAGATCGGTCTTGCACTGCCGACAATCCTTCTCTACGAGATTTCGATCTATGCTGCACGTCTGGTCGAGCGCAAACGCGCCGAAGAGACTGTGGCCGAGACGGGCGCGGTGTCCGGTGTCGCCAAGACAGAACCGTCCCGGTCCGACGAGGCCTGAAGATCCGTTCCGGCAGAACAGGATATCTCGGCCGGACTTTCCTTTCGGCCGGGCGCATCGCATCGGCCATAACTCTTACTTCATGACCTGGAACGACGATGCTCGATATCAAGTGGATCCGTGAAAACCCCGAAAGCCTCGACGAGGCCCTGAAGAAGCGCGGCGCCGAGCCGCAGGCTGAGGCCATCATCGCGCTGGACGAAACCCGTCGCGCGGTGATCCAGCAGCTGCAGGACATGCAGTCGCGTCGCAACGCCGCCTCCAAGGATATCGGCGCCGCCATGGCGCAGAAGAATTCCGAACTGGCCGAAAAACTCAAAGCCGAAGTCGCAAGCCTCAAGGACACGATGCCGGCGCTGGAACAGCAGGAGCGCGAGGCAATTGCAGCGCTGGACGATGTACTGTTGCGCCTGCCCAACATTCCCTTCGACGACGTGCCCGTCGGCAAGGACGAGCATGACAACGTGGTGGCGCGCGTCACCGGCGAAAAGCCGCTGTGGAACCACGCCGCCAAGGAACATTTCGAGATTGGCGAAGGTCTCGGCATGATGGATTTCGACCGGGCGGCAAAACTGTCCGGCTCGCGGTTTACGGTGCTGACCGGCCAGCTTGCAAAGCTGGAGCGGGCACTCGGCCAGTTCATGATCGATCTCCACACCAGCGAGCACGGTTATACGGAAGTGTCTTCGCCGCTGATGGTGCGCGATGAGGCAATGTATGGCACCGGCCAGCTGCCGAAATTCGCTGAAGACCTGTTTCGCACAACCGATGGCCGCTGGCTGATCCCGACGGCTGAGGTGACGCTGACCAACCTCGTATCGGGCGAAATCCTCGAGCAGGAAAAGCTGCCGCTGCGCTTTACGGCGCTGACGCCCTCGTTCCGCTCGGAGGCCGGCTCTGCCGGTCGCGATACGCGCGGCATGTTGCGCCAGCACCAGTTCTGGAAATGCGAACTGGTCTCGATCACCGATGCCGAAAGTGCGGTTGCCGAACACGAGCGCATGACTGCCTGCGCCGAAGAAGTGCTGAAACGTCTTGGCCTGCATTTCCGCACCATGGCGCTTTGCACTGGCGATATGGGGTTCAGCGCCCGCAAGACCTACGATCTGGAAGTCTGGCTTCCGGGGCAGAACACCTACCGCGAGATTTCGTCCTGCTCGGTCTGCGGCGATTTCCAGGGCCGTCGCATGAACGCCCGTTACCGGGTGAAGGACGACAAGGTGCCGAAATTCGTTCATACGCTGAACGGTTCGGGCACGGCTGTCGGCCGCTGCCTTATTGCCGTCATGGAAAACTATCTGAATGACGATGGGTCGGTGACCGTACCGGACGTTCTGGTTCCCTATATGGGCGGCCTGACCCGGATCGAACGGAGCGCGTGACGCAAAAGCCATGCGGATACTGCTGACCAATGACGACGGCATTCATGCCGAAGGGCTGGCGGTGCTGGAGCGCATCGCCCGCACTCTTTCCGACGATGTCTGGATCGTGGCGCCGGAGACCGACCAGAGCGGTCTTGCCCATTCGCTGACGCTGTCGGAACCGCTGCGGCTGCGAAAGATTGCCGACCGGCATTATGCCGTGCGCGGTACGCCAACCGATTGCGTCATCATGGGGATCCGCCATGTGCTGGACGTCAAGCCGGATCTCATCCTGTCGGGCGTTAATGCCGGCTCCAATATCGCCGACGACGTGACCTATTCCGGCACGATTGCCGGCGCCATCGAAGGCACGATCCAGGGCATCCGCTCGCTGTCGCTCAGCCAGGCGGTGCGCCGTGACGGCGAGATCCGCAGCATTCCGTGGGAAATCGCCGAAACCCATGCGCCGGCGCTGATCGGCAAGCTTCTGCAGGCAGACCTTCCAGGCGGCACCTTCCTCAACCTCAATTTTCCCGCCTGTACGCCAGATGAGGTGGATGGCGTTGAGGTGACGAGCCAGGGCAGGACGGATTTCGCACTGGTGGTGGAAGAGCGTGAGGACGGTCGCGGCCATCCTTACTTCTGGCTGCGCTACCCGGTGCGTTCGGGACTGTTCGCACCGGGCACCGATATTCATGCGGTGAGCGCGAACAGGATTTCGGTGACCGCGCTCAAGCTCGACCTGACCGATCATGGCGCGCGCGATGCGGTTCTGCAGGCTCTGGGAGTGGATGCTTGAAATCCGCGATGATCGAGAAAGAAGGGTTTGCGGCGCTGGTTCTGCGGCTGAGGGCGCAGGGCATCACCGATCTTGATCTGTTGACGGCCATAGAGCAGACGCCGCGCAGCCAGTTCGTGCCACCGCAGTTTTCCAGTGATGCCTATTCCAGCCGCAGCATTCCCATCGACTGCGGCTCCTTCATGGAAGGGGCGGATCTTGCCGCACGGCTTCTGGCGCAGCTGCATGTGAAACCCGGCCACCGGGTGCTGGAAATCGGCACCGGCAGCGGTTTCATGGCCGCCGTCATCGGGCGCATTGCGGAGCGCGTCTTGACCGTTGAGCGTTACCGCACGCTGGTGAAGGCCGCCCAGTTGCGCATGGAAGCGCTCGGGCTTCGCAACGTCATCATCCGTCAGGCAGACGGCACGCACGGACTGCAGGGAGAGGGCACGTTCGACCGGATCCTGGTCACCGCCGCCTTCGAAAGCATACCGCGCTTTTATGCCGAGCAACTGGTGCATGGCGGCTCGATGGTTGCGCCGCTGATGACCGATGGCGAAAATTGCATGATGGTGCGTCTCACCAAGACCGGTAGCCGGTTCGAGCGTGAAGACCTGTTTCCAGCGCCTTACCTGCCGCTCGCCTCACATATCGCGCTGCATCTCTAAGCCGCGCTGTTCCACAGCCTGCGGTGTCTGGATCGGGTAAAGCCGATTCATGGTTATCAATTTATCAAAAAAATGCAGGACGGACCCGCGCCTTAACCCGACGGTAAGACTAACGGGCTTTAATGATCGTCAAGTTAGTTGCGTCGTTTGGGTCGGGTCATGCGTTTGAACAATTCATCGAATATGAGAAAGTCAGCCGTCCGCGTCGCCGTGGCAGCGTTCCTTGCCAGCGCGGCAACGGGGTGCAGTTCCGATGCCACGCGTTTCTCAGGCTTGATGCCCGGAAGCGACGACATCACGACGGCATCCATTCCGCAGCGCCAGGGGGGCGGGGCTTATGGTCCGGCACCGACACCGCAGGATGATGTCGGTGGCTATACGGCCTCTGCGGCACCGCAGAACGGTGGTTATGCCCAGCAGCCTTCCTATCCGCAGCAGCAGCAGGCCTATCCGCAGCAGGGTGGTTATGGTTCTGCCAGTGCATCGCCGGCCCGTCGTGCTGCAGCCCCGGTTGCCATCCAGCGTGCCGAACTTGCGCCGCCAAGCGACAGCGGTTCCAGCCTGCCGCCGGCCCGCGAGGATGTTTCAGGCCAGCAGGCCATGGTGCAGCCGGCACCTGCAGCTGCATCGCGTCGTGCTGCCGCTGAAGGAACTGCCAACACTGCACAGACCGGTTGGTCGACCGTCAACGCTCCGCGCATCGCCATGCGTCCCGGCGAGACGGCGGCCGTCCTGTCGCAGCGTTACGGCGTGCCGGAAAAGGAAATCCTGAAAGCCAATGGCGGTCAGCTGACGGCCGGCCAGATGGTCGTCATCCCCACCTATGCCGCACGTTCGAACACGGCACGGGCTGCCTCCGGCTCCATCGATCTGCCGAACGACGGCAATGTGCCGACGCCGTCCCGCGAGCCGGCCGACAAGGTTGCCGTGCTGCCGGGCGCGCAAAGCTCCCGCGACAAGATGCAGGCCGAAGCCGGCAAGCTGACCCCGCCGTCCGGTGGTGGCCAGCCGGTCCCGCCGAAGGGCTCCTATGTGGTGAAGCCCGGCGATACGCTCGCCAAGATCGCTCGCGCCACCAACACGCCAATCGATCGCTTGAAGGCTGAAAACGGCTTGACCGATGGCGGCATCCGCATCGGCCAGACGCTGAAGGTCGCCAATGGCGGTGACGCTGTGAAGACGGCATCGGCACCGCTGGCTGCACCGGCCAAGGTTGAACCGGTGTCCGTACCGGCTCGCGAGGCAGCCGTCGCCAAGGCCCCGGAAAAGCCGGCACAGACCCAGACCGCGAGCCTTTCCGACGTCGAAAGCAAATCGGATGTCAGCACGCCGGCACCGTCTGCCACCGGCATCGAAAAATACCGCTGGCCGGTGAACGGCGCCGTGATTGCCGCCTACGGATCGAATGTCGATGGCAACCGCAACGACGGCATCGACATTTCCGTCCCCGAGGGCACGCCGATCAAGGCGGCTGAAAACGGCGTTGTCATCTATGCCGGCAACGGCCTGAAGCAGCTCGGCAACACCGTTCTGGTGCGCCACGACGATGGCAAGGTCACCGTCTACGGCCACGCCGGCAACATCAACGTGACGCGCGGTCAAAAAATCCAGCGCGGCCAGACGCTTGCCACATCAGGCATGAGCGGCGATGCAAAGCGCCCGCAGGTGCATTTCGAAGTGCGCAAGGACGCAACGCCGGTCAACCCGATGACCTTCCTGGAATAGGAAAGACCACGGGCTCAACCGTCGCAAAGATAAGGAATTGCCCTCGCAGTTGTTTTGCGTATCGAGGGATGAGAGAAAGCCCGGCATGTCCGGGCTTTTTTCATGCGCGTTTTTTGGGGGAAGCTTAAGCCCGGTGAAGCGGCTTGCGCAGCCGCCCGGCGAGATCCTGTATATACTGCCAGGCGACACGGCCCGACCGGCCGCCGCGGGTCGTCGCCCATTCCAGCGCCTCGTGATGCAGCGTTTCGGGCGCAAGACCCAGATCGAAATGGGCCGCATAACCATCGATCATGCCGAGATAATCGTCCTGGCTGCACTTGTGGAAGCCGAGCCACAGGCCGAAACGATCCGATAGCGACACCTTTTCCTCGACAGCTTCGGATGGGTTGATCGCCGTTGACTGCTCGTTCTCCAGCATGTGGCGCGGAAGCAGATGGCGGCGGTTGGACGTGGCGTAGAAGAGAACATTGTCCGGACGCCCCTCGATGCCGCCGTCGAGTGCCGCCTTCAGCGACTTGTAGGCGGTGTCGTCGTGATCGAACGACAGGTCATCGCAGAACACGATGATACGCTGGTCCGAAACCTTCAGAATGTCGAGGAGGGTGGGGAGCGAGGAAATGTCTTCGCGGTGAACCTCCACCAGTTTCAGCGGCGAGCCGCTCGAAGCCTTGACATCCCCATGCACGGCCTTGACCAGCGAAGACTTGCCCATGCCGCGGGCGCCCCACAGGAGAACGTTGTTGGCCTCATAACCTTCGGCAAAACGCAGCGTGTTTTCGTGGAGAATGTCGCGGACATGATCGACGCCGCGAATGAGGGAAAGCGCCACCCGGTTCGGACGCGCCACCGGCTGCAGGTATCGGTTGGCAGGCACCCAGACGAAACAGTCGGCCGCGGCCCAGTTGTTGACGGCGGGCGCGGGGCCGGCCAGACGGTCCAGCGCATCGGCCAGCCGGCGCACTTGTGTGATCAATTCAGCGGTTGCATCCACGGTCATCTTCATCTCCTTGGTGCGGCGGTCCGGGGCAGAAAGTGCAGCGCGCGGCCGCGTTTACGCTTTTCCATGGCGGTAGCATGGTGTTTTCCCCATCGAAAGGGTAAGAGGCCTGAATTCGGTACGCCCTGAGCCTTCGTTTCTGTTGCATTCGCCTTGATCGCAACTATATTCCGGCGGCTTGAAACGGGGGGTGCCTCCGTAATATTATTCCGGGAGTTCTCGATGTTCATTACTGAAGCATTCGCCCAGGCTGAGGGTGCCGCACCCGCCGCATCCGCATTCGGCTCCGGCCTCGAAATGCTTTTCCTCTTCGCGCCGTTGATGGTGGTCTGGTATTTCTTCCTCATCCGTCCGCAGCGCGCTCAGTTGAAGAAGCGCCAGGAAACCCTGTCGAACATCCGTCGCGGTGATCAGGTCGTTCTCGGCGGCGGCATTTCCGGCAAGGTGACCAAGGTCATCGATGATACGGAACTGGAAGTGGAAATCGCCGAAAACGTCAAGGTTCGCGTGCTGCGCACCTACGTGGCTGAAGTCCGCGTCAAGGGCGAGCCGGTCAAGACCGAGAAGGCCTGAACGTCTACCCGGGCTCGGCGTCCGCTTCAGGCGGACGCCTCTCTGACCCTGCCAGAACATCGAGATCGCAATGCTATACTTCTCCCGCTGGAAGACCCTATTCATCTGGTTCGTGATTGCCGTCAGCCTGCTGATCGCAGCTCCGAACATGTTCAGCAGCGAGCAGTTGGCAAAGCTCCCCGGCTGGTTCCCCACCAAGAAGGTGACGCTCGGTCTCGACCTTCAGGGCGGATCGCACATCATGCTCAAGATCGAGCGGAGCGATATCGCCAAGGAACGGCTTGAAACCATCGTTGGCGACGTGCGCAACGTGCTGCGCGAAGCCAATGTGCGCTATACCGGCCTCAATGGCACCGGCCAGCAGATCCAGGTCCGCGTGACGGATGTGGCGCAGCTTCAGGCGGCGCGCGATGCCTTGCAGCCGCTGCTTCAGCCCGTTTCGGCCGGCACCTTTGGCGGCAGCATCACGGAACTCTCGCTGGATGACAGCGGCGATGGCCTGCTGCGCCTGACGCTCACCGATGCCGGCATTGACTACCGTATGTCGTCTGCGGTCACGCAGTCGATTGAGGTGGTGCGCCGCCGCGTCGATGAGCTTGGCACCACCGAGCCGCTGATCCAGCGCCAGGGCAATGATCGCATCATCGTGCAGGTGCCGGGTCTTCAGGATCCGCAGCGCCTGAAGGCGCTTCTGAACCAGACCGCCAAGCTGTCCTTCCATATGGTTGATACCACGATGCCGGTGCAGGAGGCTTTGAACGGCCGCCCGCCCGCCACATCGCAGATCATGTATTCGACCGACGATCCCGCCGTGCCCTATCTGGTGGAGCGTCGTGCGCTCGTTTCGGGTGAAAACCTTGTCGATGCGCAGGCAAGCTTCAACCAGCAGACAAACGAGCCGGTCGTCACCTTCCGCTTCGATTCGCGTGGTTCGCAACGCTTTGCCCAGGCGACCCAGCAGAATGTCGGCCGTCCCTTTGCCATCGTCCTCGACGACCAGGTGATCTCGGCGCCTGTCATCCGCGAACCGATCATCGGCGGCTCCGGCCAGATTTCCGGCAATTTTTCGGTTCAGGGCGCGAATGACCTGGCCGTCCTGCTGCGCGCCGGTGCGCTTCCGGCAACGCTGACCGTTGTCGAAGAACGCACGGTCGGTCCGGGCCTCGGTGCGGATTCCATTCGCGCCGGCGTCGTTGCCTCCATCATCGGCGCGGTTGCCGTTGCCGCCTTCATGTTTGCCTTCTACGGCTTCTTCGGTCTGCTCGCCAATATCGCGCTTGCCATCAATATCGTCATGATCCTCGCGGTCCTGTCCCTGATCGGCTCGACGCTGACATTACCCGGCATCGCCGGTATCGTGCTCACCATGGGCATGGCGGTGGATTCCAACGTTCTCATCTACGAGCGTATCCGCGAAGAGGTCAAAAGCGGCCGTTCGCTGCTGCCGGCCATCGATAGCGGCTTCAAGCGCGCCTTTGCCACCATTATCGACGCCAACCTGACAACGCTGATTGCAGCCGTGGTGCTGTTTTATCTCGGCTCCGGTCCGGTGCGCGGTTTTGCCGTCACGCTTGCCGTTGGTATCGTCACGACGGTCTTTACCGCCTTCACCTTCACCAGCTGGCTCTTTGCCGTCTGGGTGCGCCGCGCAAAGCCGAAGCAGCTGCCGAAGGGCATCCGCACCGGCGTATTTGATGGTCGCGGCCTGCCGTTCATGTCGATCCGCCGTTATACCTTCCTTGCCGCAGCGGCTCTTTCCATTGCTGCCCTCGTCAGTTTCGTCGGCATTGGCATGAACCTTGGCATCGACTTCCGTGGTGGTTCCATCATCGAGATGAAGGCCCGCCAGGGCGATGCCAACATCGCCGATATTCGTGCCCGTCTTGACCAGTTGAACCTCGGTGAAGTGCAGGCCCAGGGCTTTGGCACGCCGCAGGATGTGCTGGTGCGTGTCCAGGCGCAGGATGGCGGCGAAAATGCCGAGCAGTCCGCGCTCGCTCGTATCCGTGGCGATCTGGAAGCCGATTACGAGTTCCGCCGCGT
>JAIXTO010000011.1 GCA_027483885.1 Rhizobiaceae bacterium
CAGAATGACCAGCGGCAGATCGGGAAAGGCGGCATTGGTCATGGCAACCGCCATGCCGGTGAAGGCGAGATTGGCAGCCACCGACAGATCGATGGATTTGGTGAGGATCACCGTCATCTGCGCAAGCGCGAGGATGATGAGGATCGACGTGTCGTTAAAAATGTTGACGAGATTGCCCGGCTCGGCAAAGCCCGGCGCGCGGGTGGCAAAGCCTGCAATCATCAGCGCGATAATGCCGGTCAGCAGGATTTCGCGGTTTTTCAGAAATCGTGTCATCGCGGATCCCTCACGCATTGCCGGTGGCGGCGCGCACCAGCACTTCGGCTGACGCTTCGGAGCGCTCAAAAATTCCCGCCTGCAGCCCCTCGCGCATCACCATGACCCGATCTGACATGCCCAAGATTTCCGGCAGTTCCGACGAGACCATGATGATGGAGAGGCCCTGGGAGGCAAGTTCGGAGATAAAGCCATGCACGGCAGCCTTCGAGCCGATGTCGATGCCCTTGGTCGGTTCATCGAGAATGATCACCTTCGGTTTCGTTGCCAGCCATTTGCCGATGACGACCTTCTGCTGGTTGCCGCCCGAGAGCGTGCCAACCGGCACGGAAAGCGCCGCCGCCCGCAGGTCCAGCCGCTCGGCATATTGCCGGGCCAACTTCAGTTCGTTGGCGGCATTGAGGAAGCCGGAGCGCGAGGTTTTGGCAAGCGATGGCAGCGACATGTTCTGGAAAATCGGCATCGGCAGCGCCAACCCGTGGCGGCCGCGCTCTTCCGGCACATAGACGATGCCCGCTGCAATCGCTTGCGCCGACGAGCGGATCTCGATGCGGCTTCCCTCAAGCACCAGGCGCCCGGACGACGGTTTTGTAATGCCAAACAGCGACTGGCAAAGCTCCGAGCGTCCGGCACCGATGAGGCCGTAGACGCCCAGAATCTCGCCGCGCTTCAGCTCGAAGGAAATGTCGTTGAACTCGGTCGGGTGGCAGTAGTTTTCAACCGACAGCACCGTCTGGCCGATCTCGACCGCGATCTTTGGAAATGCGTCATGGACGTCGCGGCCGACCATCAGCCGAACGATTTCGGACTGCGGCGTTTCCTTCAAGCGGCCCTGCCCGACCGCCTTGCCATCGCGAAAGACAGCAAAATTCTCGGCGATTTCGTAGACTTCATCGAACTTGTGGCTGATGAACAGGATCGCCTTGCCCTGGCGCTTAAGGCCTTCGACAATGCGAAAGAGATCATCGATTTCCTTGCGCGACAGTGCCGCCGTCGGCTCGTCCATGATGACGATGCGCGCCTCGACAGACAGCGCCCGGGCAATGGCCACCAGATGGCGCTGCGCAATCGAGAGATCCTTCAGCCGGATCGTCGGATCGATATCGCTTTCCAGCTGGCGCAGAAGCGCGCGAGAACGGGCATGGATGGTGCGCCAGTCGATGGTGCCGAAACGGCTACGCGGCGCATGGCCGAGGAAGATGTTTTCACCCACCGTCAGCTCGTCAAACAGCACGGTTTCCTGGTGGATGGCGGTCACACCCGCATCGATTGCGGCCTGGGCGCTGGCAAAGCTGATCGGCTTGCCGTCGATCAGGATTTCGCCCTCGTTCGGGCGGTAGATGCCGGTGAGGATTTTGACGAGCGTCGATTTTCCAGCACCATTTTCACCGATCAGCGCCGTCACCTCACCCGGATAAAGCGCGATGGAGACCTGATCGAGCGCTTTTACGCCGGGAAAGATCTGGCTGATGCCGCGCATTTCCAGAATGGGTTTTTGCGCCCCACGGCTCTCGATAACGGTCATCGGTGCGACAGCATTCATTGTTGATTTCACCATTGGAGCCCCTCATCCGCCTACCGGCACCTTCTCCCCGCACGCGGGGAGAAGGAGATATGCCGCGCCCTCAGGACCCGACGCGATGTTTCGTGCGGCAGGTTCCCCCTCCCCGTGCAAACGGGGAGAGGGTCAGGGTGAGGGGCAAAGCGTCAAGCGTGAGGAATGATCAGAAGATCTTCGAGAACTGGTCGATGTTCTTTGCGTCATAGACGAAGGGATCGGCCATTGCCGCTTCGCCATTGTCGCCGATCTTGATCGAGCCCATGCGGCCCGTCTTCACTTCGGTGCCCGGCTTGCCGGTCGCGTCACCCTTAACGAGGTGATAGGCGATCTGGGTTGCCGAATAACCGAGGTCGATCGGGTTCCAGATGGCAAATTCCTTGGTGGCGCCCGACTTGATGGCACCGGCCATTTCAGACGGGAGGCCAAGGCCGGTCACATAGACCTGACCGATCTTGCCGGCATCCTTCACCGCCTGCGAGGCGGCGAGCACGCCAACCGTGGTCGGGGCAACGATCACCTTGACGTTCGGCTGCGAGGTGAGCAGGCCCTGGGCTTCGCGGTAGCTCTTGTCGGCGAGGTCATCGCCATAGACGGTGGTTGCCAGATTGAGGCCGGGGAAATCCTTCAGCTGCTTCTTCATCTCGCCGATCCAGATGTTCTGGTTGGTCGAGGTGGTGGTGGCAGACAGGATGGCGAAATCGCCCTTGCCACCGGGCAGATGGTCCTTGGCAAGCGTCAGGCACATCTTGCCGATCAGCTCGTTGGACGACGGATTGAGGTGCATGATGCGGCCGGCAGGCGCCACGCCCGAATCCCAGGAGATGACCTTGATGCCGCGCTGGGCGGCCTTCTTCAGGGCCGGCACCACGGCATCCGGATCGTTCGCCGAAATCGCGATGGCATCGACGCCTTGCGCGATCAGCGAGTTGATGACTTCGATCTGGCCCTCAGCCGTCGTCGTCGTCGGGCCGGTATAGATGATCTTGACGCCGCCCAGTTCCTTGGCGGCTTCTTCGGCACCCTTGTTGGCGGCTTCAAAGAAGCCGTTTCCGAGCGACTTGACCACCAGCGCGATCTTGATGTCGGCGGCAGAGGCAAAGCCTGCCATGGAAACGGAGGCTGCAAGCGCAAGCGTTGCCGCACCCAGATGTCTTCTCGATAATTTCATGTTCATTCCTCCCAATTAAAGACCGTTCTCTCCCCGTCTTCGGCCGGTCGTCTCCTCACGCGACCGAAGACGTATCCTGTCTGCCGGCGGCGGCCACGGGTTTTACCGTGATCAGCTTCACGCCTGCATTTTCCACCATCGTGGCCGCCTCATCGGTGATGCCGTCGTCGGTTATGATGGTTGAAACATTTTCCAGCGGGCACAGGATCATGCTGGAGCGCCGGGCAAACTTGCCCGAATCGACCAGCAGGATCAGTTCATCCGCCTGGCGCATCAGCCGCTGCTCGCTCTGGATGACCAGCGCATCCGGCTCCATCACGCCAAGCGCCGAGATGCCTTGCGCACCAACAAACATGCGGCGCGCATAAAAATTGCGGATCGCGTCGTTCTCGAACGGCGACAGGATAAGGCTCTGGTCGCGATAGATCGCGCCACCCGGCACCGTCACCGTGCATTTCGACTGCTTCACCAGATGTTCGGCGATGGCGAACGAATTGGTCATGACCTGCAGGCGGCGGGCCGACATGAAATGCACCATCTGGAACGTCGTGGTGCCGCCGTTGATGATGATCGAATCACCTTCTTCGCAGAGTTCGACGGCAGCGCGCGCAATTGCGCGCTTCTTATCGATGTTGACCGATTCCGATACGCGAAAGGGCCGTGCCGCCAGATTTCCCAGCTGCGGCGGGTGCATCGCTTCTGCCCCGCCGCGCACCCGGCGCAGCTTTCCCTGCACGTGAAGAGCCGCAATGTCGCGCCGGATCGTGGCCTCGGAAGCCTCCGTCAATTCAGCAATATCCTGCACCGTGATCACAGGCTTTTCCTGGATCGCGCTTAGGATGATGCGATGGCGTTCACGTTCGTGCATGGGGTCCTCCTTGCTGTCGATATAGTCTTAGCAAAAGATCGCTGTCAATCATAATCAATCACAAATCTCTATGTTGCGCCGCACAATGAAAACTTATGATCGTTTTTGATTGACAATTGTGATGTGCCTGCGCGATATCCTGAAGCCAACCGAGGTGGCTTGGAATGAGCGGCCTTGAACAACAGATCTGGGAGGATTTCCATGACGGGCCAAACACACCTTCTCGAAAGCCGCTGGGACGATGCCCACGCGGCAAACCTGGATGAGCCGGGCAAGCTTCTTTACCGCTCCAACCTTCTGGGCGCCGACAAGCGCATCACCAATTACGGCGGCGGCAATACCTCGGCCAAGGTTATGGAAACCGATCCGCTGACCGGTGAAAAGGTTCAGGTCCTCTGGGTCAAGGGCTCCGGCGGCGATGTCGGCACGATCAAGCTGGATGGTTTTGCAACGCTGTACCAGGAGAAGCTGGAGGCGCTGAAGAGCATCTACAAGGGTGTCGAGGACGAAGACCGCATGGTGGGCTTCCTTCCGCATTGCACCTTCAACCTCAATCCGCGCGCGGCCTCCATCGACACGCCGCTGCACGGTTTTGTGCCGTTCACGCATGTCGACCACATGCATCCGGATGCAATCATTGCGATTGCTGCCTCGAAGAACTCCAAGGAACTGACGCAACAGATTTTTGGCGCCGATATCGGCTGGCTGCCCTGGCGCCGCCCCGGTTTCCAGCTCGGTCTCGATCTCGAAGCCTTCGTGAAGGCCAATCCGACGGCGAAGGGCGTTGTGCTGGAAAGCCATGGTCTGTTTACCTGGGCCAATGATGC
>JAIXTO010000187.1 GCA_027483885.1 Rhizobiaceae bacterium
CGAGATGTTCTACAACCCGAAGCGCAAACATGTCAGAAACGGGATGCTGTCGCCCGTCGAGTTCGAAAAGCAGCAGAAAACGTAACCGGAGGGTGTCTACGAAACGCGGGGCTATTCAGAGATCAGCTTGCTCTTGCCAAGCTTGAGAGCTCAGGGGAGTTGTGAATTTCTCCTCAAGGAACCATGTGGCCTTGTGAAACGAATTTCGGTCTTCGTCAGTAAACTGTTCTGGCAGGCGCAACTTGGCCAAATCATATTTGAGCAAATTTTGCAGCTCTTTTTGAGAGTTTACAAACCCCAACAACGATGGCGTCAAAAGCCGATCCACTCTCAGCATGTCCGCCCTCAGATCCAACTTCATGATCTGGTTGTGTCGGACGGCGTTAGCAAATTCGGTATTTCGCGTCTCACTAAGCATCTGTTCGTGCCGTTCCTGCGCGGCTCGATCCGTCTTTTCCATCATGTCGACGGTCCACCACGCTGCAAAGATTGCAAGCAGCCCGCCGATGAGCGTTTGGAAGTCGAAGATAATAGATCGCCAAGGATCTCCGCCCGCCTGCCCTTCGACCGACCGGGGTTCTCCCCACACTATCGGCGGAACAATCGCTACAATGATCACCAGCAGCAAGATTTTTCGAAACCAGTAACGATCAAGCATTTCGGTAAAATTCCACAACTACACGTCCTTATGATCGTAGTGCCGTCCCTTCACTTGATTCCACAAGGGGCCTTTGCATGACCTCCTCCCTCGCCTCTCTCCACATCGCAAAGAAACATCTCGCCCTGGACGACGACACCTACCGGGCCAAGCTCGCCAACATCACAGGCAAAGCCTCGGCGAAGGACATGACCGAGGCCGAGCGGCAGACGGTCCTTTCCGTCTTCCGCAACGAAGGCTTCACCGCGCCTGCGGCAAAGCCATCAAAGGTCCTCGTTGGCAGATATGCCAAGAAACTGCAGGCGCTCTGGATCGCAGCCTATAATCTCGGCCTTGTGCGCGATCGCCGCGACACAGCGCTGCTCGCCTTCGTCAAGCGGCAGACGGGCATCGACCACACGCGCTTCCTCCATTACGCCGATGATGCGGCCAAGGCGATCGAGGCGCTGAAAGGCTGGCTGCGGCGTGATGCCGGCGTGATGTTCGGCAACACCAATGGCCAGGAATGGCTGCGGCTCGATGGCGCCAAGGTTGCCTGGGCGCAGTGGCGCATCCTGCATCCGGACGCCTCCCTCCTCGCCCGAGGCGAATTTGATCCGGAGGTTTTCAGCCAGTCCGCCGACAAGGAACAGCTGGCGCAATTGACCCAGAAGGACTGGCAAGGCGTGAACAACACGTTCGGTCGCCGTATCCGGGCAAAGCCGAAGGACGGAGCCGCGTCATGAGCCGCACCACCGAAGGCCCGCGCGAGATCCGCGTGCCCGCCCATATCCAGCCCTATGTGACGGCAATCGGCATCGAGAAGACGGTGCGCTTCCTGCTGGCCTTCGGTGGCTCCTACGTCTACCTCTCGACCAGACCGCAGGACCGCTCGGCTGTTGTCCAGGAACTGGGCAAGGAAGCCACTATCGCACTTGCCGAGCAGGCGGGCGTCGGGAGCGCCCGCATCCCCACCGGCAAACCCTTTATCGCCGCGCATCTGCGGTATAATAAGCAGCTGACGATCAACGAGATCTCCCGCCGCCTGCACGTCACCGACGTGACAGTGCGCAAGTGGCTCGCCGATGGTGAAGCCCGGCAACTGGACCTGTTCGGCCCCTGACCAACAAGTCGTTGAGTCTGTTTCGAAATCCCCGCGCACGCGACATTGGCTCCGACACGCCCCCCCCCCGGCGACCGGAGCTTTTTCATGTCCACGACCAGCTTACCGCACGCGCTTACCCTGCCGGCCTTCCTTGCGATCGGCGGCCCCGTGCCGTCCAACCGGCGCAACAGCCAGGAAACGAACGCCGCGATCCTCAGGCTCGCCCTGCCGAACCTCATGGACACCTATGAGATCGACCGGCCGCTGCGCGTGGCGCATTTCCTCGCCCAGCTGGCACATGAGAGCGACAGCTTCTGCACCTTCGAGGAATATGCAAGTGGTGCCGCCTATGAAGGTCGCGAGGACCTGGGCAACACGAAGCCGGGTGACGGCAAGCGGTTCAAGGGACGCGGACCGATCCAGCTGACCGGCCGGGCCAACTACCGCGCCTTTACCGGCTGGCTGCGCCGGCAGCTGCCGGGCGGCACGCCGGATTTCGAGGGGCGGCCGGAACTGGTGCTTGATGATCAGTGGGTGCCGTGGTCGGCGATCTACTTCTGGGTCGACAAGAGCCTGAACCGCTATGCCGACCGCGACGACGTGTTGGCAATCACCCGGATCATCAATGGCGGACGCAATGGCCTTGATGATCGCAAGGCAAAGCTTGCCCGCGCCAAGATCGTGATCGCCGGGTTGCTGGCGGATGCGACCACAACGCCGGATCGCCTGCAGTTTCCGGTCCTTCATCGCGGGCAGATGAACGACAACAATGTCGAGCGCCTGCAGTTCTTCCTGCGCAAGCAGGGGGCGGACATCGGCATCGATGGCGATTTCGGACCGGCCACGGAACTTGCCGTGAAAGGTTTCCAGGCACGCCGCGGAATTGAGCCTAACGGCATCGTAACGCCCGACACCTGGTCGGCGCTGGCGGGAGCATGACCATCATGCAAAAGCCCGGTTACTCCACCTCGAAACGTGCGCTCTGGCTGTCCTCGATCATGGCCTGGGTAGTCATCCTGATACTTGCGGTTGGCGCCGCCTTGAATGGGCAGGCGGTCGAGTTCGGCACAATTGCCGTGCCCTCCATGGTCATGCTGATCGTCTCCATGCTGGGCATCCATCGCGGCTTCGGCTCGCTCGACTATCGTGCCGCCGGCAAGGCGCTGGCTGGCACAGAGACGACGGGAGAGACGCGATGATCACTGGCTGGCTCGCCAAGATCGCCTCCCCGCTGATCGTTGCTGCGGCCCTCGTGACGGCCGCTGCCTTGTGCGGCTGGCTGACGCTTCGCGTCCTCGACAGCCTGATCGATGACGCCCGAGCAAATGCCATCGCCGAACGCGACGCGCACTGGACAGCGGAGATCCAGAAATCCGAAGCGGCCACGCAAAAGCAGATCGCCGAAACCCTCAGAGAAACCATGGCCGCACAGGATGCCGCCCGCGACAAGGTCGCAGCGGCAGAAGCGCGTGCCATCCAGCTGGAGACGGAAAATGCGGCTTTGCCAAATGGTGGCGCCTGCGGCCTTGGCCGCGATCGCGTCCGCCTGCTCAACAAGCGATAGGCCGGCGCCGATGGTGAGAACAGTGATCGTGGAACGGGAACAGCCAGCCGAAGTCCGCACGCCCTGCCCCGCGCCGGTACCTCTGCCCGACCGGGATCTTGAGGAAGCCGAAACCCAAAGCCTGTGGGGCCGCGACCGCACCGCCTTGCGGATCTGCGAGGTGCGCCGGGCCGCCGCCGTGGGAGGCGCGCATGCTCAGTGAGTTTGACCGGGAGATCGCACAGGCCCGCATCGAGCAGGAACGCGACGCCTCTCTGAAGGCCGTCACCAAAGCCCTGCGCGAGATCGGCACGACGGAATGCATCGACTGCGGCGCGACGATCCCGCCGGCGCGCCGGCGTGTCTATCCCTCCGCCACCCGGTGCCTCGAATGCCAGATCATCGCAGAACGGGAAGCCTATCTGAAATGACGCTTGATTTTGCCGTGGTCGGGGGCCTCGTCGGGCTTGCCGTTTCGATCTTCAACCTGATCGCCCACATCCGGACCATCATGTCTTCGGGTGAGAAGAAGCTCGATGAGCGCCTGACCAAGGCAGAAGCCAAGCTTGTGGAACAGGACCGTCGCGTCCAGGCGCTGGAGAGCGACATGAAACACCTTCCCGACCGTGAGTCGGCGCACAAGCTGGAACTGGCGCTTGCCCAGATTTCCGGGCGCCTCGACACGCTGGACGAACGCCTCAAACCCATCGCCGCGACAAGCGGCCGACTTCAAGAGTTCTTGCTGGAGCAGGCCCAGAAATGAGCATGGAAAGCATCATTCAGGAAGAAGCGCGCCTGACCATCCTGAAGGAGTTGGCGCAGCAGCCGAACAAGGCGCTGACATCGGAAGCCATGCGCCGCTTCCTCTTGGATTTCCTTCTGATCGACAAACCCCGCGAATGGGTGGAAGCGCAGTTCCAGTTCCTCAGCGACATGACGGCCGTCGACGTCATCCCCGCCGGGACAGTCAAGATTGCACGGCTTGCGGAACGCGGCGAACTGCACCTGTCCGGGCATATCTCCATTGCCGGCGTCCAGCGCCCGGGAAGAGGTTGAGCCATGGCCGGACGTGGACGCCTTTCAAGCCTCGATCTTCTCCCCGACGAAGCCCGCGACGACCTGCATTGGGCACTGGTCGAGCTGAACAAGCGCGAGCGGACACAGGCCGACATTCTCTTTGAACTGAACGACCGGCTGGAAGCCAAGGGCATCGAGACGATCTCGCGCTCGGCCTTCAATCGAAAGTCCATGCGCCTTGCCAAGCGGACGATCCAGCTGGAAGAGCGCCGTCACATCTATGCCGGCATTGCAGAACGCCTGACGCCGGAGGAAGTCGGCAATGCCGACCTGGTGCTTGGCGAATTCCTGAAGACGCTGCTCGATGAGCTTCTTGATGAAGAAGGCCTTGGCACTAAGGGCGCCATGGAACTGGCGCGCGCCTACAAGGACACAGTCATGGCGCAGCGCCACTCGGCCGAGCTTCGCGAAAAGGCAGAAGCGATCGTCAAGACAAGGCTGGAAAAGGCAGTTGCCGAGGTCTCCAACGTCGTGCGCAAGGCCGGTGTCTCGCAGGAAACCATGGACGAAATCAACCGTCGCCTGGGCATCATCTGATGGGCCGGGCAAGGATCGTTCCGGCAAACACCAAGGCAATCTTCCTGCCCTATCAAAGCCGGTGGATCACCGACAATGCCCGCCTGAAGCTGATGGAAAAAGGCCGCCAGATCGGGCTGTCCTGGTCAACGGCTTATGCGACCGTGTCACGCACCTCGCTGGTTTCAGCGCGCCATGATCAATGGGTGTCGTCGCGCGACGATATCCAGGCGCGCCTCTTCCTCGAAGACTGCAAACTCTGGTCAGGCAATCTTGATCTCGCCGCCCGCGATCTTGGCGAGGTGGCGCTTGATCCGGAGGGCAAGCACAGCGCCTATGTCCTGCGTTTTGCCAACAACAAGCGCATCCATTCGATGAGTTCGAACCCGGACGCGCAGGCCGGCAAACGCGGCGGCCGCGTGCTGGACGAATTTGCCCTCCATCCCGATCCGCGCAAACTCTGGTCCATCGCCTATCCGGGCATCACCTGGGGCGGCTCGATGGAGGTGATCTCCACCCATCGCGGTTCGCATAACTTCTTCAACCAGCTGGTCCGGGAATACCGCGAGGGCGGCAATCCGAAGAAGATCAGCCTGCACCGCGTCACGCTCGAGGACGCACTGAACGACGGCTTTCTCTGGAAGCTGCAGCAATCCCTGCCGGAGGAAGACGAACGGCAGGAGATGACCGAGGCGGAATATTTCGACTGGGTCAAAAGCGGCTGCGCTGATGAGGAAAGCTTCTTCCAGGAATACATGTGCCAGCCGGCCGACGACGACACGGCCTTCCTCGAATATGACCTGATCGCCAATTGCGAGTATCCAGCCGGCTTTGACTGGCATGTCCTGGAAGGACGCCAGCTGTATGCCGGCATCGATATCGGCCGCAAGAAGGACCTGACGGTCCTCTGGGTGGTCGAAAAGCTCGGCGATGTTCTCTACACCCGCCATATCGAGGCCATGCGCAACATGAGCAAGCCCGATCAGGAAAAGGTGCTCTGGCCATGGATCGAGCGCTGCTTTCGCACCTCGATAGATGCCACCGGCCTTGGCATTGGCTGGGCCGACGATGCGCAGAACAAGTTCGGCACGTATGCCGTCGAGCCCGTCACCTTCTCGGCCAAGGTGAAGGAGGCGCTGGCCTACCCGGTGCGCTCGCGCATGGAAGACCGCAGCCTGCGCATCCCCTACGACAAGCAAATCCGCGCCGACCTGCGCTCGGTCACAAAGCAGGTCACCGCGAGCGGCAATATCCGCTTTACGGCCGAGCGCACGCCGGACGGGCACGCCGACCATTTCTGGGCGCTTGCCCTTGCAATCGAGGCCGCGTCCGGCGCTTCCGGCCCGACCGGCGCCGGTACGGCCGGAGGCGACAAGGAAAAGCAGGCGAAGCTGGATCAATTCCGCGCCGGCATCATCAACCAGAACATTTTAGGCAACCTGTCGCGCTTCCTGAGGAATTGACATGCCCGCCCCACAAACCGGCGAAATCGCCACCAACGCTTCCGATCCGTTCGTCCCGCAGTTCCAGACGGTCTTGCAGCCGAGCGACGAGACCCTCATCGCAAATGGCGGAGTTCAGACCTACAGGATCTATGACGAGATCCGCCGAGACCCCCATGCCCACGCAATCCTGCAAAAGCGCAAGCTGGAGGTGATCAGCCGGGAATGGCAGGTGATTGCGGCCTCCGATCGCCGCAATGACAAGAAGATCGCGGCCGACATCGAGCGGCTTCTGAAAGGCGTCAGCTTCGACCAGCTGACGCGCGGTCTGCTGGGTGCAATCCTCAAGGGCTTTGCCGTTGCCGAAATCATCTGGATCAGGCAGGGCGGCACCTGGACGCCATCGGCCGTGAAGGTGAAGAAGCAGAGCCGCTTTCGCTTCGACGTGAATGGTGGCCTGAGGATGCTGACACGATCCGCACCGATCGAAGGTGTTGCCGTACCCGATCGGAAATTTATCGTGCACCGGCACTCGATCGATGATGACGATGATGACCCCTATGGCATCGGCCTCGGCTCCGTCCTGTTCTGGCCCGCCTGGTTCAAGCGGCAGGTCTTGGCAAACTGGCTGCAGGCGACCCGCAAGCATGCCGCCCCCACGACCGTTGCCCAATACCAGGGCGCCTACGACAAGACGAAACAGGATCTGCTGGCGGAAGCCCTGGTGGCGATGCAGGCCTCCGACAGCCTGATCGTCCCGGAAAACGTCAAGGTCGATCTCCTGGAAGCCAGGGGAAGCAATGTCCAGTCGGAAGGTCTTGCGCGCTATCTCGATGAGCTGATGAGCGAGGCGGTTCTTGGCGAGACGCTCACCACTAATTCCGGCGAACGCGGCGCCCGCTCGCTTGGCGACATTCACAACGAGATCCGCATTGCGATTGCCAAGGCGGATGCGGACCTGGTGTGCAAGACCATCCAGCAAAGCCTCGTGCGCTGGTATGTCGAGATCAACTATCCCGGCGAAGCCGTGCCCGAAGTCTGGCGCGATTTTTCCGAGGCCGAAGACCTCAACGACAAGGTCGAGCGCGACAAGAAAATTTACGAGATGGGCTACAGACCCGCCTCCGTCGACTACATCAACGAAACCTATGGCGGAGAATGGATCGAGCGCGAGACAACGCAGCCGCAGCCCGGCAACGATCAGCAACCGGGCAATGCCACGGCGGGTCTCGCGTTTGCCGATCCGGTGCGGCCGGAGGCGGCCTCCCAGCAGACGGTGCGGCAGATTTCCGACCAGATGGCGGAGTTTGGTCGGCCGGCGATTGACGCAATGATCAACGAGATCCGCTCCGCGTTTACCGATGCGCTATCCTATGACGACCTGGTCGAACGGCTTGCCCGGCTCTCCGGCGACCTCTCGATCGAGGAACTGGCGCAGGTGATGGCACAAGGCAGCGTGCTTGCCGATCTGGAAGGGCGGGCAAGCGCCGATGGCTGACCAGCTGCCATTCCAGGAAGCGATCGATTTTCTGCAAGGCAAGGTCAATCTGCCGACACGGAAGTATGACGACGTGCTGCGGCAGGGCCAGGTGCGCGCCTTCACGGTGGCCGGCGTCACCCGCGACGACATGCTCTCCGACTTTCGCGCTGCTGTCGAAAAGGCCCGCAGGGAAGGCACCGGCTTCAACGAGTTCCGCAAGGATTTTGACGCCATCGTGGAGCGCACCGGCTGGCAGTTCAATGCGCGCGGCAGCACCGACGAGGAGCGCCACGACTGGCGCGCCCGGATCATCTACACCACCAACATGCGCACCTCCTATATGGCCGGCCGCTGGGCACAGCTGACCGATCCGGATGTGCTGCGCTACCGTCCGTATCTGCAATATGTGCATTCAGGTGCCGAGCATCCGCGCCTTCAGCATCTTGCCTGGAACGGTCTGGTGCTGGCGGCGACCGATCCCGCCTGGAACGTGATGTACCCGCCCAACGGCTGGGGCTGCGGCTGCGACGTCAAGGCGCTGTCGCGCCGGGATCTGGCACGGCTCGGCAAGGATGGACCTGACGAGGCGCCGACGCTGGAACCCTATGAGAGCGTCGATCGGCGCACAGGAGAACCGGAACTGCGTTATCCCGGCATTGACCGGGGCTGGGACTACAATGTCGGTAAGGAGCGGCTGCACGGCATAGTGCCAACCGAACTACGTGAGCGGCTGCCAGCCTTCGGTGAGGTAGCCAGGCCAGTCACTCTGCCACCCTTGCCGGCACCATCAGTTGCAAGGCCGGCCGACATCCTGCCGATGGGGCTCCCGGAAGAGGAATATGTGGACGCTTTCCTGTCGCGATTTGGTTTACGCGGCAGTGAAACGGGGTTTCACAGGGACGTTTCGGGTGGCGTCATCGCGATAGGACGGACAATGTTCGAACGACGGACGCGTGATGGGACCGTCGTCGGGCTGAAGGCCGACAAGCGTGAACGCGGCCAGTTCGTGAACCTCATGGCGGATGCCATCCTTAACCCCGATGAAATCTGGATCGATTGGGCGCCTGTGGCATCCGGTGTCGTGCTGCGACGCGCATATCTCAAACGGGTCCTGTTGCCAGTCGGCAAAAGTATTTTTGTCCGGTTCGAATGGACAAAATCGGGCTGGTTTGCACGCACGGGGTTTGATGCCTCGGACGAGTATCTCGAGGCTTATCGAAAAGGTGCGTTGATCTACCGGAAAACATAGGAGGCGCGCCTTTCCGGGACGCGCCTCAGCCGATTGCCCTACGGAGGGAGCCGGAACACCCCAGACAACCGAACGCTTTCATCGTAGCACATTTCGACCAGAACCGACAACGGAGTTCAAAGTGGCAGCAGCATCGATCGTCGTTGACGACCAGGAGATCACCAGGGCGCTCCAAAACCTCTTGAAGGCGGCCGGCGATCTGGCGCCGGTGCTGAAGAACATCGGCGAGTATGAAGCGGAAGCCACCAAAGACAGGTTTCGTAGCGAAACGGATCCTGACGGCAAAGCATGGCAAGCGCTGAACCCGCTCTATAAGCTCACCAAGAAAGGGGCGCGCATCCTGACGGGCCAGACCCGCAGCCTGTCCCAGATCGTCTGGCAGCTGGCGTCGGAAAGCTCCGTCGCAATCGGCTCGAACGAGGTCTATGCGCGCATCCACAATGAAGGCGGCGATATCGTCCCGAAGAATGCCGCGGCACTTGTCTTTTCGATGGGAGGCGAGACATTCCGGGTGAAGCGCGTCACCATTCCCAAGCGTCAGTTTCTTGGTGTCAACGAGGAAGACCGGGCGCGGATCGAAGAGATCATACAGGACCATTTCGAGGAGGCTTTGGCGCAAACGGCGGGGCCGCAATAACCGGCCCACAGACGCGCGCAGGACGGCGGGATGGCTCGTTACCCGCGACAGAGGGTGAATGCGCGCCCAAGGGCTTCAAAACGGCTTCAAATTCGATGCTTGCCCTCTTTGCCTCCCCCGCGTTAAGACTTGAGCGCCCCACGCGACGTAGAGGCGGCTGATCCACAAACCCTAGCGACTGTTTCCACCGACCACGCTGATCCAGTGTGGCGGGCATGAAACCGTTTGAGATTTTCCGTTCCGGCACCCACGCAGACAACCGAGGCAGGTCGTTCACCTTCTCGGATGACGACCTTGGCGCCATCGCTGCAAGCTACGATCCGGCGCTCTCCCATGCGCCGATCGTCGTCGGCCATCCAAAGCAGGATGCGCCGGCCTACGGCTGGGTAAAGTCCATTTCCTTCCAGGACGGCCGTCTTGTCGTCGAGCCTGAGGATCTGGAAAGCCAGTTCGCCGATCTGGTGCGCAACGGCCGTTTCCGCCAGCGCTCGGCCAGCTTCTTTACGCCCGACCATCCCAACAATCCGACGCCCGGTCGCTATTACCTGCGCCATGTCGGCTTCCTTGGCGCCGCGGCACCTGCCGTGAAGGGGCTGAAGGCTGTCGAGTTTTGCGACGACGAGGCTCTTGTCGAGTTTCAGGACGCAGACATCGCGCGCGCCGCCTGGGGCTTTGAAACCCTTTCAAAGATCATTCGAGGTTTTCGAGACTTCGTCGTCGCCGAGAAAGGCATCGACGTGGCCGACGCCATCGTGCCCGCCTGGCAGATCGACCAGATCGCCGAAACGGCCCAGCAGCTGCGCGACCAACCGCTCTTAACCGAACCCACCACAAGCTACAGCGACGAGGATGACACCATGAGCCAGGAGATGCTCGCCGAAATCCAGCGGCGGGAGGCAGACCTTGCGGCCCGCGAGGCAAGCTTTGCCGACCAGCAACAGGCAGACCTGCAGGCGCGCAAGACGGCACGCTGCGCAGACGACGCGGCCTTTGTCACAACCATGGTTGAAACCGGCCGGTTACCGGTCGGCCTGAAGGATCTGGCCACCGCTCTTTTTGCCGATCTCGATGCCGAGACGATCTCGTTTTCGGATGGTGGCGAAGGCCGGCAGCTTTCGCCACGCGACGTCCTTCGTCAGTTGATCGAGCGCCTGCCCTTGCCGGTTGCCCAGGGCGAACTGGCGACCGGTGACGGGCCGGACTTCTCCGACCCTGTCCATGTCGCCTCGGCCATCACCACCGAAATCGAGACCGCGCGCACCAGGGGCGAACAGCTGTCGGCCGCAGAAGCCGGCATGCGCCTGACGCGCCGCCGCTAACCCGAAGGGCAAAGCCTCATGAAGATCATCAAGAACTTCCTCGCCACCACCGCCCTTGCGCACCGCCGCCAGGTGAAGGCCGGTGCCAATGATGGCGAGGTGGCGCTCGCGACCGCACCCACCGACAACATCATCGGCGTCACGGATCATCCGGGCGGCGCGGCGATCGGCGACCGCGTCGACGTGGTGCTGCTCGGCGAAACCGAACTGGAGATCGGCGGCACCATCACGCCCGGCGCCTTCTTCACGGCCGACGCAAACGGCAAGGGCGTGGCGGCAGCGCCGGCGGCCGGCGTCAATGCCCGCACCGGCGGCCTTATGACCATCGGCGCAGTCTCGGGCGACATCGCCCGCGTCCTCGTCACCCCGTCCCGGATCCAGGGCTGATTGCCCGCAACCCTCCCAAGGAGATTTCCATGAGCGGCACGCCGTTCCCTATCGATCCGGTGCTGACCGGGATCATCATCGCCTACAAGAACAATGCGCTGATCGCAGACCAAGTGCTTCCACGCCTGACGCCAAACCTGCCGAAGAAGAAGTTCACCTGGTGGCGCTTTGACTTTGGCCAGTTCATCACGGTCGGCGATACCAAGGTCGGCCGCAAGTCCGCTCCCAACGAAGTTGAGTTCGAGGCGCAGGACGTCGAGGACAAGACCGACGACTATGGCCTGGACGACGTCATTCCGCTTGATGACATCAACAACGCGCCGGACGGCTATGATCCGCGTGCCTTTGCCGCGCAGAAGCTGATCGACCTTGTGCTGCTCGATCGCGAAGTGCGCGTCGCCAACAAGGTCTTCAATTCCGCAATGTACGGCGCCGGAAATAAGGAAACGCTGGCTGGCACCAGTCAGTGGTCGCATGCTGACAGCAAACCGATCGTGCAGATCAGCGAGGCGGCCGACAGCATGATCATGCGCCCGAACAACATGGTCCTTGGCCGCATCGAATGGACGGCGCTGCGCACCAATCCTTCGGTTCTGCGGGCGTTGACCCCGTCGGGTGCGGGCGACGGTATGGCCGACAGGCGCGCAGTCGCCGACCTTCTCGAACTGGATGAGATCACTGTCGGCGAAGGCTGGATCAACCGGGCAAAGAAGGGCCAGCCGGTCAGCCGGTCCCGCGCCTGGGGCGACAAGGCGCTCCTGTTCCACAAGGCGCCCCTCGCCTCCTCAATCGATGCAACGCCGACCTTCGGCTGGACCGCCCAGCATGGCGACCGTGTGTCCGGCGCGATGGACGAACCGAAGATCGGCCTGAAGGGCTCGGTGCGCGTGCGCTCCGGCGAAAGCGTCAAGGAAGTCATTTCCTCGCCCGAGCTTGGTTACCTGTTCGAGGATGTCGTCGCCTGACGCTGCATCACAACCGATCTCGGCGGCTTCGGCCGCCGGGCTTTCCGCAACCTGCAAGGCGCCGATTGCGCAAGGTCCGAAGGAGAACCCCATGGCCAGAAATTCCCACCCCTCGCCAAGTGTCAGCACCGCCGGCGACGCTGTGCAACAGGATGAAGACACCATCATCTTCACCGTTCTGCAGCCGGTACGCGTCGATGGCATCAAGTTCATGCCGGACGAGCCGGCGCCGGTCCCTTATGATCTGGTGCAGCACCTGGACGCGCGCGGCATCATCGGCATGCGGGAGCAAGGCTGATGGCACCCTATGCCACGCTCGCCGATCTTCTGGCCCGTGCCGGTGAAGACGAGATCCTGCAGGTTGCCGACCGCGACGCAGACGGCGCGCCTGATCCAACCGTGGTCGCGTCTGCGATCGCCACGGCCGAAAGCGAGATCAATGGCTATATCGGCGCGCGCTACCGGCTGCCCCTCACCTCCGTTCCGGGACTGGTGACCACCTGGGCCGTCTCGATTGCGCGCTATCACCTGCACCGCGACGGCGCGCCCGATCACGTCGTGCGCGACTGGAAAAGCGCCATGGACGGCCTGCGTGACGTCGCCAAGGCGCTGGTCAGCCTGCCTGTCAGCGAAGGAACGGAGGCGCCGTCCGACGACGCCGGTCGCGTCGTCCTGGTGAAGCAACGGCCGCTCTGGGGCGGGTTTGGAGGCTTCCTGTGATCTCGCATGTGATCACCCGCCTGCGCGCGGAAACGACGCTGACCGACGTGCTGCCGGCCGAGGATCTGGAGACCCTGTCCAAGGGGACCGCCCCGAAAAACCGCACCGTGTTCGTCCTGCCGTTCCGTGACATCGCGGAGCCCAATCAGTTTGCCGCCGGCGCCTTTCGCCAGTCGATCGAGGCCTACGTCATCGTCGCCTTCCTGATCCGCCGTTACGACGATGCAAAGGGCGGCAAGCGGGCGAGCGAGTACGAGCAGACACGCGACGAAATCGAGAACGCACTGGCGGGCTGGCAATGGGACGCATCGGAAGAGCCGTTCGAACTGGTGTCCGGCCAGAGTAGCGCTTTTGGCACGGCCGCGACGATCTACGCCGAGACCTGGAAGACCACGAGAACCCTGGAGAAACGCTGATGAACCAGCTGCCCCAAACTGGCGGCTCCTATCGCCGCGACGAGGACGGTGCGCTCGTTCCCATCGAAACGGCCGAGGGTCCGGCCGAAACCGGCGCGCAAGCTGCGACAGCTGAACCGGCAGAGACCAATGAGACCGACACCGACGCTGGTGTCACCAAGACCACGAGGGGAAGCTGATGTCGAAGTTTGCACGCAACAAGGCGGTCCTTGTCAAACTCGAAACCGCCTATGGCGCGGATGCCGTACCGACAGGTGCTGCCAACGCCATGCAGGTCAACAATTTCCGGCCGGAACCGCTGCTTGGCCAGGACGTCAGCCGCGAGCTGATGTTGCCGTATATGGGCCACCAGGGCGTCATTCTCACCGGCAATTACGGTCGCGTGGCCTTTGACGTGGAAATTGCCGGCGCTGGCGCAGCGGGGACCGTGCCTGCCTACGGGCCGCTGCTGCGCGCCTGCGGGCTTGCCGAAACGGTGCAGGCGGGCGTGTCGGTCGTCTACAATCCGGTATCATCTGGCCACGAGGCGTGCTCGATCTACTATTTCATGGACGGCATCCGCCACGTCCTGCTCGGCGCGCGTGGCACCTTCACGCTCAATCTCACGCCACCGCAGATCCCACGGTTCAGTTTCACCTTCACCGGACTGCTCGGCACGATCAGCGATCAGGCCATGCCTGTGGCGGACTTCACCAAGTTCATCAAACCTGTCCCCGTCTCAAAGGCCAACACCACGTTCAGCCTCCATGGCTATGCGGGAGCTTGTGAAGGCTTCTCGATCGACCTTGCCAACGACGTCCAGCAGCGGCTGCTGATCAACGACGAGAGCATGAAAATCGTCGACCGCCTGATGACGGGACAGGCAACGATGGAAGCTGTGGCGCTGGCGACGATCAACTGGTTTGCAATTGCCCAGGCACACACCACCGGCGTCCTTGCCGGCCAGCATGGCGTCACGGCCGGCAATATCATCGGCTTCGGAGCCAACCGCGTGCAGCTGGGCAGACCGGCCTATCAGGAGAACCAGAAGATCATCAACAACCAGCTGGGTCTGATGCTCCTGCCGACCGCCGGCAACGACGAATTCACGATCACCGTAAAGTAGGTTTGAAGGGTCTTCAAAGCATGTTCACGCTCGTTTCACGCCTCGCCGTCTGGTGGCCCGTCAAGGTTCAACAGCCTGATCCCGACCAGCCCGGCACATTCACCGAAGTCGGATTTGAAGCCCGGTTCCTGATCGTCGGCAAGTCCGAGATGCGTGGCTATGCCGAAGAGCGCGATGCCCTGGCACGCGAGCTTGTCGACACGATCGAGGCTATGTCGACGGCCGATGACAAGACGGCAGTGGCCCAGACGATCCGCGCCCACGAAAAGGCTTTGGAAGACCACGACGCCGGGATGTTCCACCGCCTGATCACAGATTGGCGGGGCGTGGTGGATGCAGACGGCCAACCGATCCCCTTCAGTGCAGCAGCGCTCGACATGGCGATCGACCAGGACCGCATCCGGCGGGCGCTGAAGCTCGCCTATGACGCGGCAATTTCCGAGGACGGAGCACGCCTGGGAAACTCCGGGCCGCTGCCCGCGCCTGGGCCTTGATCCGCACCGGTCGCATCGACCGGGAACGGGCGACCCCGATCATGGACGAGACCCGGCGCGAACTGGAGCTGATGGGCGTCAGGATAACCCCGGTTCCCGCAGATGAGGAGGCCGGCGAACCGGTCGCGGCCTGCAACTGGGACAGCCTCCTCGCTTTTCTCGCCTGCGCCACCCAATGGCGCGTCGGCGTCGGCTTCGGCGCCATGATCTGGGTGGGGCTCGATTATGCCGGCTGTGCCGTCGCGTTTCGATGCGGCGGGTTTGCAGACCACCTCTTTGAGGATCTGCGCGTGATGGAGGATGCCGCGCTCGCGGTCCTCAACAGTGGAGATGATTGATGGCCGCGCCGCTTAAACTGTCAGCCATTGTGACGCTCGATGCCAGCCAGGTGCCGGCTGGCGCCCAGGCGACCAAGGCCGCCATCGCCACGATCGGCGAAGAAGCGGGCCGCAGTTCGAACCGGCTGCAGCAGCTTATCGATGCGCAACACTCCTTAGGTGCGCCGGCCGCCAATCAGAATGTCCGCGAATGGACCGGCGCGCTTGCCATGCAGGGGCGTTCGCTCGATGAGTTGCGCGCAAAATACAATCCCCTCTTTGCCGTCATCAACCAGTACAAGACGCAGCTGACGGAAATCCGGACGCTGCAGGCGCAAGGCGTCCTCTCCACCGACGAAATGACGGCCGCGATCCAGCGCCAGAGACGGGCAACTCTTGCCTCGATCGACGTGATCAAGGGCCGGACGGTGCCCGGCGGAACATCCGAGGCGGGAGAGCAGTTCCGCCGCCAGAACCTCACCTATCAGGCTTTCGACGTCGGCCAGTCGCTGGCGGGCGGCATGCCGCTCGGTATGGTGCTTGCGCAGCAGGGACCGCAGATCGTCCAGATCTATGCCGGCCAGGGTGGCGTGAACGCGGCGCTGAAAGATCTGGGCACGATCGCCTCCGGAGCGGCGCGCCTTGTCACACCGCTGACGGTCGGCGTTGCCGGGCTGGCTGCGGTTGCCGTGACCGGTGCTGCATCCTGGTCGAGCTATCTGCAGTCGACGAAGGAAGTGGAAACAGCTGCCAAGGGACTTGGCCTTGCCGTTGCAGGCACCTCGGCCGAAATGGAAGCATCGGCGCGCGCCGGCGCATCCGCGGCAGGGATTTCCGTCTCGGCCGCGCGCTCGATGGAGGCTGGCTTTCTGCGCACAGGCCGGATCGGGTCGGAAAATTTCGAGCGCCTGATCGCGATCAGCAAGGATTTTGGCGCGACGATCGGGCTCGATGCTGCAGCGGCCGGCGACGCGCTGGCAGAGATGTTTGCTGATCCGGCCAAGGCCGCAGACACCTTGTATCGGCAATATGGCCTGATCGATGCGGCAACTGCCCGTCAGGTGACCAACCTTACACAGCAGAACAGGGCATCTGAGGCGCAAGCGGTCCTGCTTGATGCATTGCCGCAGCGGCTGGCAAGCGCGGCCGAGGCGACGACCGCTCTTGGTCGCGCATGGGGCACCGTCTCGACGGCTGCCAGCAACGCCTATGATGCTCTTGGGCGCGCGGTCGATCGTGCCGTATCCGGGAAGTCCCTGGAAGAGCAGCTTGCAGAGGCGCGGACCGCGCGCGAAAAACTGTCCAGTCCAACAGGCTTTCTGAGCCTTCTGTCGCCGAGCGGCATGCTTCAGGCGGAAGCAGCCACGCGTGTGCAGCAGCTGGAAGAACAGATCCGGCAGCGTGATCAGCAGGAGGCAGAGCGCCAGCGCCAGGCCGAGGAAATTGCCCGCAGCCGTGCAGTCACATCTCTGATCGACGGCTCCGGCGCTGGCGCCGATCGTCGCCGCATTCAAACGCTGCGGAACGAGATCGCGACCTTGCAAGGCGGGGCTGGCCTGCAGGGTGTCAACGAGGAGGAACGCACGGCAGCGCTTGAGGCGAAACAGCGCGTCCTCGACAACTTGACCAACCGGCAACAGCGCCTTGCAGAACTGGATCGGCTGGACATCCAGATCCAGACGGAACGGAACCCGCTGGTTCGTGCCGACCTTGAGGCACGGCGCACGCGCCTGCAAATGGCGGAGCAAGAAGTCTCCACCACCTCAATCGAGATCGACGCCGGCCGTGCCCGCAACCGGGTGATCGAGGAGACGATCGGCACTGCGCGCTCCCAGGCGCAGGACATGCAGGCCGAACTGGAAACACGCACCCGGCTGAATGCGCTCGTCAACGCCGGCTCCATCACCTCGGCCGACGCAAACCGCATGCTCCAGGAAGAGCTGACGCTACGGCCGCTGATTGCCGCAGCGGCCGTTGCAGAAGGGGACGCGAAGGAGCGGCTCAACCAGCAGATCGCTGACCTGCGCGCCGGCTATGCCGGTCTTGCAGAACAGGAGAAGCTGGCGTCCGCACAGGAATATCTGCGCGGCCAGAATGAGCGCATGGAAAAGCTACGCGTCGAGCAGTCCCTGATTGGCGCGAACGACACGGTGCGGGAGCGCTCGATGGCGCTTCTAGGGGCCGAACAGGAAATCCGCCGACGCGGTCTTGGATCAAACAGTGGCCTTGCTGCCCAAATCCGCGCCGAGGCTGATGCCATAGCGGTGATGAACCGACAGATCGAAAAGCAGGCCGATGCCTGGGGCAAGGTGCAGGGCAGCGCCGAAAGCGCCATAGACGGGATCGTGGATGGCCTTTCCAGCGGAGATATCTCCGGCGCGCTGGAAGGAATTGCCAAGGATATCACCGGCACGTTCTTGGAGATTGGCGTTAAAAACCCGCTGAAGAACGCACTGCTCGGCACCGATTACGGCACGCTGTCGGACGTTGGCGGCCTCGGCGGCATTGTCGGCCGCCTGTTTGGCCAGAGCCAAACCGATCCCAGCGCTATCGTCTCGAATGCGATGGGACGCAGCGTCGGGTCCATGTCGGTGATGGCGGGGACCGTTGTCATCAATGGTGGTATCGGATCGGGCATTGCGTCAGGTGCCGGCAATCTGCTGGGCGGCGCTGCCAACAGCAACGTCCCAGGCGGATATTCCGGACTGGCCGGCAATGCAGTCGACAAGGCGCTCGGCCTGATCGGCTCCAACGAACTCAGTCAGCGCACCGATATCAATTCCTTCCTGCGCGCCGGCGGCGTTGATATCGATGCCGCAACAACCGCCTGGTGCGCCGGCTTTGTGAACTCGGCGCTGAAGCAGGTCGGGATCGATGGTTCGGGCTCACTCACTGCAAACTCGTTCCAGAACTGGGGCCGGGCGATCGATCCCAGCCAGTTGCTGCGCGGCGACGTGCTGCTCCAGTCGCGCGGCCTCGGAGCGGAAAGCACCGGCGGGCATGTCGGCTTTGCCACCGGCGCCAGCCGCATGCTGGGCGGGCAGCAGCAATTGCAGATGCTGTCGGGCAATTCCGACAATTCCGTCGCCACGTCCTGGATCAATGCCTCCGAACTGCAGATCCGCCGCGCGACGGAAGCCTCGGCATCTTTGGCCTCTCTTGCCGGTTCAAGCGGTGCAGCCACGCAAAATCTCGGCGTATTTGGCAATGGCCTCGGGCAGCTGTCGAACGGTCTGAGCCAGATCGGCAATATCGCAGCGACCGGCGGTGCATCGTCCGGCGGTGGTTTCTGGTCATCCCTCGTCGGCGGGATCGGCAAGCTGTTCGGCGGCATCTCTCCGACCAGTTCGGCCTGGTCTGCCAATACGACGCTCGGCTCGTTCCTCGTGCGCGGCTTCTCCGGTGGTGGCGATACCGGCGGGTCCGATCCGACCCGCGTGGCCGGCGTCGTCCATGAGAAGGAATATGTCTTCGATGCGGTCAGCACGGCCGCGATCGGGGTGCAGAACCTCGACTCGCTCAGGCGCATGGCGCGCAGCGGCGGCCAGACCCGGTTCGACACGGGCGGCTATGTGGCACCCATTGCGCCGGTCTATGCCAGCGCCAACAGCAGTGCCCGCGCGGCTGATCCCTATTCGGCCGGCACCAGCGATCGCGGTTCCTCGATCATCATCAACAATTACGGCCGCGAACAGGTGCGGGCCGAGGAACGCACCGATCAGCAGGGCCGTCGGCAAGCTATTTTCCAGATTGGTGAGGTGAACGCGGCAACGATCAAACAACGCGGGAGCGCGACGCGCCGCGCCCTGCAGACCGAGTTCGGAATGAAGCCGCAGCGGGTCGCCCGATGACGATTGCCATCTGGCCCGCAGATTTGCCCAAGCCCGAGCGCAACACCTGGTCGTCGCAGCCCCAGGAGGCGCGCCTGCGCCGCACATCCGAGGCAGGCCCAGCCGCCTATCGTCGTCGGTTTTCCAACGTCTCCAAGGTGGTCAGTCTTTCAGTCCTTCTGACAGCCGACCAGCGGGCAATCTTCGACAACTTCTATGAGTACGACACCAAAAAAGGCGCGCTGCTGTTTCGCATGCCGGACCCGACCACGGACGGCTGGGCGCTGAATGCCAGCGATGGCCAGCCGCTTTTGACCAGTGAAGGCCAGCCGATCCTGCTCGCGTCTATGTGGCTTTGCACCTTCGGCGACCAGCTGCCGGCCGAGACGATCGTCGGCGTCGAGTTCAGGAAGACATTTTCGGTCGAGGTGATGCCATGAGGCGCATCTCCCTCAATGCCCGATTGGCGCAGGATGCCGAAGCAACAGCCGAACTTTACGTCGTTCTGTTCGAGATCAACCATCCGCTGCTGCCCGCGCCGATCCGGCTCTCCACCGACAATACGGAACGGCTGTCGGAAGATCCGCTCTACTACGGCACCCGATCGACCTGGCGCGGTGCAAACCCGGTGACGGAACCGTTCCTCTGGGTGGTCGCGTCCACGGTTTTGCCCTCTGACCAGGAGGATGCGCCGGCCTCGGCAAAGCTGGTACTGGAAAATCTCGATGCCGACATGGCGCGCGTCGTGCGCTCCTTCACCGACATCGCGACCCTCCACATGGCCGTCGTGCTGGCGTCCTCTCCCAGCCTCATCGAGGTCGAATACACCGACCTCGAAATCACCTCGGCCGACATCAATGCCGGCGAGATCACGCTGTCGATCAGCCGGGAGGAAATCGAAAACGAATATTTTCCGGGCGGCCGGATGAGCCGCGACGGGTTTCCGGGGCTTTATCTATGACCGACTGGACGAACCGCTTTGTTGGACTGCCCTTTGTCGAGTTCGGCCGCGACCGCGACGGCTGCGACTGCTGGGGCCTTGCCTGCCTTGCCTATCGCGAGGAGCTGCAGATCAGCCTGCCGGATTATCTCGGTTATAGCTCGGTCGATGAGCATGCCGAGATCGCGGCCCTGGTGGCGGGCGCAACAGCAATGCCGATGTGGATCCCGGTGACCGGGCGCGCCGTGGCCTTCGACGTGGCCGTCTTCCGGCGTGGCCGCCTCGATACCCATATCGGCATCGTCGTGCAGCATGGCCTGATGTTGCACGCGGCCGGCGAAGACTGCGCCAAGGTGGAGAGCTACGAAGGCGGCGTCTGGAAACACCGTTTAACGGGCGTTTACAGGCATGTTGAACTGGTTTCGAGGGCCGCTCGATGAGCCAGGGTCTCGTTTCCGTTCTGGCCGCACCGGCCTTTGATCCGGGGCAGGATCGCATCACGGCGGAGTTTCCGGCCGGCATGACGATTGCGCAGATTGTCGATCAGGTGCTGCCGGATCGCACGATCGGCCGCGAGTATATCCGCGTCGCTCTCGTCACGGATCGCGGCACGCAGATCGTGCCGCCGACCATCTGGCACCGGGCCTATCCGAATGCCGGCGTGCGCGTCGTCATCAGGGTCATTCCGGGCAAGAACGCGCTTCGCTCGATCCTGCAGATCGTCGTGTCGATCGCCGCCGTCGCACTTGGCCAGTATTGGGCGCTCGGATTGGGCTTTACTGCCGGCACGGTCGGTTTTGCCGTTGCGAGCGGCCTGATCGGCATTGGTGTCTCAGTGCTTGGCAACCTGCTGATCAATGCGCTCATTCCGCCTGAGAAGCCACAGAGCCAGGAGCGGGAAAACCGCTATGCGATCAGCGGCTGGCGCAACCGTCTGGACCGCGAGGGCGCCGTGCCTGTCGTGCTGGGCAAGATCCGCTATGCACCGCCCTTCGGCGCGCTGTCGCATAGCGAAATCGTCGGCAACTGGCTCTATGTCCGCTCGCTGTTCAACTTCGGCTACGGCCGGCTGACACTCACCGATCTGCGCATCGGCGAGACCGACATTTCCGAATATGACGAGGTGGAAACCGAACTGCGCAGCGGTCTTTCGTCGGATGCAGCCATTGCGCTCTTTCCCCGACAGGTCGCCGAGGAAACCATCGGCGCCGAACTGACACGCCCCTTTCCACGCAATGATCTTGGCGAGATCGTCAGCGGCAGCGCGGCAAAAGAAACACCCGTTACGCGTACCACCGGCGCCGATGCCTCCGGCGCGTCGATCATCTTCGGATGGCCGGCCGGTCTTTATGCCAGCAATGACAAGGGCGGCACGAACGCCACCACGGTTTCGATGAAGATACAGCACCGGCTGGTGACGCCAGGCGACACGGAAACCTGGGCAGACGTCGTAACGCTCAACATCACGGCGCGATCGCTGGAGGCATTCTATCGCCAGCACAGCTGGGATTTCCCAACGCGTGGCCGCTGGGAGGGCCGCGTCATTATGCTGACGCCGGAAACAACTGACATCAAGATCCAGCAGCGCACGACCTGGGCGGCCTTGCAGACCATCCGGCCGGAATATCCGCTCAACTTTCCAAAGCCGCTGTCGCTCGCTGGCCTGCGGATCAAGGCGACGCATCAACTGAATGGGCAGCTGGACAATTTCAGCGCCGTCGCCTCGCGGATCTGCCTCGACTACGACCATACGACGGGCACCTGGATCGAGCGGGCCACCAGCAATCCGGCCTCGCTCTATCGTTACGTGCTGCAGAGCGATGCCAATCCACGGCCGGTGAGCGATGCCGGTATCGATCTCGACCAGCTGGAAGATTGGCACGACTTCTGCCGCATCAAGGGGCTGAAGTTCGATGCAGTGATTGATGATCCCTCCATGTCTCTTGGCGACATGCTGTCCCAGATCGCCGGCGCCGGCCGTGCTGCCAAGCGTCATGACGGCGTGCGCTGGGGCGTTGTCATCGACCGGCCGCAGACGCTGGTGGTCGACCACATCAACCCGCGCAACGCCTACAACATGCGCGTGACGCGGACTTACATCCGCCCGCCACATGGCTTTCGCGTCAAGTTCCTCGACGCCACCAATGATTACAAGCCGGCGGAGCGGCTGGTGCCATGGCCGGGGCATAGCGGGCCGATCACGCTGACGGAAGCACTCGAACTGCCGGGCAAGACGGATCCTGCCGAGATCTGGCGCGAGGCGCGCCGGCGCATTTATGAGGCGCTCTATCGGCCGGACATTTACGAGGCCTCCCAGGATGGGCCGGCACGCGTGGCGACACGCGGCGATCTGGTGATGCTGTCCATGGATATTCTCGATCGTACGCAGGCGACGGCCCGCGTCCGTGCCGTGGAAGGTCGTCTGATCGAGCTATCCGATCCCGTGACCATGGATGCCGGCGTCACCTATGCCGTGCGGTTCCGGGTGTTTGCCGATGAAGAGGACACGCTCGGCACATCCGTCGTGCGCCAGGTCATCACCTCCGCCGGTGAGACGCGGCTGTTGCAGTTTGGAAGCGACGGCGACATGCCCGCCGTTGGCGACATTGTGCATTTCGGGCGTTCCACCAGCGAGAGCATTCCGGTGATCATCCAGGACGTCGAGGCCGGCGAGAACATGTCGGTGCATTACCGCATGGTCGATGCGGCGCCGATCATTGACGAGCTGACGGATGAAGAGGTGGCGCCGGCCTGGAACGGTCGTGTTGGCTCCGAGATCGATGCCGGCTCAACCGTGCCGCCGACGCCGAAGTTCACCGCGATCGCCACCGGCTTGAATGGCGCTGGACAGGTCGGCGCGATCACGGCGCTGCTGTCGCCGGGTACAGGCTCGATCGCATCCGCAAGCTTCCGGCTGCAGCATCGGCTTAACGGCTCGACAGGCTGGAATACGCTTGATTTCCCCGCTTCGAACGGCGGCGCAACGATCACCGGTTATACCACCGGCAATGTGGTGCAGCTGCGCGCGGCCGCGATCTCGCCATCAGGCGCGCTTGGCGCCTATACGACCGTGGTGAGCGTGACCGTTGGTGCGACCGATGCGGCTGCAGCCAGCGCGCTCGATGCCAGCATGATTTCGGTCGGTGCGCTGCTGGGCGGCGCCGTGGTGCAGTTTTCAACCTCGGCCGACACCGCCACGACGCAGGTGCAGATCTATCGCTCCAGCACATCCTCGCTTAATCGGGCAACAGATGCGATCGGCGGCCTGGTCGAGGTCGTTCCGTCGCGCTCCTATTCCGTGCCGATCGGCGATGCGACCCGCGAGAACCTGTTGATCAACGGCGCAATGAGCGAAACAGGCACCTGGACGCTCGATGCCGGATGGGAGATCGCGGCGGGCGTTGCCACGCACACGGCGGGCACGGCCGATGCGATCAGCCAGCCGCTCACCACCACGGCGGGGCAATATTTCCGCATCTCGACACAGCTTTCGGGCGTGACATCAGGCACCCTGACGCCGCGCCTCACAGGCGGCACGACACGGGCCGGCACCGCGCGATCAGCCAACGGCATCTTTGCCGATCGCATCCAGGCGGCGGCTGGAAACGACACCTTTGAACTGCTGGCCAGCAGCGCCTTCGACGGCTCCGTCGACAACGTCGTCGCCTACCTCGAAACCGTAACCTGCCTGGCGCAGGGCATCCATTACATCTGGGTCGAACCGCAGAACGCGGACGGCCTGCCCGGACCTGTGTCCGGTCCCTTCACAGTCACCATTCGCTGAGGCACCCCATGGCAGACGCAGGCGTTAGATCCACCAATCTCACCAACCGGACGGCTCTGGCTGACGAGGTCCTTGTCAATCGCTCGAACTCGACCGGGCTCCAGACAATCCAGGACCTGGCGACACAGCTTGCCGGCAGCGGATCACTCGCTTCCGCGATCAACGCGCTGGCGCTCGCCGCAAGCGCCGATTACACCCGGATCTCGCTGTCAGCCCTGAATGCCGCTGCAGGCGCCACCAACGGGCAAACCGGCATCGTCCTGGTCGGCAATGATCGCGGCATCTACGAGCGGCAGGCAGGCGCTTGGGTCAAGGTCGCGGGCCTTCCGTCCGACACGGGACAGGCAGCGGCCGAGGCGGCGGCAGCGCTCGCCGACGCCGATCGTATCGTTGCCCAGGCGGCGGCCAGCGAAGCGCTGGGGCACCGCACGGCCGCCGAGGCGACTGAGGACCGGATCGAGGCCTCGACGGCCATGATCACCAACTATCGCGGCGCCTGGGCAACCGGTACCGCCTATGCGGTGCGCGATACCGTCATGCAGTTGGGCGTGCAGTACATTTGCACCGTGGCCCATGTTGGCGGCACCTTTGCCACCGACCTTGCAGCCCCCAAATGGCAGCTATACCAGGGTGCGACCGTGGCCGATCTGGCCAGCCAGGCCAGCGCGGCGCTGGGTGCCGGCATGGTCGGTTATGGACGTCAGGGCACGACCGTTGCATCCCGTCTGGACGGCGTTTCGCTGCTGGAGGGCAAGCACAATCTCAGGGATTTTTACAAGGCGCTCTATAACTACAATTCCGGTTTTGCGCCCGCAGCCAACCCGAGCGGCTTCATCGGCATCGGCTATTATGGCGACAGCGTCTCGCCGCATGTCTGGTCGCCGTTCCTCCTGCAGATGTTTACCGCCATCCAGCAGGGCGCCGTCATCGGTGGCACCACGATCAACGTGATTGGCCCCAGCCAGACACTCGCCGGCACCTACTTCAATAGCGGGCTCGGGTCTCTTCCGATTGACCAGAGCCGCAATGATGGCGGTGGCGCCGGCTATGTCGATTTTACCTATCTCCCCAGTGGAGGGCATGTCGAGCTGTCAGACGCAGCAACTCTGACTGTCGATATGGGGCAAATCAACGGCTTCGCGACGATGCGGATGTATTTCGCCAAAGGCCCCGGAATGGGCAGCGTCAGCGTCGAACTACGCAACCGCGATACGAACGCACTCTACGAAACGCAGACGGTCAACCTCTCTGACACGGCGCTGGGCGGCACCAAGGTCCAGTTCACGGCAGACCCGACAATCAAATACAAGATGGTGGCGACTGCGACAGGCAAGGTCATCTCCCTGTCTCCCTTCAACGGCGGCTACCGCTCCTATGGCATCGTGCCCCTGACCTTCGGTCGTGGCGGCAGCACGCTTGCCAACAATGGCTATTCGTCCAATGCAATCCTGACCTACCTGATGAACGAGTTTAACTGCAAACTCATGTTCGTGCAGGCGAAAGAGGAAAACGCCGCCGTCAGCATACCGGCTATGTTCACGCGGTTTTCGACGAACCTGCCGGCCTGCTCCCTCCTGGTCATCGGATCGCTACCTGACGCGACAAGCGAGGCATCCCAGCTCGCTATTCAAAAGATTTGGCGCGACAGCGCCACGGCCAACTCTGCGGCCTTCCTGGACGGCTACCGCGCCTGCCGGAACTATGCCGAGCTTGTCCGCCTGGGATGGATCAACGATGGAACCCATCCCCTGGATCCAGCCAACCGCTTCTTGGCGCAGCTGCTGCATGACGAGCTTGGCATCCTGAATACGTTTGGCACGCGGGTCCATCGTGATGTTGACGCCACGTCCGTCAAGGCGATCCAGTTCAAGATTGCAGGCCCTGGCTATCAAGGCGGATCAGCGCCAACGATCGACTTTGTCAAAGCTTATGGCGGCGGCGATGCCGCCCGTGTGACGATCCAGTTCGTTCGCGATCTTTGGTTCGGCGATCCGACAGCCGCAAACGTCATGAAACTGAGCCAGTACGGCAACTTTGGCCTCGATATCTCAGACAAGGACGGAACGGGCATGGGCCTGCGCCTTGGAAGCATCATCGAGCTGCGGAACCAGGGCACTGCCACGACAGCATCCGCCGGCGGTGTCAGCGCACTCCCGACAACCGTCTCCGGATACATCACCGTTGGCATTAACGGAACGACGCGGCGGATCCCCTTCTTCTGAGTGACGATCTGCTGTCCGGCATCTAGCCGGGCGGCCGGTGCGCGTCATGCGCACCGAACGACGGGGCTAAGTTTGGCGACCTGACCCGTCCGACAGCACTGAACGATAACTGTCGCACCCGTACCCTGCAGGGCGAAGGAGGTGTGACTGAGTCGTGAGCACATGGAAAGATGAGAAGCATTCGCTGCGGAAATTGCTCGGCCTTGCTGTTTAAGGCTGAGCACGACGCAATAAGTAATGTAATAGAGATCAAGTGCCGCCGATGCGGCACTCTCAACCACCTGAGGCCGATTGAGCCCGCGTCCGATCGCCAGGAGCGACAATCGGATCGGGTCGTTCATGACATCAAGAGATAAAATCCCTCCCCTGCCACCCGGCGCGCCGGGCGTGAATGGTCACGCCTATCGCCCGCAACACGGCGTCATTCTCGTCTGCCCGGACGAGAAGGTGCAGCAACAGGTGTTCGAGACGCTGCAGGCCCTGAAGGCATGCAAGATCAAGGTGGTCAACACATGAAGATCACCGTCAAAAACACCTGCACCGACTTCGACAGCTACCGTGCGGCGCGCGTCAAATCCCTGTTCAATGTCGAGGACGGCAGCACGTTTGAACACGTGGCCGACCTGCCGATCGAGGGCGAGGCCTGGCAGGTCGGCCTGATCGTCGGCCCTTCCGGTTCCGGCAAGACCTCGCTCGGCCGGCGGATCTTTGGCGAGGACCGTATTGCCTCGGCCGCGTGGCCGAACGACCGGCCGATCATCGACGCCATCTCGCCTGCTGGCAGCTTTGATGATGTGACAGCGGCCCTTGCCTCGGTCGGGCTGGGTTCCGTGCCTTCCTGGCTTCGACCCTACTCTGCCCTGTCCAATGGCGAGCGGTTCCGGGCGGATCTTGCCCGGCTTATCTGCGAGCGGCCGGCCGAGGTGGTGATTGATGAATTCACCAGCGTGGTGGACCGCCAGATTGCCCGCATCGGCGCGCTCGCCTTCGGCAAGGCTTGGCGCCGGGGCCTCGGCAAGGCGGTGATGCTGTCGTGCCATTACGACATCATCGACTGGCTCGATCCCGACTGGATCTACGATACCGCGACGGGGCACTATTCCGGGAGGTATCTTCGACGACGGCCGCCGATCACCCTGGAAATCAGCGAAACCAACTGGCGATGGTGGCCCTATTTTGAGCCGCATCACTATCTGAAACTGCCGCACATGATTGCCGCCACCTGCTACGTCGCCTTTGTCGACGGTGAGCCGGTGGCGCATGTCGCTTTCTCCACGCGGCCGGGCCTTGTCGAGGCGCGCGCCTGCCGGCTGGTCGTGATGCCGGAATGGCAGGGCGCCGGCGTGGGTCTGCGGTTCCTCAACGCCGTGTGCAACGCGTGGCGCAGAGGCGAGAACCGCTATCGGCGGCCGATGCCGACCTTGTTCCACACCTCTCACCCCGGCCTCGCCGCAGCCTTGCGGCGCGACCGGCTGTGGTCGCAGGTCTCGCAGTCAGTCCACGGCGGCAGAAGCAGCAAGGGGGCGAAAGGCAAATACGGCGGACATTTTCGGGCGGTGCAGGGTTTTCGGTACATCGAAGGTGCGGAGGTTCGCTCATGAAGATCGGACTAATTGGCCAGAAGTGGCTGGCGGCCGAAGTGTTCAAGGCGCTCCACGATCAATACGAAGTCGTCTTCGTCGCCGTCCCCTCTCCCAATGACCGGCTCTATGCCTTGGCGACGGCGGCCGATGTGCCCGCCATCATCTACGGTTCGGCGGGCCTCGACGCGCTGGCGGGGCTGCCGGTCGATCTCCTCATTTGCGCCAACGCCTTCGTGTTTGTGCCGGACTGGATCCGACAACAGGCGCGGTATTCGATCGGGTTTCATCCGTCGCTTTTGCCGCTCTACCGGGGCAGGACATCGGTTGCCGATGCGATCGCGGCCGGCGAACGCGTGACCGGCGGCACCGTCTACCACCTGACCGATGACGTGGACGGCGGCCCGGCTGTATTTCAGGCTTGGTGCTTCATAGAGGACGGCGAGCAGGCGCCGGCTCTGTGGCGGCGGGCACTGGCTCCGATGGGTTTGAAATTGCTAATCAAGGCCGCCGACCACCTGGCTGCCTGCGGCTTCATCCCGGCAGAGGAGCAAGCCCGTCTTTGAACGTTGTTTGAAGGGGCTTCGACGCTACTTCGAAGCCCCTTCAATATTGTTCAGACGGCGAAGGTCGCGCTACCTTCGCCGCATCGGTTCGGGTAAAGGGGGCCGCCTATGAAAGAGCTAGAGGAGTTCCTTAAGGAATTGGGGGCACCGAAGGCACGCGCAGAGAAAGCCGAGCAGCGGCTTTTGCGGAGGCAGCCGCCGTCTCCGCGTCATTGAGGGAGCCCGACGCCGTGCACCATCCTCGCCCGTGTCCGGCCAATGCACGAAGCAATAGAAATTCGGTTCGTCACGCCCACGTGGTGATGGGTACCCGAAGAATGCCCTTCTCTTGTAGTCAGCGCCTGACAGTAATGCTCTAAATGGACAGCTCTGGACGTGCCGGGGTTATTATTGAACATGCTTGGTGCTCCTGTATTCGTAGAACTTTTGAAAGACGCCGTGTTCAGGGTAATATAATCTCTCGTTGGCAGGGGAGCGGACAGAATGGACGACAAGACTCTGGAAGAACTCGCGAAGCTCGGTCAAAGATCTCTAGGCACGCTGGAAAAACTTGGCGGCTGGTTAGATGACGTCTTCGGTCAAGGGTTGCGTGAAGCGGGCACCGCCTTTGAACACAGCATGGCCGGCTTTAAGTTACGGAATCTAGCTAGAGTTTTGCAAAAGACCGAAAAGGCACTTGAAGCGAGTGGTTTTTCAGGAACCACAAGGGCGCTAGACCCCAGGATCGGGATTGCACTACTCGAGGCTATCGGAGACGAACCTGACGAAACGCTTCAAGATGTGTGGGCTGCTTACATTTTAAACGCTATCAACCCGGACAAGCCGCGGGCGGACAGGGTGCTGATCGAGGTCATAAAGAAGTTGGAGCCTTCGGACTGGCCCTTGCTTCAGCAGCTGTTTTTGTTGAAGCCAGCAGAAGTGACCGCGGAAAGCCTAGAGCGTGATTTTGAGGTTCTGGAGGAAGCCTTGGACCGGTTAACGTCCTTGGGGCTGTTTTCATATGACGATAATCCCTACGTCTTCCTCACCTCTGCTGCTAGGAACCCCAAATTCGAGGCGCCAATCTCACTCCGAATCGTCTCTCCGAATGGCCCAGCTTACGAAGAGAACAAGCTATTCAGAAAGCTGGCCGATGCGACCTCGACAATAGACGCCACCGATAAGTGAAACAGATCCTAAAGCCACCTGTCGGCAGCCCCGTCTATCATCTGACGGACGAGATGGACGGCGGTCCGATTGCCTTCCAGGATTGGTGCTTCGTTCAAGAGGGGGAAACTGCAACCGATCTCTGGCGCCGGTGGGGCCGGAGCTGATCACGAAAGTGGCCGATCATTTGGCCGCCTACGGCTGCATCTCGGCAGATGGACGGCTCGTCGTTTGCAGCCTATTTTTAGGGGAAGATAGGGCGCCTCGGCGCGAAGGCATTCCACACCCTGATTCTGAGTTTCAGGTGATCGGCACCGTCGGCGCAAACCCAGAGCCCTAGATATCGAACAGTATGAACTTTTCCGCTTGACGTGATCGCCCCCGCTTCGGTCGGTGGCAACAACCTGATGATATCTGCAAAAGTCTAAACTCCGTATAAGTCTGGCAGCAAACTCGGCGGGAGCGGCCGTGCTATAGACAAACATTTTCACATTCGAAAAAGACTATGGAGAAGTTAGATCGGCCACCGTCGCCGATGTGGCTATTCTGGTAGTGACGACAAACGCCTCTGAAACTCCGAAGGCTATAAGATACGAAAATGCCGATTGTTCGCGGTCGGCCGCTTCATTCAGGCCAGGAATGTTGTCTACGAGAAGCTTCATATTGTTCGACAACACGACTTGGAATTTGACATTTTGACCGAAAATCGCCATCCGGAGCTGCCCCTCTCGTAGCTGTTCCATCTCCGCCCGCGACTGAACTATGAACGCAATAGCTGGAAGGTAATCTGTCCAAGCAAGCTCGGAAAATATTTCCAGTTCTGGGTTTTCAGGCTGTCTGCGCATCATTTCGAACTTGAGTTTGTGCTCTTCAAAAGCACTCACTTCTCGTCCGGCTATGATGGTATTGCCCCCTAGGCTGGGTTGCAATTTGATGCTGCTTTTAGCTTGATAAGCCAGCGTTCGATAACGGCTACCGACAAGTTTAATTGCCCTGCTTTCGCTTGTTTTTCCCCGAACCCTTATCGCTTTACAAAGTGCGATGAGGTCACGTGCACCGCCCCCAAGAAGGGCAAGGTTACGCATGACGCTGGACGTCAACGTAGTGCACAACTTAACCTTCTCTGGCATGTTGGCACTGATCAGATCATGGTCAGCACATGCCGCATGCGGGCCATCGACCACGCTGATGACATGGATGTAATCTATGTCATCCCAATCGATCGCGAAGGATGCCCACTCGTTACGGCCGCGCAGTTGCCAACCAGAAGTTTGCCATTCAATGAGACGATCGCGAGCCTGATTAATGTTGTGCTCGCAAAGCTGATCAAAATACGATCCGCTACGTGTCATGTTCACAAAGAGAAGCGCTCTGCTGATCTGGATCAGCATGTCAGCAGGCTCTCTGCCGTTCTTCCACTGGTGTGGATGAAAAGTAGATCTTGAACTGATTGAGTGTTTGCAGAAACTTGCGACAAGCTCCTCCTGCGGCACTAGCTTCCGAGGCTTTCGCTTTGACATACCCATCCCTATCCCCAAGAGCGGGAGAAAATCACGGACGCACTAAGGCGTCGAATCAGCACCACGCGCGATGCCAAGTGAGGCATGCTTCGCAGGCGAATGGATGAGGGCAGAATTCTTATTTCTCTTTCATTGCACCGTGACCTACATCATGTGTACGTACCAGGTGGGTAGAAGGTTGCCGACCTCAATCATCCCTACCAGGTTGCACGTTTAAAGCCGCTTTGAGGAGGCTTCGAAGGCAGTTTGCGATTTAGTCAAAAGCGCCTCAAAATGGGTCTTTTTTCATCACGTCTTGAGACTTCTACTTTTCAAGAACGGATGTAGACTTCTGGAAATCCGCCTACGCTCATCGTACACATATATAGTAAGGGCGCTCAACCGTTGACGGGAGCGCCCTACGAATACCGGGAGGGACTCGAACCCTCGACATCCCCTTTTTGAGAAGGGCGCTCTATCCAACTGAGCTACTGGTGCACCCCACAAATAAGACGGGCACGCGCCGGCTACAAGGGTAGCTCATCCTCTGATAGTGAGCTGCACGTCAGCGTCCTCAGCGCGAAGCTCAAACGAAAATCAAAAATTCCGGATTTAGGTGTCAAAATTCCGGAATTCCGCGTCAAGCTACACCGGATTTAAGTGTCAATGTTGTCGGTCACCGTTATCCGGAAAAGGCGTCATTCTCCGTCAAAGCGCGGCAAAGCGTGGCAATGGGCTGAAAATAAACGGTTTTTTGTGGCCTGACGGCGGCAGTAAGTGGATCCGAGTTTGTCAGGCGGGCATGGCAAAAAGCGCGGAGCCGGCAGGTTTTAGAGGAAATTGGGTGAAAGCTTCGAGCGGGGTTTGAAAACGCCGTGAAGCGGGTTCAAGCGGGCTTCAAAGCCCGAATTTCCGGGGGATTGCCGGCTTCAAGAGATTTTCGAGAGATGGCGCGGGAAGCGGCGAAAACGGGCCGAAATCCAATTTAGAAAAGATCGATGCGATCTTTTCTCCGGCTGATCGGCGAAAACCCTTAAAAATCAGCGCGATCAGAGCGGATTTCCGACTGTTGAGAAAAGATTGGCGGGTCTGGTTTTCAGCAGGAGAAAAGATCGGTGGCCGAGCGTTCAAAAATCGACGATTTCAAAAAGCGCCCCGACGTTTTCGAGGAATGTTCTGCCATTCCCCCTGCATAGCTGATTTGCCTGCCGATCAAAAGGCCTGCGCGGAGACGACGCGCTTAGTCGTCGGGTCATAGTCGCAGGAATAGGTGACGTGCTTCCATGCACCAAAGCCGTTCTGCAGTTTGAGCTTGTCGCCGGTATAAGTGACGATGCCGGCCGCCTGATCTTTCCAGCGAAAGCGCGCAAGCTTTGGCTCCGACCAACCATCGGTCCACTCATAATCCCATTTGGCAAGTGACTGGATGGCAGTCGTGCAGTCGATCGAGGCTGAGCCGAAGGCAGCTTCCGCCCAGCAGCGCAGATCGCTGCGGCATGCGGCCTGCTTCTCATTCTCGGCTTGACGTTTTGCGGCAGCGGCCTTTTCTTCTTCTTGCCTCAGGCGCTCGGCATCGGCCTTTGCCTGATCCGCTTTTTCCTGCGCGAGCTGCTCGGCCTTCACCTTATCCAGTGCTGCCTTTTCGTCGGCCATGCGAATTTCATCCTGGCGTCTTGCCTGCCAGATCGCAGGATCCGTCACGCCAGCTTTTTTAGCGAGGCTCTGGTCGGCGCTGTCTGTGAAACCGGCCTGCCGGGCGACCTGGTCGGCGCCAATCACCAAGAGACCCAAAGAGCCAATCAGCCCCAGAAAGCCGAGGCCCGTCATCTTCAGGCGGCGCCGGCGCCGGCCCTTGGCAAACAGGACGCCAAACAGACACCAGACCATAAATCCGATCGACGCCAAACCGCCAAGAAACCCCAGAACCTGCATTCCCCTGCCCCCAATTCTTGTCTCAAAATATCACGGCGTGCGCATGATGCACATCACCCTGCCGATCGGCACGATCGTGGCGATCTCATCGCGGGTATAGGTCTCAGGGGGATAGCCGCCGAGCTGGTTATCCGAGACAAGATCAATGCGTTCATCTGCCCGCCAGCGGGCACGCTTGACCTTGATGCCTTCTCCGACACGAAAGACGAACACGCCATTGTCGTCGATGTCAGTCTTGCTGCGATCGATCAGCAGAAGCGAGCCATCGGGAATGGTCGGCATCATGCTTTCGCCGCGTGCAAAGATAACCTGCGATTGCTCTGGCGACGCCCCGATCCGGCGCATGAACGAGCGCGCCAGGACGATTTCCTCCGGCTCCTCGTCTTCGTCGACCGGCACCAGCCCACTGCCCGCAGCTGCCGAAACGTTATAGCTGCTGATCCTGACGAAGCGCTCCTCTTTAGGCTCGATAGATACTCGGCGCATCGCCGCCGAGAACATGGCCTGCGCCTCGTCGTCGCTCACCCGCTCCTCGCTGGGACTGTTTCGCTCATGTTTCTTCATGGCGACGGAAAACTCGTTCTCATCCGGATACCCTTCTCCGGTCAAAAGCCAATCGAGGCTCACTGCCGCGTTTCTTGCGATTGCCTCCAAGGCCCCTGGCTTAGGACTGGTTCCGGTAAGCCAATTCCCCAGCGTCCGTCTCGGAACGGCAATGATTTTTGCAAGCTCATTCAGCCCGCCAACGCGGGCAGCCGCAAGCCTGATCCGATCTCCCAGATCTTCCATTTTTATCTATAGCCATAAGTGGCCACTTCGTCATTGACGACATGGCCACTTATGGCTATACCTTTCTATGTTCATAGACCAAATCACACCAGAAAAGGGAGGCCGGCCAGGGCCTCCCCAATCCAAAACGAGGAATACCATGCACCATGACCGCAATGCCGACAAGGCGACGAAACAGCGCCTTGACGAGATGCACCGGATCAAGCGGCTGCTGTCCGACAAGGGGCTGACCCTTGCCGGCATCGACAAGGACTACAAGCTTGCGGCTGGCACCTGCGGCAACACGCTGCAACAGGCCAACCTTGCCGGCGAACGTGCCATTGCAGCGGCACTTCGCATGCGCCCGCAGCATCTGTGGCGCAGCCGCTACCACGCGGATGGCGTTCGCCGTTCGCCGCAGCCGCCAGAGAATTACAAGCGCCCGCCTTCGATGCGCGAGCGCCGGGAACGTCACCTTTCAGATGCGGCCCCTCAACAGGATGCCGCGTGATGGCGTGGCGCGGTCTGTCTGCTGTTCTAGCCTTTGCCATCCGGCACCGGGTCACCCCTACCGGCAAGGCCTTTTCCGTTCTGGAAAGGCCCCGGCTGACCAGCCAGACCGACCGCGCCACGGCCCTTAATGTCCCGATTTCGAGCGCCGTGCCAATGACCAAACGTCAGCCCAAGATAGACACACGCAACCCCTTCATTCCGTCGCATTCTCCCGTCTGCCGCGCAGCCGATACGGTGCTTTTGTTCAGCGTCGCATTGTTCGGCTGCATGGCGGGCGTGGCGGCTCTGTTGCGGCAGGTGCTGTGATGGTGAACCTCTTTGATCAGCAGCAGATGTACGAGGCCACGCTGCATGCGGCCACCATGGCCGTGCAGGATGGTTTCCCGCATCTGAGCGTGCGCGACATTCTGGACCCACCGCATATGTGGTTCGATGCCGCCCTTGCCCGTCAGGTCGTGATGCATCTGATGGTGCGCGAATTCGAGTGGCCGAAACGCCGTGTCGTCGAGGTGGAAGACCGCTCCCGCGAAGCCATCAACAGGGCGCTGCGCACCATCGATGGGCGGCTCGAAAATCGCCGTTTTGAAAACCACTACCGCAGCATGGCGCGCCAGGCGCGCGACCTTCTTTCCCTGCGGCTTTCCGATAGCGAGGCAGCATAATGGCCGAATTTAAACGTATCCCGATCGCGCAGATCGCCATCCCCGAGCGGTTGCGCGCGGTGGAAGAGGAACACGCGCTGGCGATTGCACAAAGCATCGTCGAGCATGGGCTTCTAAACCCGATCACCGTGCGCGCCACGCCCGCTGCCAACAAGGGAGAGACACCCTTCACGCTGGTTGCCGGGGCTCACCGGCTGCGGGCGGTTCAGCTGAATGATGAAAGCGACATCGACACGGTGGTGATCGAGGCCGACCGCCAAGAAGCCCAGCTCGTCGAGATCGTCGAGAACATCTTTCGCAATGAGCTTTCCGTCATGGACCGCGCCATCTTCGTGCAGTCCTACCGCGACGTGTGGGAAGCAAGGTATGGGAAGATCGAAGCCGGCCGTCCGAATAATAGGGCCAACTTGGCCCAATTATTTGCTGACGAGGCCGAACGCGATAGTTTTTCTGCTCACGTCGCAGATCGGATGGGGCTCTCTCATAGATCTGTGAAGCGCCTCAATCAGATTGCCCAAAACCTCACCCCAAAACTTCGCGAGCAACTGCGCGGCACGGCTGCTGCCGATAATCAGTCGCTTCTGATCGACCTCGCCAAGCGCCAGCCGACCGAACAGGCCAAGATCGCGACGGCCATGGGCAAAGGCGCAAGCTTGCCGGATGTGCTCACCGCTTTGCAGCCGACAAAGGCAAAACAGCCCGACGACCGCAATTCGCAGGAGATTGCCAAGGCTGACCTGATCGTCGCCTGGCGCCGGGCTGACAGCGCCACCCGCGCCTTCTTCCTTCTCGACGCGCTGATCGATGCCGGCGTTGATGTGGAGCTGGCGACGAAGGTGAAAGACGCGCTGATGAGGTCTGGCCGATGACCCGCGACGCGAGCCAGATGGATTTCTTTCGCGAGCCGCTGTTTCCCAGCCGCACGCCTGCCCTCAAGGTCGATATCGAACGCTACCGCGCAAAGATGAAACGGGCGATGGCGCGCGCCATCCGCGAATGCCCGTTCGACCGGCAGACCATTGCCGTTCGCATGGCGCAATATCTCGGCCTGCCCTCGATCAGCAAGACGATGGTGGATGCCTATACGGCCGAGAGCAAGAGCGGCCACGACATCACGCTCGTGCGGTTTTCCGCCTTTGTCCATGCGACCGGCGCGCTCTGGCTCTGGGATGAGGCCATGTCCGAACAGGGCGTGACGCTTCTGATAGGCGACGAGGCGCGGCTGGCGGAAATTGCCCTGCTCCAGCAGGAGCAAGACCGGATCAAGGCTGAAATCAAAGTGCTGAAGGCCTCGCCGGTTCGCGTGCGGAGGGAACGCTGATGGCAAAAGTTTCCCTGCCCAGCCAGATCGGCGCGGTCGAGGCCATCACGACGGGCAAGTTTCCGCTTGTCGCCTCCAGCCAATCTGCGCGCGACCTGATGATGCAGCACCTGACGGCGGCAGCACAGACGCTGCACTGGATACAGGCCCATGAGGCCGAGATCCGCGACTTTGTCACCAATAAAAACCGGGGGAAATGACCATGCGGGTGCTTTTGCTTGTCACCATCATTCTGATCGGCGCGCTCAACGTGGCGGGTCTTCTTTACCGCCGACGCATCTCCTTTGCCATGATTGCCGGCGCCAGCGTCATCCTTGTGGCCTTTGCCATTGGTTGCCTCATTGAGGTGGCGGCATGAAGGACTGGTTTACCGTTGCGGAACTGGTGACGCTGAAGCTGCCGGACCTGCCGACAACAGCGGCCAATATCCGCGCGCATTGCAAGCGCCATGGCTGGGAGGCCGGCCCGTTCTGCCAGGTGCGCAAGACCGGGACAAAGCCGGCGCTGGAGTTTCATATCTCGCTGTTGCCCCAGGCGGCACGGCTGACGCTGGAGCTTGCCGAACAGGCGGGCGATGGCGAGACACCTGCCGAGCTGCTTGCCCGCAAGAATGCACTGTGGTCGCGGTTCAACCGGCTTTCAAAGGCACAGAAAACACTCTGTGAAACCCGTTTGAATGTTTTGAAGCGTGTGGAGCTTCTGGTTTCCGAGCGCGGCGTATCGCGCACATCGGCCGTTGCCATGGCAACCTTCGATGCCGGTGTGCAGAAGAGCGCCTATTACGAATGGCGCCAGATGACGCATGGCCTTGACCAGGATGACTGGCTGGCAGCGCTTGCGCCTTCCACGGCGTTTGCCAATGGCGAGGTTTCGGAAACGGCGGATTGCCACCCGCAGGCCTGGGCGGTTCTGAAATCCGACTTCCTGCGGCCGGAGCGCCCGAGTTTTTCCGCCTGCTATCGCCGTGTTGAACGCACCGCCAAGCGCGAAGGCTGGGCACCGCTTCCTTCGGAGCGGACGCTGCGCCGCAAGTTCGACAAAGAGGTTCCGAAGGCCGTGCAGGTCTTGTGCCGCGAGGGCAAGGACAAGGCGAAGGGGCTTTATCCGGCCCAGCGCCGCACGCGCACGCATCTGCACGCCATGCAGCTCGTTAACATGGACGGTCACAAGCTGGATGTGTTCGTGACGGTGCCATGGTCGAAGAAGCCTGTGCGCATGTATCTCGTCGGCATTCAGGATCTTTATTCTGGAAAAATTCTCGCCTTCCGCCTGTCAGATGCGGAGACCTGGGAAGTGGTACGCCTGACGATCGGCGACATGGTCGAGGCCTACGGCATTCCTGACGGCATCTATCTCGACAACGGGCGAGCCTTTGCCTCGAAATGGATTACCGGGCAGACCAAGAAGCGTTTCCGCTTCAAGGTGAGGGAAGAGGAGCCGATGGGGCTTCTCACCACGCTTGGCGTCGATGTGACATGGACAACGCCCTATGCGGGGCAGTCCAAGCCGATCGAGCGCGCCTGGCGCGATCTGACGGACAGCATTTCCCGCCATCCGGCCGTGGCCGGCGCCTATACCGGCAACAAGCCGGACGCCAAGCCGGAGAATTACGCCAGCCGCGCCATTCCGCTCGACGCGTTCCAGCGGCACTGCACGGCCCGTATTGCCGAGCACAATGCCCAGGCGGGACGGCGGGCGGCAGCGTGCAAGGGGCGCAGCTTTGACGAGACCTTTGCCGCTTCACTGGCGGAGCCCAGCACCATCGTGCGCTGGCCGACCTCCGGGCAGAAGGCGCTCTGGCTTCTGGCCTCCGACATCATCACCACACAGAAGGGGTCCGGCGAGATCCATTTCCAGGGCAACCGCTACTGGTCGGGTGAGATGAACCAGATCGCCGGGCGCAAGGTGACGATCCGCTTCGATCCGGACCGGCTGCATGACCCGGTGAAGGTCTACGATCTCGACAACCGGATGATCTGCGAAGCCGCCTGCATCGACGATACCAGCTTCAACGACATGGACGCCGCGCGCCAGCACAACCGCACCCGCAAGACGCACATCAAGGGTGCTGCCCTGATGAGAGAAGCCGAGGTGGCCTTTTCTGCCCAGCAGCTGGCCGACCTTTATTCACGCGGCGAACAGGTGGCCGAAAAACCGGAGCCCATGCGCCCGGTGGTGACGCGCATGGCCGGCAATCTCGCCATGGCGCCACGGCCGGATGACGAGATCAGCGAAGACGAGGTTGCAATGAGATTTTCGAGGGCACTGGCACGGGCAACCGGCGGCGCCTCGATCCTGGAATTCCCGAAGGGGAATGCGTCCGGCGAGTAGTGCCGGGCGAAGACTGCCGAAATGTAATGCGTACGGTTCCGACCAAAAAAGAAGGGCGGGAATGTTTTTCCCGCCCACCAATCAGCCCCAAAGGGCAAAGCATAGGAACCCTGTAAATGAACCAGCATGTCACGACAAGTCCCTCAGTCAATGCTTCGGGATGGGAGCGGCCCCGGCCGACAGAGGAGTTTCTGGCGAAACATTCGCCGGATGATATCGCCACCTGGGAAATGCTGACCAGCCGCGTGGCCGAGATCGCCACGGCGAACGGCTTCACCAAGGCCGAGGTGCAGCGGCGCACCGGCATGGCGGAAGGCACCTTCAGCCAGTGGTTTGCCGGCAGCTACAAGGGCCGGCTTGAAACCTATAACCGGCAGGCCTCGCAGTGGATCGACGCCTTCACGGACGCCGCAGAAACAGCGACGGCGATCCCGCAATCGCCCCGCTTCATCAAGACCCGCATCGGAGCCGAGATCTTCGAGACGCTGACCTGGGCGCAGATGACCGCCGACATGGTCATGATCACCATCGGTGCCGGCATGGGCAAGACGGCCACCTGCCGCAACTATGTAGCAACCCGCCCGCATGTGTTTCATGCGACGGTCAGCCCCCACACCAAGACGGTTCACGGCATGCTGGTGGAACTGGCGGCTGAACTGGATGTGCGCGAGCATAACCCGGCCAAGCTAACCCGCGCGATCGGCGCCAAGCTTCAGCGCATCGGCGGCGGCTCTCTCCTTATCATCGACGAGGCGCAGAACCTTGTCGATGACGCGATCAACCAGCTGCGGCACTTCATGGACATCCACCAGTGCGGCATCGCCCTTGTGGGCAACGAGGAGGTTTATACCCGCTTTGGCCGCAGTAATGGCGGGCCGAGCTATGCGCAGCTGAAACGGCGCATCGGCAAGCGCCTGAAGCGCACAAAGCCCTATGCCGAGGATCTGGCGACATACATCGCCGCCTGGGGGATTTCCGATCCGGATTGCATCAAGCTGCTCACCGGCATCGGCATGAAGGGCGGCGCGCTCGGCCAGATCGAGAAGAC
>JAIXTO010000195.1 GCA_027483885.1 Rhizobiaceae bacterium
ACGATGCGGATGCCCTTGGCTTCCATGGCCTTGTGCAGGCCCTGGCGCATGTCGTGGTCGAAACGCGACAGGATTTCCTTGCCGCGGTAGATCAGCGTCGTCTCGACGCCGAGACCATGGAAGATATTGGCAAATTCAACCGCGATGTAACCGCCGCCGGCAATCAGGATGGATTTCGGCAGGTCTTCGAGATGGAACGCCTCGTTGGAGGTGATGCACAGCTCGTGGCCGGGCAGTGCCGCATGCGGGTTCGCAGTGCCGCCGGTTGCAATGATAATGCGTTCCGCCGTCACCGTCGTATCGGTCTTCAGCAGCCGGATCGTGTGGGCATCGACCAATTCGGCGCGGGTATCGAGAAGTTCTGCGCCGGCATTTTCCAGTCCACGGCGGTAAAGCCCTTCCAGACGGGCGATTTCCTTGTCCTTGGCCGCAATCAACGCCTTCCAGTCAAAACGGCTTTCGCCGACCGTCCAGCCATAACCGGCGGCATCTTCGAAATGCTCGTGAAACTGCGAGGCATAAACGAACAGCTTCTTCGGCACGCAGCCGCGAATGACGCACGTGCCGCCGAACCGATATTCTTCGGCAATCGCCACTTTCTTGCCAAGGCCCGCCGCAAGCCGCGCCGAGCGCACGCCGCCCGATCCGCCGCCGATGACAAAAAGATCGTAATCGTAACTGGCCATGAGAAACTCCTGTCAGGGATCGGGATAAACGGCGACCGCAGTAACGCAACGCATGGGGTGCGCGAACCGGCCGCCCGCAAGGGGATGTGTTGCCCTGCCATATAATGCGGACGCTGCAAAAGCAAAAGCCCGGATCGCTCCGGGCTTTCAGGGCTGTCATGCACAAATGGCAGGGATCAGGGCTTGGCGGCGGGCGCCTGGCCTTCCACCTCGGCCACCGGCGGTGCGATCGGTGCCGCATCGATGGTGCCGCGCAGCTTTTCGGTGCTGCCGGTGGTCAGGTCGCGCGAGACGCCATTGGCCCAGATCTGGGCGGCGCGAACAGATTCGCGCTGCACCAGCGGCAGGGTCTTCAGGTATTTCTGGCCGACGTCGGAGGAGTAGAAAGCCGAGATCGCCTTCAGTTCATCCGCAGTAAACGAGCGGGCGAAAATCGTTGCCACTTCCTTTTCCAGGTCGGCGCGACGCGGAGCAAGAGCCAGCGCCTGCGCATCGACGGTCTTGGAAATCTGGTCCTGGAAGTTCGGCGAAGCGGTGATGTATTCGCTCTTCAACCGCTCGGCGAGGCCGGGAAGAATGGCATCGTAACGTTCGGTGGCCTTGAGCGCCGAGATGACGTCGCGTGCTGCCTTCAGGTGAGCGGCGGGGATCTCCTGCGCCTGCGCCGTCGCGCCGGCCATGGCACCCGAGAGAAGGATTGCAAGTGCCGCCGCACGGCCGAGAACCGCTTGTCTGATCATGTTTCGTTGCTCCTGTCTTAATTCGCCTTCAGCGTCCGCGCTCCTGCCGCACCGGCAATGATCGCGAAGGACGCCATGTTGATGAAAAGCCCGTGCTCCACGACGCCGGGGATGGAATTCAGCTGGGTCGAAAGAGCCTCTGCATCAGGAATACGGCCAAAGAATGCGTCAAAAATGTAGTGGCCGCCATCGGTTGTGAAGACATCTTCACCTGAACGCCGAAGTTTGATATCGCCGGAAAGGCCAAGCCGTGCGGCGAGCGTCTCGATCGCAATGCGCGTCGAGCCAAGGCCAAACGGGTTGACCTCGATCGGCAGCGGAAACTTTCCGAGCGTCTCGACCACCTTGGTTTCGTCGGCAATGACGATCATCCGCGTCGAGGCGGCTGCCACGATCTTTTCACGCAGAAGCGCACCGCCGCCACCCTTGATCAGCGTCAGATGCCCGTCCACCTCGTCTGCACCATCGATGGTGAGGTCGAGCTGCGGCAGTTCGTCGAGCGATTTCAGCGGCACGCCAAGTTCCAGGCAGAGCCGCGCCGTGCGCTCGGACGTCGGAACCCCCAGAACCGAGAGCCCGTCTGCGACCTTTTCCGCCAGCAGCCGCACGAATTCTTCCGCCGTGGAGCCGGTGCCGATGCCCAGCCGCATGCCGTCTTCCACATATTGAAGGGCCGCCTCGGCAGCCTTCACCTTCATGTCCCGGGCGTCCATACGCCGCTCGCTCCCGTCTGTTTCGCCGCAAGCTGTTTACACGGCCCGCCTGTCAAACAAAAGTCCCCCGCATGCATGTTATACCGGCTTCCTGTGGGCTGTTTTTGCCGGCCCGTTTGCATTTTTCCGCGGCAAACCGTAATTGGCGGGATCAGACCTTCCTTGATGCAAAGGCCTTGCCGTGACCCAACCTCTCGTCGTCTTCGATCTCGATGGAACGATGATCGATACTGCTCCGGACCTGATCGCGAGCCTCAACCACACGATTGCGGTCGCCGATCTTGCGCCGGTCGATTTCAACGACCTGACGCATCTCGTCGGCCAGGGCGCCCGCGTCATGATCCGCCGCGCCTTCGATCTGAGGGGCAAGCCACTCAACGACACTGCAGTCGAGCCGTTGCTCACCCGGTTCCTCGATCACTACAAGGCCGAGATGCCCGGCCACAGCCGCGTCTATGACGGGCTTCTGGACAGTTTCGCGCGGCTGGAATCATCCGGCATGCGGCTTGCCATGTGCACCAACAAGCTCGGCGAACTCGCCTATCCGCTCCTCGAAAAGCTGGGACTTGCCGGGCGTTTTGTCGCCATGACCGCCGGCGATACATTTGCCGTGCGCAAGCCTGATGCCCGTCATCTGCTGGGCACGATCGAACAGGCCGGCGGCGATCCTGCCCGCTCCGTCATGATCGGCGACAGCGTCAACGACATTCTGGCCGCCAAAAATGCCGGTGTCGCCTCCATTGCCGTCACCTTCGGTTATTCGGACGTGCCCGTCGACACACTCGATCCGACCGCCGTCATCTCGCATTTCGATGAGCTGACCGTTGATTTGGTGCACGAGGTGCTGGCGCAGCGCAAGGCCGCCTGACTGGCCTCAAGGGCCGGCAGCTCCCATGCACGAAAAAAGGCGGCCCGCGAGCCGCCTTTATCGTTTCTGTGGGGATCTGCGATCAGGCGCCGCGCGCCTTGCTCGTCGCCTCGAACGCCTTCACCACCGCCTGATCGCGGTCATAAACGTCGTCAAAAAATTCCACCTTGCCATCCTTGTTCGGCCAGGCGGTGAAATAGGCGACATATACAGGGATCTTGGCCGTCACCGGCAGCGCCAGGTTATTGCCCTGTGCAATGCGGGCGCCAACCTCCTGCTCGCTCACACCCAGCACGGCGGCTGCCATCTTGCGCGGTTCGGCAAGGCGCACGCAACCATGGCTCAGCGCACGCATGTCGCGCTGGAAGAAGCTCTTCGACGGCGTGTCATGCATGTAGATGGCATGGCTGTTGGGGAAGAGGATCTTCAACTCGCCAAGCGCATTGTCGCTGGACGGCGGCTGGCGCACGGCAATCGACTGGGTCGAGCCGTACCAGTTGACCGCAGTCGAAGGCACGGCCTTGCCGCCCACTTCCACCTGATAACCGAGACGGTCGAGATAGCTCGGGTCCTGGCGCAGCTTCGGCAACATCTCGTTGATGATGATCGACTGCGGCACGCCCCAATAGGGGTTCACTTCCACGGTCTTGATCTCGTCGCGGAAGAAATAGGTCTGGTTCGACTTCGAACCGACCACGACGCGCATCGAAAACTGCTCGCGGCCCTGGTCGTGGTAATAGACGCGGAAAGCGGGCTGGTTGATGAAGACATAGCGGTCGCCAAGCGTGTTGGGCAGCCACTTGGTCTGCTCCATGGCAACAACAAGCTTTTCGAGCTTGTTCTCGCTCGTCTCGCCCACCATGGCGCGCACGGTCGCGGGTCCGATCACGCCGTCAGCCTTGAGGCCGGCTTCCTGCTGGAAACCCTTGACGAGATCGACAAGGTCGGGCGCATAGTCGGGGCTTGCCTGATAACCGGCAAGCGTCGAGGCATGGCTTGCCTTCAGGGCAGCCGAACCGCGATGCTGGATCGCGGCGACGACATGCACCATTTCGGCACTGCTGTTGCCCGGCTTCAGAACAAGGTCGCTCGGCAGGCGAACGGCTTCCACCTGGGTTACGCTTTCGGCCCGAAGGCGCAGCAGTTCTGCCTTCAGCACGCGGTATTCGGCGCCGGTCGGCTCAAGCCCCTGCAGATAGGCGCTCGCATCCGGTGCTGCACCGGCAGACGCCAGCAGGCCGTCCAGCGCAAAGTCTCGGCGCTTCAGGTCGTGATAGCCGGACAGCCGGTTGGGATCGACGCGGCCACGCACGAGGTCCTGGGCAAAAAGCACCATCTTGGCAGACATGGCCAGTTCGAACTGCATCAGGTCGCGGTCATGGCTGTCGGCAACCGTTGCGGGCTGGGCTGCGGGCGCGGCCGGCTGTGTCGCGGGAGCCTGCGCCGGCGTTGCAGCGTCTGCGGAAACCGGCTGGGCAACGGCTGCGCCTGCCGGAGCCACGACTGTCTCGGCCGGCTGCTGTGCGGTCGTCGATGTCGGCGTCGCCTGCTCGGGCGTTACGCTTGCCGTCGTCATGGCCGGAACCGTCAGGCGGTAGTCGGACGGATCAAGGCCGAAATCTTCTGCCTTGGCAAACAAGGCCATCACCGCATGGGCGCGCTCGTTCACATCGCCCTTCTCCACCCAGAGCGGCGCGCCACCCTTGCTGTAATAGGCTTCGACGGCGGCTGCGACATCGGAGGGTGCCGTGACGGACGCATTGGCGAGAAAACGCGTCTGGTCGGTCGCATGGGCGGCGGTAAAACCTTGCGTGCGGATCTGGCGCGTCTGGTCGCTCTTGTAGGTGAGATATTTCGGCGCCGACACTTTTGGCAGCGGCTCAGGGTCGCTGCGGTCGGCGGCGCGCTGCGTGTCCGGCGAAACGATGTTGCGGGTATCCACGTGTTGCTGCGTGCTCTGGCGGTTGCCGCGCAGCATCTCCATCAGCGTCAGGGCATGGGCGTGACCTGCCCCCATGGAAGAAAACGAAATGCCCGACAGAAGGGCAAGTGCGAGCGAAGTCTTTTTGTGGGAGTGCGACAATGTTGTCCCCGTCACCTTATGAGCCGTGAATCAGCGTGCGTTCAGCCTGTTCCGCCTGTCTCTAACGGAAGCGGCGCGCCGTGGAAAGCAAACGAAAGACGCACGAGACCGGCAAAAAGATCCGACGCATCTGTTTATCGTTTCCAGAACCCTAAGAAACCACTGGTTAATTTTTTATAACACCACGCCAAATGGCCTGTTCACGCTGGCGTGACGCGGCAAAAAGCGCTTGTTTTATAAGGAGGCCGTGTCTTTCAGGGCACGCTGCAACCGTCAAAGGCCGACGGATCTTTCGTGGTGCCTGCCCCGGCCCATCGTCGGATGGTGGTGCTTTGCCCCGCTTGCAGTGCCGCTGTGTTCGTATAGTAATTCGCCGCCTGATCTTGCGCGGCGCCGGTGGCTTGGCTAACCCGGTTCCACGATCCTTTTTTGTCACACAGAGGCTTTGAGATGACCACGCGCACCGAAACCGATACCTTTGGCCCGATCGACGTGCAGAGCGACCGCTACTGGGGTGCCCAGGCGCAGCGATCGCTCGGCAATTTCAAGATTGGCTGGGAAAAGCAGCCGCTCTCCATCGTGCGCGCGCTCGGCATCGTCAAGCAGGCGGCAGCCCGCGCCAACATGGCGCTCGGCGGTCTCGACGCCAAGATCGGCGAAACCATCATCGCCGCTGCCCAGGAAGTCATCGACGGCAAGCTCAACGATCACTTCCCTCTCGTCGTCTGGCAGACCGGTTCCGGCACCCAGTCGAACATGAATGCCAATGAAGTCATCTCCAACCGCGCCATCGAGATGCTGGGCGGCGTGATGGGCTCCAAGAAGCCGGTTCACCCGAACGACCACGTCAACATGAGCCAGTCGTCGAACGACACCTATCCGACGGCCATGCATATCGCCTGCGCCGAGCAGATCGTGCGCCACCTGATCCCATCGCTTCAGCATCTGCATCAGGCGCTGGACGCCAAGGCAAAGGCCTTTGCCCATATCATCAAGATCGGCCGCACCCACACGCAGGATGCAACGCCGCTGACGCTTGGCCAGGAATTCGGCGGTTATGCCGCGCAGGTGGCATCCGCCATCAAGCGCCTGGAAGTGACGCTGCCCGGTCTCTATGAACTGGCGCAGGGCGGCACCGCCGTCGGCACGGGCCTCAATGCGCCCATCGGCTTTGCCGAGAAGGTGGCCGAAGAGATCGCCGCCATCACCGGCCTGCCCTTCATCACCGCGCCGAACAAGTTCGAGGCGCTTGCCGCCCATGATGCGATGGTCTTCTCGCACGGCGCGATCAATGCCGCCGCCGCTGCCCTCTTCAAGATCGCCAACGACATCCGTTTCCTCGGTTCCGGCCCGCGCGCCGGCCTTGGCGAACTGGCGCTGCCGGAAAACGAGCCGGGTTCGTCCATCATGCCGGGCAAGGTCAACCCCACCCAGTCGGAAGCGCTGACGCAGGTCTGCGCCCACATCTTTGGCAACAATGCCGCCATCACCTTTGCCGGCAGCCAGGGTCATTTCGAACTGAACGTCTACAATCCGATGATGGCCTACAATTTCCTGCAGTCGGTTCAGCTGCTGGGTGATGCGGCCGTTTCCTTCACCGACAATTGCGTCGTCGGCATCGAAGCGCGCGAAGACAATATCCGCAAGGGCGTTGAAAACTCGCTGATGCTGGTAACGGCGCTGAACGGCAAGCTCGGTTATGATGCCTGCGCCAAGATCGCCAAGACCGCTCACAAGAACGGCACGACGCTGCGCGAGGAAGCCGTCGGTGGCGGTTACCTCTCGAACGAAGAGTTCGACCAGTATGTGCGCCCGGAAAACATGATCGGCCCGAAGTAAGAACCGGCTCCGGGCGGCGCAGGCGCGTCGCCCGGAGCATTGATGCCGGCCTCATTGAGCCGGAATCAATGCCGATGGCCAATGCTGAAAAAGACCTTTGTGCCAGATACCTGCAATGCGGCCTTAAGAGATTTCCAATATCTTGCCCCTAAAGCTTTCGCCGGGATTAACCGAAAGCGCCAGAGGGTTACGATGACATCGGCCGTTGCGCCAAAGGGGGCCCCTTCAGAGATTGCGGGCCATATCATGCAGGCGATGCGCAGCATGGGCGTATCGCCCATCCCGCGCAATTACCAACTGTTCTATGAAGCCATTCTTGGCAACCACCCGGATCTGTCACGCGATTTTGCAAAGCTCGGCCCTCGGGTTCGCCAGGAGGAACTGGACGAGCTGGCCGCCCTTTACCTCGGCACGCACGGGACCGGCGCGGTCGAGCGCGCGCAAAACCGCATCCGTGAGGAACTCGAGGGCGTGCTGGCACTGCTGCGCCAGGAACAGGTCTCGCTTGAAAACTACAACCGGCTGCTGTCGGAAACACAAAAGCGCGTGAACGCCAAGCAAACCTTGTCCGCCGAACTGCTGGCGAGCGCCATCAATCTCGTGGCAACCGCCACCGGCGAAACACTGGCCAATGGCGAAAAGACCGTCGAGGGCATGGTGCAGCGCTCTCGGGAAATGGAAGCGGTCCGCAAGGAACTGGACACGTACAAGCGCATCGCCAACACTGATTCGCTGACCCGGCTTGGCAATCGTCGAGCCTTCGATGAGCGACTGGCTGCCCTCTATGACGATCCGATGGTGCTGCCGGTTACAGGCCTGGTTCTCGCCGACATCGACCACTTCAAGAAGATCAACGACACCTATGGCCATCCGGTCGGCGACAAGATCTTGGCCTCCGTCGCCGCCATTATCCGGGCGGCCCTTCCGCGTGATGTTTTCGTGGCCCGCACCGGTGGCGAGGAGTTTGCCATCATCGCCGAAAACAAGACCATGGACGAGGTGATGGAGATCTGCGAACGCATCCGCCGAACCCTTGAGGGACGCCCCTTGCGAAACCTGCGCACGGGCGTCGATTATGGACCGGTCACGCTGTCGCTCGGTTTTGCCATGGGGGCACAGGCGCAAGACCCCGGCGACCTTTATGTCAGGGCAGACACGGCCCTCTACTGCGCCAAGAATGCCGGCCGCAACCGCACCATGCTCTACGAGGATGGCATGGCCAAGGACTACACCGGCAAGAGCTGGCTGATCTACAAGGGCTGACGGTGTTGCAACGCCTGCCGCGTCAGGCCCGTTTTACCAAAGGCTTGTTTACCAAAGGCTGGCGGCAGCGCGCGCGGGCCATTCACGGTCATAGGTCTCGTTGTCGAAATCTGTCTTTGCCGCCTTCAGCATGTCGCCCGGCGTCGGCAGCGCTTTGGGATCGAGATGGCGCTCGCCATTCCACAGCTCGGCCCGCATCACGGCGCGCGCGCACTGGAAATAGACCTCGACGATGGTCACGACCGTCACGCTGCGCGGATGGCGGCCATCCATCGTAAAACTCTCAAGCAGGGCCGGATCGACAGACACCACGGCGCGGCCGTTGATGCGCATTACGCTGCTGGAGCCCGGAATGAGGAACATCAACGCTACCCTCGGATCACGCACAATGTTTTCCAGGCTGTCGATGCGGTTGTTGCCGCGCCAGTCCGGCAGCAGCACCGTCTTGTCGTCTTCAACCCGCACCACGCCGCCGAGATCACCACGCGGCGAGCAATCGAGCCCTTCCGGACCAACGGTTGCCAGCGCCATGAAAGGCGATGCCTCGATCATCCGCCGATAAGGTCCGGTCAGCGCCGGCGTCACCTTGGCAACGGAGGCCTCGGACTTTTCCTGGTAAATGGCGCGCAGGGCTTCCACGCTTTCGATGATCGACATGTCAGGCTCTCCGGTAATGGTGCAGAGACGCTAACGGGGCTGCCGTCACCACGCAAGAAAAGCCTTGGGGTCCTTGCGCCGCTATCCGCCGCTCGCATCGGCAATGTCGCCGGAGCTTGCCGGCCGGCGCAACAGTTGGCGATATTCCCAGACGGCCACCATCAGCAGCGTCAGCACCGCGGCAAGGCCGGTGACATGGATGACAACGAATGGCGCCATGAAGAACAACAGGGCGGAAAGCGCCAGACCGGCCAGATGCGAGGCCGGCAGGCGCCCGGTCGTCATGCGTTTCACCCAGAGATTGCCGGCGAGAAACAAAAGCGGCCCACCGAGAATGACGGCCGCGTGCGCCGCATCGGCAGGCTCCGGGGGATGGGCGATCAGATATTCGGCGGCAACCGCTGTCAAAATGATGCCGGCAACCACAGGCATGTGGCCATAGGTAAACACATGCAAGGCCACCTCACCGGGCTCGTCGGTCGTTTCGATTTCCTGGCTGGCCTTGGCCTGGCCGAAATGGAAATAGATCCACCACATCAAGACGGTGGCGGCAAAGGCACCGACGAAGGTTGCCATCAGCACCCCCGTCATGTCCTCCTCGGCAAAGGTGCGCCCGATGGCCAGAACGCTTTCGCCAAGGCAGATCAGCACAAAGAGGGCGCAGCGCTCCGCCATGTGCTCGCCGGAAATATCCCAATCGCTGGTGCGCGAAAAACCAAAACCCGGTACGAAAAAGCGCAGTTCGGGCGCGGCATAATCCACCGCAAGCGCTGCAAGCCAGAGGACGATCCGCATCTCCTCGCCGCTCAGCGCGCCGGCAATCCAGAGGCATCCCGAAAGCGCAAACCAGACGGAGACGCGTACAAAATTGCGCCGCACCGCCGCCTTCACCTCCTTGAAGGCGTAGATGGCAAAGATCGACCGGCCGAGCTGCATGGCGATATAGGCGCCGGCAAACATCAGTCCCTTGTCGTCAAAGGCGTGCGGGATAGCAGCCGACAGCAAGAGGCCAAAGAACATCAGCCCGAACAGCATGGCGCGCACCGCGCCATGTTCCGGATCCAGCCAGTTCATCACCCAGGCAGTGTGGTTCCACACCCACCAGAGCGACAACGCGATCATGGTGCCCTTCAGCAAGCCAAACGGGGTGAAATCGGTGACGATGAAATGCGATAGCTGAATGAGCGAGAAAACGAAGACCAGATCGAAGAACAATTCAGGAAAACCGACGCGCTTGTCCTCCTGGCGTTCCTCGCGCAGCAGTTCGCCCGGCGCCTCTTGCTCGTCGGCCATACGGTTACCTGATCATGGCGGGGTTGTCGCGGTTCAGGCCTTTTTCGGCAAGCTCTGCCTCGTAGGCGGCAAAAAGCTCCCCACCTTTTTCGCCGAGTTCCCGCAGGTAACGCCAGGTGAAGATGCCGCTGTCATGCCCATCATCGAAGGCGATTCGCACGGCATAATTGCCGGCCGCAATGGCGTTTCGGATACCAACCATTCGTTTTCCCGGCACCGTTACCTTCTGGCCGGGGCCGTGGCCCTGAACTTCGGCAGAGGGAGACAGCACGCGCAGCATTTCGGACGGCAGCGCAAAACGTGAGCCATCGTCAAAGGCCACCGTCAGCGTGCGACGATCCTCGGATACCCTCAGTTCCGTCGGCCAGGCCTTGTCGTAAAGTTCGCTCATCGGATGTTCTTTCGTTTCAC
>JAIXTO010000080.1 GCA_027483885.1 Rhizobiaceae bacterium
GAGAAGGTGCCGGCAGGCGGATGAGGGGGCGGCTTGCTTCGCCCTCATCGCCTTGTCCTGTCTCATGCCGTTAACATAATCCCATCGAGGCTTTGCCGCCATCCCGATTATTTCTCGCATTTGACATCGCTGCTTCAGGGTTTGGTAACCAAACTAGGTAACCATAACAGTCAGTAAACGTATCCGAGTCAGCGTATAGCGAGTATCAGATGGCAGCCGTTCTCCCGCTTGTAGACCTGAAGGCCGAGGTGCGTCCGAACACCTGGCTCAACTCCATCATCAAGGGCGATTGCGTGGCCGCCCTCGAGGCGCTTCCCGATCAGTCGGTCGATGTGATTTTTGCCGATCCACCCTACAATCTCCAGCTCGGTGGCATGCTGCACCGTCCCGACCAGTCGCTGGTCGATGCGGTTGATGACGACTGGGACCAGTTCGAAAGCTTTCAGGCCTATGACGCGTTTACCCGCGCCTGGCTGCTCGCCTGCCGGCGTGTGCTGAAGCCGAATGGCACGATCTGGGTCATCGGCTCCTACCACAACATCTTTCGCGTCGGCTCCATGCTGCAGGACCTGCGCTTCTGGCTGTTGAACGACGTGGTGTGGCGCAAGACCAACCCGATGCCGAATTTCAAGGGCCGCCGGTTCCAGAACGCGCATGAGACGCTGATCTGGGCAAGCCGCGATGCCAAGGCGAAATCCTATACGTTCAACTACGACGCGCTGAAGGCCTCCAACGACGACGTGCAGATGCGCTCCGACTGGCTGTTTCCCATCTGCAGCGGCCATGAGCGCCTGAAGGGTGACGACGGCAAGAAGGTGCATCCGACCCAGAAGCCGGAAGCGCTTCTCGCCCGTATCATCATGGCCTGCACCAAGCCCGGCGATATTATTCTCGATCCGTTCTTCGGTTCAGGCACCACGGGTGCAGTTGCCAAACGTCTTGGCCGCAACTTTGTCGGCATCGAACGCGAGCAGGATTATATCGATGCGGCCTCCGAGCGCATCGCTGCCGTCGAGCCGCTCGGTAAGGTGGAACTGACGGTTCTCACCGGCAAAAAGGCCGAGGTGCGCGTCGCCTTCAACACGCTCGTGGAAAGCGGCATGGTCAAGCCCGGCCAGGTACTGACGGACGCCAAACGCCGCGTCAGCGCCATCGTGCGGGCAGACGGCACGCTGGTCGCCGGCGGCGAGGCCGGCTCCATCCACCGCGTTGGTGCCAAGGTGCAGGGCTTTGATACCTGCAACGGCTGGACCTTCTGGCACTTTGAGGATCAGGGCGTGCTGAAGCCGATCGATGACCTGCGCGCCATCGTCCGCGCCGGCATGGGCAAGCTCGGCTGACAGTTTTGGGGGCGGGCCTCGGAGTTGACCCTTGGCGTTCCAGGTTTACCGCCCTCTGCCTTACCAGGCATCTCCCCCACATGAGGGGGAGATCAGCAGAACGGCCGGTTTGCCGATTTGCACCTTGGCCTGTTTGCATCCCGGTGATGCCGTTTCGGCAAAATGCCGCCGGCTGCGCCTATCCGATCTCCCCCCGTGTGGGGGAGATATCCGGCAGGACAGAGAGGGGCGAACTGGCACAGCGCTTGTTCCCGCCATCCACGATGCGGCCCAAAAACCGGATTGATTGCCCCGTCTTTGCCACATACGGGGTATTTCCTGAGACTGCCTCATCGCCGCAGACCTGATCCACCGCCTCCGACGATGAATTTCCCATCCGGTTCCAGTCCCGGATGGCAAAACGCCCGCGCACGAAAATGTGGCGGGCGTTTTCGTTCAAAGGCCAGTCTCAGGCGGACGCGTCACCGCTGCGGATCGTGTAATCGCGGGGAATGCCCGCAGTCACCGCAAACCAGTTTGAATTGCGTGTGCGTTCCTGATGGGCGTCAAAGGCGGCGCGATCGGAAAAGACTTCCGAGACCAAAAAGCGGCCCGGCACCGTGGCGCAAGGCGTCACGTTAAAAGACAGGCAGCCCGCCTCTGCAAGGGTCAGCGCCACGTGCGCGGGCAGGGCGGCGGTTACATCCGCCAGCCGCTCTGTGGGAACATCGATATGACCGTCGAGGTAGATCTTGTTCATGGTCTTCTCCTCAAACCGAAATCCCAAATCCCGCGAGATCCGCCCGCAGCTTTTCGGCACTGACAAAATGCACCGCCTGCCAGCCGGCAGCCTTGGCGCCTTCGACGTTTGCCGGGGCATCGTCGATGAACAGCGTATGCGCCGGGTCGAGGCCAAAATTGTTGGCGTGCATGTGGTAGATGTCCACGTCCGGCTTGATGAGGAAGATTTCGCCAGACACCGTCACGCCGCGGGGTTTGTCGAGGAAGGGAAACATCTTGCGCGCCTCGACAAACGTGTCGGCGGCAAAATTGGTGAGCATGGTCACGTCGCGGCCCTCGGCGATCAGCTTTTCAAGAATTTCGACGCTGCCGTCATAGGCGTGCGGCACCATTTCGGCCCAGTGCTGGCGGAAGGCGCGAATATGGTCGGCGCGTTCAGGGAATTTTTCAATGAGTTCCGCTTCGGCCACCGCCCATTCGCGACCACGATCCTGTTCCAGGTTCCATTCGTGGGTGCAGACGTTTTCAAAGAACCAGCGGCGTTCGTCGGCATCGGGAATGATGCGGGAAAAGGGCAGGTTCGGATCGTAATGGATCAGCACCTTGCCGATGTCGAAAACGATGTGGTCGATGGAACTGCTCATGAAAACTCCCTGAACGTCGAAAAGAAGGGTGCCCGGCGATGACAAAAGCCGTCAGCCGGGCGCGAAAGCCAATGGAATAGCCTGAGTGATCGCTTTTTTCATGACGGTCGGCAAGGCCTGTGTCTCAAGGTCGGTGACCGCATGCCACCAGCCGCCCGCCTCTTTTTCCGTCTCCACCCGTGTGCGAAACACGGTGAGGCGCAGTTCGAAATGGGTAAACACATGGGTGACGACGCCGGCCATCTGCCAGTCTGCCGTGAATGGCGCGTCATCTCGGCTGATGCCGCCGTCGAGCCGCGCGGTCCAGGCGGTCGTCGGCACCTCTGTCATGCCGCCGAGAAGGCCGCTGTCGATACGTCGGCGCAGAAGAATGTTTCCATCCGCCGAGACGGCGACGAAGGCCGCACCCTGGCGCACTGGCTTTTCCTTCTTTGCCGCCTTCACCGGAAAGTTTTGCGGATCGTGGTGCTTGAGCGCCAGACAGTCGCCGTTGAACGGACAGAGCGCGCAGACCGGGCGTTTTGGCGTGCAGATGGTGGCGCCGAGATCCATCATGGCCTGGGCAAAATCGCCGGGGCGTTCTGTTGGAGTGAGCGCCTTCACCTTTGCCTTCATTGCCGGTTTTGATCCCGGCAGCGGGTCGGAAATGGCGTAAAGCCTTGAGATCACACGCTCCACATTGCCGTCCATCACGGCGGCCGGGCGGTCGAAGGCAATGGCGGCAACGGCTGCGGAGGTATAATCGCCAATGCCCGGCAGCGCCCGCAAGCCGTCCTCGGTATCCGGAAAAACACCGGCGTGATCGGCGGCCACCGCTTCGGCGCATTTTTTCAAGTTTCGTGCCCGCGCATAATAACCAAGCCCCGCCCAGGCGGCCATCACATCGTCCACAGGGGCTGCCGCCAGGTCGTTGACGGTCGGCCACAGCGACAGGAATTTCAGAAAATAAGGCTTGACCGCCTGCACCGTTGTCTGTTGGAGCATCACTTCCGACAGCCAGATGTGGTATGGATCGGCTTTGATGCCTTCAGCGCGCTGGCGCGGTGAAACCCGCCACGGCAGTTCGCGGTGGTGGCGGTCGTACCAGGCAAGCAGTGCGGCTGTGAGGCTTGGGTGAGGTGAAGCGGGCATGGATCCGGTACGGGTTCGAGCGATCGGATGATCTGGCCCCAAGAGATAAAGTGCGGTGACGTTGAAGCCAATGGCAGCAGACAGACAATTGCCGGTCCTCCTCATCAATATCGAACGGGCAGCCGCCCGGCGGCAGTTGATCGAGGGCCAGGCGCTGGAACTCGGCATTTCCCTTTCGCCCATTGCCGGCGTCGATGGCGGCGCCGTGCCGCAGGAAATGTGGCAGGATGTCGATCTCAACCTCTTCCGCCGCCGCAATGGCCGCCCGATGATTTCAGGCGAATACGGCTGTTATCGCAGCCACCTGAAGGCATTGGCGCATCTGGTCGACAGCGGACAGGATGCGGCCATTATCATTGAAGACGATGTGTCACTGTCGCCGGATCTCGTTGCCCGCGCCGCTGCCATCCTCGATGTCGTGCCGGCCGATGCGGTGGTGAAACTGGTCAACCACCGCGTTGTCGCCTTTCGCGAGACGGCGGTCAGCGCGCTGGGCGATCATGTCGGGCGCTGTCTCTTCGGCCCGCAGGGCTCCGCCGCCTGTTATCTCGTCACACGCGGGGCCGCGCAAAAGCTCATGTCCCGCCTGCTGCCGATGTCGCTACCGTTCGACATGGCGCTGGAGCGGGTTTGGAACCATCAGGTGCCGGTGTTGTCAGTGAAGGAAAACCTTCTCGATTTCGGCACCCTTCGGCAGGATACGATGATTGCGCACCGTGCAGATTATCGCCAGCACAAGCTGCGCGGGTGGAAAAAAATGCCGACGCATCTGTTTCGGACGCGCGAGGCATTTTTGCGAGCACAAGCCGGTTTTTTCGTCTGAGGTCGCTCGACATGGCAGGAGGAAGCGCTAGGTTCCCAAGGAACGGCCCCCTGACGTGCAGGAGGGCCCGGATCAAGGAGACTGCATTGCAGGTGATGCCTTTGTCACCGGACGTGAGCCGGGTGCTGTGATGCCGACATTCAAGCAAACTCTGTTGTATCGAAGGCGCAGTGACGGCTGGATGGTCACGGCCGCGTCCGCAACGTTTACGCTTTACATCTCCGTCACGCTTGTGGTTGCCGGTTTTTTTGGGCTTGCCGGGCTGTATGTGACATTGTCCAACCGCCGGCGGTTCCTGCGTCACCTGCGCTCCTGGGGCGGGCTCGTGTCGGTCTATGCGCTGTTTTCGCTGTCCCTCATTGCCTGGCGCGGCGAAATCGAGGCGGGCAACCGGCAACTGGGGTTCATGTGCCTGCTGCTTGGCCTCTCCTTCATTACGCCGGGTCTTTGTCTGGTGCGCCACCCGCTGCGGCAATTCGTTCTCGGCGCGCGGATCGGCATTTATGGCGCGGTCGTGCTGGCGCTTGGCGCGCTCATTAAGGAGGGTGGCTTGGCAGAGCGCTACGACGGGCAGGGCAATGCTGCCATCGTTGCCTTCCTCATCGCGATTGCCGCGGGCATGTCGACCATCCGCCTGAAGCATCCGCCACGCTTGCTGCCGAATGGCCTGCTTTATCTGCTGCTCGCCTGTTTTCCGATCTTCCTCACGCAGACCCGGGCCGTGCTGGTCGTCATGCCGGTGCTGTGCCTCGTCGAATTCGTCATGTGCAGCCTCGACTGGCGGCCGCGGCTGCGCAACCGGGCTTATGTCGGCGCGTCGATCGGCATCCTGCTGCTGCTGCTTGCGCCGCCGGTGCAGAGCATGCTGACCGAGCGTTTCGTCACCGTCTACGACTATTATGTCGAGGGTGCGCCGGACCGCGACATGCAGTCGGGGGATATCCGGCTCGTCATGTGGCAATCGGCCATGACGGTTATCGAAACGCATCCGCTGACCGGCGTCGGCCTGATGGATATGTTCACCGATATGAAGTCCGTTGCCGGGCCGAATGCCGGCATGCTGGAAGGCTTCAAGCATCCGCATAACATCGTGCTGCAGGAACTGCTGGCGAACGGCGTGCTGGGGCTGGCCTTCATGCTCGCCATCCTGTTCGGCTTTCTCTGGACGGTGATCGCAAGTCCGCTCGAAGACAGCGCCAAGCGCGCCGCGCTTTATGTGACCTTCACAGCAGTCGCCTTCGGCATGCTGCACGATCCATTTTACCACGAGCTTTGCATGTCGACGATCATGCTGTTCAGCGGCGTGATGATTGCACAGGTTCGGCGCCTGCGGCTCTTGACGCCGGCAGCGGAACGGTCAAAGGCTCCTGCATGAGCAGACGCCCGATACCCCGCCAGATCGCTGAAATCGCCAATGGCCTGATGGACCCGGTGCTGGCGCGCCGTGCCGGCATTTCCACAGCGCTTCTCGGCTCCTGGGACGAGATTGCCGGCGAGGAATTTGCCGATTGCACGCGGCCCGAAAAGATCGCCTGGCCGCGCCGTGATGGCGCAGAAGAGGCGGGTTATCAGGCCGGCGTGCTGACCATTGCCTGCGAGGGCGCGCGCGCTCTGTTTTTGGCCCACGCGCAGGGTGAGTTGATCGAGCGTATCAACGGTTTTTTCGGTTTTCCGGCCATCCGCCAGATGCGCATCGTGCAGAAGCCGGTCAGCGTCGCCGCCCGCCACAGCCGCTGAGGGGCGATGCGGCAAAACGGCTGTCCGACATGATGGACGGCATCGAGAACGAGGCATTGCGCCGCGCCGTCGAGCGGCTGGGCACCGCCGTGATGCAGCCGGTGCCGCGCAAGCGATAGCGGACTGCCCACTTCGCTTTTTGCGGGCCATCTCCACTCTGTCACAATTGTTTGAGAAGAGTGGCAACTGTTGTGCTTGTCGTGGTCTTCCCGGCGCGATACGGAATTCTTCAGATTTTCGCGTTCCATTGAACAATAGGTGTCATTAATGCCGATCAGCTCCCTTTCTCTCACCCGGCGCCATCTGATGGGCGGCGTGGCCGTTACCGCCGCAAGCCTGCCGGTCATCGGTATGGCGTCGCAGGCCTTTGCGGTGGACCTGCCCGAATCGACCGGCACGGTGGATATGGCAGAGGTTCTGAAGCCCGGCCCGCTGCCGGAAATGGCGCTGGGCGAAGCCAATGCACCGATAACGGTCGTCGAATACATGTCGATGACCTGCCCGCACTGCGCGCATTTCCACAACACCACGTTCGAACCGATCAAGCAGAAATATATCGATACCGGCAAGGTGCGCTTCATCGTGCGCGAATTCCCGTTCGATCCGGTCGCAACCGCCGCCTTCATGCTGGCGCGCTGCAACCCGCAGAAGCCTGCCGAGCTTTCCGAGCCGGCCGCGTATTTCGCCATGGTCTCCATGCTCTTCAAGCAGCAGCGCGCCTGGGCAGCCCCGGCGGACGGCAATGTGCGCGCCGCCCTGCTGCAGAACTCGAAACTTGCCGGTTTTACACAGGAGAGCTTCGAAGCCTGCTTGACGAACCAGAAGCTTCTCGATGATGTGAATGCCACGATGAAGCGCGGCGCCGACGAGTTCAAGGTGAACTCCACGCCCACCTTCCTGATCAATGGCAAACATTATTCTGGAGACATGTCGGTTGAAGCCATGTCTGCCCTTTTCGACAGCCTTCTCTGATCCGGCCGTTTTCATGAAAGCGGGCGCCGGCGAAAGCCGTGCGCCCGTTTTTGCGTTTCCACTGACCCGGTTTTCCGGCGAGGACGGCGCGCCGATTGGGCGGTGGCGCCGATGAAGTTCAACAAGCTGCGTGTCGTTGGCTTCAAGTCCTTCGTGGAACCGACCGAATTTGTCATCGAGCCGGGTCTCACCGGCGTCGTCGGGCCGAACGGCTGCGGCAAGTCGAACCTGGTCGAGGCGCTGCGCTGGGTGATGGGGGAAAACTCCTACAAGAACATGCGCGCGTCCGGCATGGACGACGTGATCTTTTCCGGCTCCGGCCACCGCCCGGCGCGCAATTCGGCGGAAGTGGCGCTTTATCTCGACAATAGCGACCGCACGGCGCCTTCCGGCTTCAATGATAGCGACGAGATCCAGGTGTCGCGCCGCATCGAGCGCGAGCAGGGCTCGCTCTACCGCATCAATGGCAAGGAAGCCCGCGCCAAGGATGTGCAGCTTCTGTTTGCCGATGCCTCCACCGGTGCCCGCTCGCCCTCCATGGTGGGGCAGGGGCGGATCGGCGAACTCATTCAGGCAAAACCGCAGGCGCGGCGCCAGCTGCTGGAAGAGGCGGCCGGCATTTCCGGTCTGCACTCGCGCCGCCACGAGGCGGAACTGCGCCTGCGCGCTGCCGAAACCAATCTGGAACGGCTGGAAGACGTCACCTCGCAGCTGGAAAGCCAGATCGAGAGCCTGAAACGTCAGGCCCGTCAGGCCAACCGCTTCAAGATGCTGTCGGCGGATATCCGCGAGCGTGAAGCCATGCTCCTGCATATCCGCTGGGTTCTGGCCCGCGACGCCGAGAACGAGGCGAATACCGCGCTCAATCAGGCAACCTCGCTGGTGGCCGAAAAGGCGCAAAACCAGATGGAGGCGGCAAAGGCGCAAACCATCGCCAGCCTGAAACTGCCGGAACTGCGTGAAGCCGAAGCAAGCGCCGGTGCCGCCCTCCAGCGCCTGCAGATCGCCCGCGGCCAGCTGGAGGAAGAGGCCGGCCGCCTCATGCGCCGTCGCGACGATCTCGCCCGCCGTCTTGCCCAATTGGCCGAAGATATCAGGCGCGAAGAGCAGCTCATGGCAGAGAATGCGCAGGTGATCGCCCGTCTGGATTCGGAAGAGGAGGAACTCGGCGAGCTTCTGGCGCAATCGGGCGAGGAGGCGGAAGAAACCCGCGAACTGTTTGCCGAGGCCGCCGCCCGGCTTGCCGACAGCGAACGGCTGTTTGCCGAGGTGACCGCCGAGCGCGCCGAGGCCTCTGCCCGCCGCACGCAGCTGGAGCGCAGCATCCGCGATATCGCCGACCGTCGCCTGCGGCTCGACCGCCAGCTGTCCGAGGCGAAGGCCGAGGCGGGTGCGCTTGCCGATCAGCTTGCCGGACTGGCGGACCCGCAGGAGCGTCGCGAGGCGGTGGAAGCGGCCGAAATCGCTGTCGAGGATGCAAGCCTTGCCATCGAGGATGTCGAGGCAGCCCTTGCCCGCGCCCGCCAGAGCGAGATCGAGGCGCGCCGGCCCGTGGAGGCGGCGCGCGCGACGCTGAACGGCCTGGAAACAGAAGCCCGCACAATCCGGCGCATGCTGGCCGCAGGCATGGCCGCCGGGGCCTTTACGCCGGCCGCTGAACTCATTCGCGTCGATCGCGGCTTCGAAACGGCCCTGGGGGCGGCCCTTGGCGATGATCTCGACAGCCCGCTTGATGCCGAAGCACCCGCCCATTGGGCCGGCAATGGCGATGGTACCGGCGATCCTGCCCTGCCGACGGATGTGACGCCGCTTGCCCGCCATGTGACGGCACCTTTACAATTGTCGCGCCGCCTCAACCAGATCGGCGTGGTCGCTGCTGAAAACGCTAAAACCCTGTTGCCGCAGCTGAAACCCGGCCAGCGTCTCGTCACCAGGGAAGGCGCGGTCTACCGCTGGGATGGCCATGTCACCGGTTCGGAAGCGCCGAGTGCAGCCGCCCTTCGCCTTGCCCAGAAGAACCGGTTGTCGGAACTGGAAGCGGAGGTGGACGAGGCGCAGATCCTTCTCTCCGAAGCCGAAAGCCTGCTGGCTGACGCGTCTGCGGCCATCAGCGTCGAGGAAGCCAATCTCACCGAGGCGCGCGAGCGCTCACGCATTCTCCAGCGCAACCTGTCGGATGCGCGCGACCGGCTGGCTGAGGCGGAGCGCGCCGCCGGTGACCTGATGCGCCGCCGCGATGTGGTGGCAAGCGCCATCCAGCAGTTCGAAGGACAGATCGAAGAACTTCAGGCGCAGGAAGAAGATGCGCGCGGCGAGCTGGAAGAGGCGCCTGACCTGTCCGAAGTCGAACGCCGGCTTGCCGAGCAGCAGCTGGCGGTCGCGACCGATCGCGCAAGCCTTGCCGAGGCGCGCGCCCGCCATGAAGGATTTTCCCGCGAGATCGAGGCCCGCCGCCGGCGTCTGAACGCCATTGCGCAGGAGCGTCAGAGCTGGACGAGCCGGGCCGCAAGTGCCGAGCACCATATCGCAACCCTTCGCGAGCGCGAGGAGGAGGCCCGTGAAGAAGTGGCCGATCTCGATCTTGCGCCGGAAGAGTTTGACGACAAACGCCGCGCGCTGATGAACGAACTGGACAAGGCCGAGGCCGCCAAGCGGGCGGCCGGCGATGAGCTGGCGCAAGCCGAAACGCGTCAGCGCGAGGCCGACAAGCTGGCCGCAACCGCGCTTGCGGAACTTGCCGACGTGCGCGAAAAGCGCGGCCGCGCCGAAGAACGGCTGGTGTCCACCGCAGAACGTCGGCACGACATGGAAAACGCCATTCGCCAGGCGCTGAATATCGAGCCGCATGAAGCCTTCCGGCTGGCAGGGCTTGCGCCCGGTGCCAGCCTTCCGGACACAGCCATCGTGGAGCGCGATGTCGACCGCTTGAAGATCGAGCGCGAGCGGCTGGGCGCCGTCAACCTGCGCGCCGAAGAAGAGCAGAAGGAGCTTTCGGAAAAACTCGCCGCCCTCATCAAGGAGCGCGACGACATCATCGATGCCATCCGCAAACTGCGCTCGGCGATCCAGAGCCTTAACCGCGAAGGCCGCGAACGGCTGCTAGCCGCCTTCGATGTAGTCAATGCGCAGTTCCAGCGGCTGTTTACCCATCTCTTCAACGGCGGCACCGCCGAACTGCAACTGATCGAGAGCGACGATCCGCTAGAGGCCGGGCTCGAAATCCTCGCCCGTCCGCCGGGCAAGAAGCCGCAGACCATGACGCTTCTGTCAGGCGGAGAGCAGGCGCTGACGGCGATGGCGCTGATCTTTGCCGTCTTCCTCACCAATCCCGCGCCGATCTGCGTGCTCGACGAAGTGGATGCACCGCTCGATGACCACAATGTCGAGCGTTACTGCAACCTGATGGACGAGATGGCGGCATCCACCGAAACCCGCTTTGTCATCATCACCCACAATCCCATCACCATGGCCCGCATGAACCGCCTGTTCGGCGTCACCATGGCCGAACAGGGGGTGAGCCAGCTGGTGTCGGTCGATCTGCAGACGGCAGAGCTGTTGCGCGAGGCGGTGTGATGGCTGTGATGGCCGGTCTCCTGCGCACGCTTTTGATGCTGGTGCTGGTCTTTTCCTGCGTCGGCGACCCAGCCTTTGCGGCAGAAGCACAGTCGGGGCGGTTTCTGCAGCAGGTGGTCGGCAGCTCTGAAAAACATGAGAAGAACCTGCAGGCGCTTTTGCGGGGCGCACGCTCTCTGCCCTCCTGGGTGCGCAACATGATCTCCAACCCACGGTACGTCTCCGGCGCTTCCCGTGCCGTTACTGTCGATGGCAAGCCGGCCGAACTTTTTGGCGCCTGCCTTGCCGGCCAATGCGGGCAAAGCCGCCTGCGGGTGCTGTTTTCGCCGGAGGGTGATGCGCTATCGCTGCGGGTGGAGGATGCGCAGCTTGGCGAAGTGCTGCTTGGTGCGCCCTCGCAAGCTGCTCTGTCGCAGCTGCGCCTGCCGGGGATCTGACCGACTGTCGCACACCTTGTCGTTTTGTCGTGGCGTATTTCGGCACGGATGGCGGCAGAAGCGTGCCCCTTTGAGACGCGTTTGTCTGCCGCCGCGCGAAATTCAGGATATACGGGAAAATTTGAAAAACCCGGTTGATCGAGGCCCTGTCTACGCTGTAAAACGGCTGCATCGACAGCGAACACGGCATCCCGCCTGATTGTTGTTGATCGCATCTGCGCGCATGTTTTTGCTTTTGATCAAGTCTATCCAGCGTCTGCCTGAGAATTGGCCTGAAATACAGGACGTTATCGATGTAAAATGATTGATTTCTGATCATTTTATCTTATGATGACATTCAGTGATTTCAGTGTCCCGATACAGTTTCAAGCACCCCCCGGCGGGGTTCCTGTACCTGCCGGAAGACTTTGCGGGGCCGGAGCAGGCGGCCCCGCAAAGTCTGATTTTCGGATTTATTCAAATTATACTTGAGCGATTTTTAAGGTCGGCCGGAAAATTGCGTCGTGCAATTTTCCGGCCGTTTTCATTGTGTTCGCTCCGCCGTTGCTCATTTGTTGGCTCCGCGCAGTGATCTCGATCTGCCCACCAGGTCGTCCGAACCCGTCTCGTGCGGCTTGCATATGCCGCTCCGCGCCCGCACCGGAAGTGCCGCTTCAAGCGTGATCTGCTGTCGAAATTCTCACGTGTTTGCCGTGCGGGGCCGCAATTTTGTTGCATTGCAGCATCATGCTCATCTCCGATGGTTTCCAAGCGGCGCGCGATCCTGTAAATGCTTGGTAAAACAAGAAGCAGTGCATGCTCGGGTGGAGGAGCGACATGAGCAAATGGGTCTACCGTTTTGGCGGTGGCAAGGCTGAAGGCCGTGCGAAGGACAGCACGCTTTTAGGCGGCAAGGGCGCGCATCTTGCCGAAATGGCCTCGCTTGGCCTGCCGGTGCCGCCGGGGCTGACGATCATCACCGATGCCTGCCTGCATTACTTTTCCAGCGGCCGCACGCTTCCCGACACACTGAAAGATCAGGTGCTCGAGGGGCTTTCCGAGATGGAGACGCTGACCGGGCGCCGTTTTGGTGGGGCCAGTCATCCGCTGCTTCTCTCCGTGCGCTCCGGCGGGCGCGCCTCGATGCCGGGCATGATGGATACGGTGCTGAACCTCGGCCTCAACGACGAAACGGTGCAGGCGCTCGGCCACGATGCCGGCGATGCCCGTTTTGCCTGGGACAGTTATCGTCGTTTCATCCAGATGTATGGCGACGTGGTGATGGGGCTCGATCACGAGGTTTTCGAGGAAATCCTCGAAGACGAGAAGGCAAAGCTCGGCCATGATTACGATACCGAACTGTCGGCCGTTGAATGGCAGCATGTCGTCTCGCTCTACAAACAGGTGATCGTCGAGGAACTGGGGGAAGACTTTCCGCAAGATCCCCATGTGCAGCTGTGGCGGGCTATTGCGGCGGTGTTTTCCAGCTGGAACAATGCCCGCGCCGTCACCTATCGCACGCTGCACAAGATCCCGCATGACTGGGGAACGGCGGTTACCGTGCAGGCCATGGTGTTTGGCAATCTCGGCTCAACGTCTGCGACCGGCGTTGCCTTTACCCGCAATCCCTCGACCGGCGAAAAGAACCTTTACGGCGAATTCCTCATCAACGCCCAGGGCGAGGATGTGGTAGCGGGCATCCGCACGCCGCAATCGCTGACGGAAGAGGGGCGCATCGCCTCCGGCTCGGAAAAGCCCTCGATGGAAAAGCTGATGCCAGAGGTGTTTTCGCAGTTCAAGGCGATCTGCACCCGGCTCGAAACCCATTACGGTGACATGCAGGATGTGGAATTCACCGTCGAGCGCGGCACGCTGTGGATGCTGCAGACGCGTTCTGCCAAGCGCACCACGAAGGCTGCGATGAAAGTCGCCGTCGACATGGTGGACGAGGGGCTGATCTCGGAAGAAGACGCCATCTGCCGCATCGACCCGCCCTCGCTCGACCAGCTTTTGCACCCGACCATCGATCCGCGCGTCGAGCGCGTGGTGATCGGGTCTGGCCTGCCGGCCTCGCCGGGGGCTGCATCCGGCGCGATCGTGTTCACCTCGGAAGCTGCGGTGGAAGCCGAAGCCGAAGGCCGCAAGGTCATCCTGGTGCGCATCGAAACCAGCCCGGAAGACATTCACGGCATGCATGTGGCCGAAGCGATTTTGACCACGCGCGGCGGCATGACCAGCCATGCGGCGGTGGTGGCGCGGGGCATGGGCATTCCTTGCGTCGTCGGGGCGGGCGGCTTGCGCGTCGATCTGCGCAACGAACTTCTGATCGGCCCCGGTTTCACCCTGAAGCGCGGCGATATCGTCACCGTCGATGGCTCTTCCGGCCATCTGATGAAGGGCGAGGTGCCGATGATCCAGCCGGCGCTGTCGGGCGATTTCGGCCGGCTGATGGCCTGGGCCGACAAGGCGCGCCGCATGACCGTGCGCACCAATGCCGATACGCCGGCCGATGCGCGCGCGGCCCGCTCCTTCGGCGCCGAAGGCATCGGCCTTTGCCGCACCGAACACATGTTCTTCGAGGGCGGCCGCATCCATGTGATGCGCGAGATGATTCTCGCCGAAGACGAGGCTGGACGTCGTGCGGCGCTCGACAAACTCTTGCCCATGCAGCGTTCGGATTTCACCGAGCTGTTCACCATCATGTCCGGCCTTCCGGTGACGATCCGCCTGCTCGATCCGCCGCTGCACGAGTTCCTGCCGAAAAGCCCCGAGGAGATCGAGGAAGTGGCGGCCGCCATGGATATGGAACCGGCGCTTCTCTCGCGCCGGGTCGAGGCGCTGCACGAGTTCAACCCGATGCTTGGCCATCGCGGCTGCCGTCTTGCCATATCCTATCCGGAAATTGCCGAAATGCAGGCCCGCGCCATCTTCGAGGCGTCGGCGGCTGCTGCAAAGGCCACCGGTGCTGCCGTCGAGCTGGAAATCATGGTGCCACTCGTTGGCCTTCGCACCGAGCTGGATTACGTAAAAGCCTGCATCGATGCGGTGGCTGCCGACGTCTCTCGCGAAACGGGCATGGCGATCGGTTATCTCGCCGGCACGATGATCGAACTGCCGCGCGCCGCGATCCGCGCCCATGTGATTGCCGAAACCGCCGAATTTTTCTCCTTCGGCACCAATGACCTGACGCAGACGACGTTCGGCATCTCGCGCGACGATGCTGCAAGCTTTATCCCCACCTACCAGCGCAAGGGCATCATCGTGCATGACCCGTTCATCTCGCTGGATTTCGATGGTGTCGGCGAACTCATCCGCATTGCCGCCGAACGCGGTCGCAAGACGCGACCGGACCTGAAGCTCGGCATCTGCGGCGAACACGGCGGCGATCCCGCCTCCATCCGCTTCTGCGAGGATGTCGGCCTTGATTACGTCTCCTGCTCACCGTTCCGCGTGCCGATCGCACGGCTGGCAGCGGCGCAAGCGGCGATCGAGGAGCGGGGGAAGGTTGGGTAGAGGTCGCATGACAGATCTACTCGAAAAGGCCGTTGCTCGTATTCGCGCCTTGCCATCCGATCAGCAGGATGAGCTTGCCGTCATTCTCTTGCGCCTCGCCGATGCCGAGCCGGAGCCTGTCGCACTGTCAGCCGCCGAGCGGGCGGCGATATCGACATCCAAGGCCGCGGCTGCTCGCGGTGATTTTGCCACTGACGATGAGGTGAAAGCTTTATGGGCGCACGGTGCGCGTGATCCGCTCACCATGCCGCGCTGAGCCTCTGCACTGGAGGATAGCCCGTCACCCGTCCCCCACCACCCAGTCAGCAACGCCTTCAAACGTCTCCTCCCACGTGGGCAGTGTCCTGCCAAATGCCCAGGCGCGCTCGGCCTGATCCTGCAGCCGTGCCGGGTGTTCGAGAAGGGTGGCGATGTCGAGGGCCATGGCGGCGGCGTTTTCTGCCGGGGCCTCGGTGATGCCGCCGGAGGCCCAGGTGGAGACGGCGCCGGATGCGGTGGTAACGACGGGAACGCCGCGGCGAAACGCTTCGGCAATCGCCATGCCATACCCTTCATAACGGGAGGCGGCGATATAAAGATCGGTCTCCTGCCACAGCATTTCGAGTGCCTCGTCGCTCAGATCGCCGCAAAAGGTCACGCGGTCGGTTAGGCCAAGCGCTTCGGCCCTCTCTTGCAGCGCGCGCAGAAGGGCGGGGTCGCGGGCGGGATCTCCAACGATCTTCCAGCGCCAGCCTTCCTTCGGCAGATAAGCTGCCACATCAAGGCAATAGTCATAACGCTTGCGGGAAATCACGGCCCCGACCGAAAGGAAATTGCGCTGGCCGGCAGCGCCATTCTGCCGGTCTTTGCCCGCTGTGCCCCGGATCGCCGGACGGTTTCCAGGAACGGCGATGCGGATGCGGTTTTCCGCCACGCCGTAATGCTGGTGGAGATAACGCGCCGTCTCCGTCGATGGAACGAGAATTCGGCTGGCGCGTAAAACAGCCTGTTTTTCGCGCTGGCGAAGCGCCGGATCGGCATTTCCTTGCCCGCCCTGTTCCTCCACCAGCGAATGGTGAAAGATCGCCACCACGGAAATCTCCGTCGTTGCAAACACATCCGGGAGATCGGCGAGGAAAATATGATCGGTGAGGATGACGGTATCAGATGGCAGCGTCTTCAGCCGGTCGGCAAGGCTTGCGCGTTCAACCGGTGGCACCGTTGGAAAACCGGTCGCAAGCGTGATCTCGCCAAACCTGCCACGCTGGCGTTCCAGCGCCGTGAGCAGTTGCGCGTTATAGACATAACCGCCGGTCAATCTGGCATAATCGGCGCTGGTGAGAAAAACGATCGGCACGGCGGTTGAGGGAGAAGACAAGCGGAGGCTCCGTCTCTGGCAGGGTTTATTGCCGTTCTACGATCACCCGCCGCTCGAGGATCACCGGGCGGTCGAACATCATGCTGCGGGCCTGAAAGGCGCGCATGTCGGCGCGCCGGTCGAGATCGATGTCGAGCAGGCAGCGCGCCATGGCATCCGTTCCCGGCCGAAAACCATAACCGGCGCAGGTGCGCTCATCGACCGCGCGCCTCTCTTCCGGTGTCATCGTCTGGCAGCCGGACAATGCGGCGGCCGCAACGAGCATCAGGGGCAGGAGGGCGCGGGGCATGGTCATGGCAAACTCCTTGGAATGGCGGCACGCAGTGAACGGCAGGTGACGCACACGAGCGCATGTCATAGAAGATAAGACGAATGGCAAGGCGGAAAACAGGTCGGGAGAGATTTCCGCGCCGCCGCGACACGCTGAGACCCATGTAATGACTGTTCGTTTCGTCAGACCCGTATCGACCGCAGCCTATGCCGGCAAATGGCTTGGAGAGGCATCGCTTCTGCTTCTGCTGCTGGCGGGGCTTGCCCACCGGTTCGGGCCGCTGGCCACGCCGCATTTTCTGGCGCTGGTGTTTCTGGCTGGCGCCATGGCAGCACTCAGCCTGCCGCTTGCCATCATCGGCCTCGCACGCCTCTGGCAGGTGGGGGCACGGGGCGGCACGGCGGCGACAAAGGCCATTCTGCTGGCCGCGCTGCCGCTGGGGCTTCTGGGGTACGGCGCGTTTTTCTTTGAGACCCGCCCGCGTCTCTTCGATGTGACCACCGATATCGTTGATCCCCCCGCCTGGAAAAGTCAGCCCAAGGCCGACCAGATCTGGCTGCCGCGCCCGGCGCTTGTGACCCAAAGCGATCGGGAGGCGCAGGAGGCAGCCTATCCCGGCCTCACCGGCCGGCGTTACGAAGGCGCGCTCGACCGCGTTTATCAGGCGGTGGTGACCGTGGCCCGCGCCAACCGCATCACGCTGAAGACGCCAAAACCGACCGCTCGGGAAAAATTGCCGGCGCCGGAAACCCCTGTCGTGGAAGCACTGCCCGCTAGTCGCGGCAGCCCGTCTGCACGGGGCAATGCTGCGTCCGGCCTGCCTGATGTCGTCCCCATTCCCCTGCCACGGCCGGCCGCGGGCGCATCCTCGCCGCTTGCAGCGTCCGGCCTCGACACGACCGAAAGCGGCGACATGCTGCTTCAGGGGGAAACCCGCACGCTGATTTTTGGCCTGCCTTTCGATGTGGTGATTCGGCTCAGCGAAGAGGCCGAAACCACCTTCGTCGACATGCGCGTTGCCATCCGCTATGGCCCGCATGACCTGGGCGAAGGCGCCGAAATCGCGCAATCTTTCTTGCGCGCGCTTGATGCGGAGCTTTTAGGGATTGCGCCGGAGTGAAGCGTGAGGGGATTGCCGGCCCGGCACGCCCTCTCGCCCAAAATCGTCAGTCCGCATAAAAATAACGGCTGAGGAGGCCCGGGGGCCCCTCGCAAGACACCTGTCCGCGCGCCACCAGATCTTCCAGATGGGCCAGAACCGAAAGGCCGGCGGCGCCATGCAGGCGCGGATCGGTTGAGGCATAGATCGCCTTCACCATCGTGGCAATCTCCCGGTCGCCGGCTTTTACCCGTTCCAGCACGGCGCGTTCGCGCATGCGCCGATGGGTGCGAAGGCCGCGCAGGAAGGCGGGTGGATCGACAACCGGTCCCCCGTGGCCGGGAAAGAAAATCCGGTCGCTGCGGGAAAGCAGTTTGTCCAGCGAGGCCATGAAATCAGCCATCGAACCATCCGGGGGTGCCACCACCGTGGTGGCAAAGGCCATCACGTGATCGGCGGAAAACAGGATATCGGTGCCCTCCAGCGCAAAAGCCATGTGGTTTGCCGTGTGGCCGGGGGTGTGGATGCCGCAGAGCGACCAGCCATCGCCCTCTACCCCGGCGCCATCTTCCAGCACGAGATCGGGCACAAAACCCGAATCGCTGCTTTCGGCAAACGGGTTCACCTCTCCCGCATGCAGCGGGCGGGCGGCGCGGTGCGGCCCTTCGGCAACCGTGATCGCGCCCGTTTCCGCCTTCAGCCGGGCCGCGAGCGGCGAGTGGTCGCGGTGCGTGTGGCTGATGAAGATGTGGCTGAGGCGGCGGCCGTTCAGCGCGCGCATCAGCGCCTCGAAATGCGCCTCGTTTTCCGGCCCCGGATCGATCAGCGCCACCTCTTGCCCGCGCCCAACGAGATAGGAATTGGTGCCGGCAAAGGTGAAGGGGGAGGGGTTGTTGCAGGTAATGCGCCAGACACCCTCAGCCACCGGCACCGTCTCGCCATACGCTGCTTCAAAGGTGAGGTCGAACTCCGGTGTTTCCATGCGCTGCAAACCTGTGTCTCTCGTCTCTGGTTCCCGTCAGGCCTGCTCGTCGTGCTCGCCGCTTAGGCCAATCGGTCAGCCCCATCGCTTAGGCCAATCGCTAAGGGACGCAAGACGCCATGAGACTGGCCGTCCACCCCCGGCGCGTTCAGCCATGCCGCGCCTTTTGCGGCGTGCGCAATGCATCCTGCCGCGGTTGTCCTCAAAAGCCGCTTCACTGAAAGCAATAGCCTGAAAACAACGGCAGACGCGACGGCAAAACGACATTGTCCCCGTTAGGTCCCGCTGGCCGGATACCCCTCCTGGAGAGGAAGCATAGGGAAAAATCTTTCCGGATGGCGCACTGCCGTGTTGCTAAAATGGTCAAGGCGATACCGTTACTTGTATTCGATCTCGATGAACGACATCGGTTTTTTCCCGGCATTGACCACATTATGCTCGGCGCCGGCATCGCGCCGATAGGCGGCGCCTTGTGCAATCTCCACCCGCCGCTCGCTGCCACCTTCCTCGATCAGGAAGGAACAGTCGGTCATCGGCACCACCACATAACCCAGCCCATGGGTGTGAACGCCTGTATCGGCGCCGGGCTCGAAATCCCAACGGATGATGCGCACCACGGCATCATCAACCAGCGTGGTGGCAATGGCAGGCGGGCGGGCGCGATACTGGCTCATGGTGTCTCCGAAGATGGACGCTTTTTCAAAAGACCTAGCACGCAGCAGGTCTTCGCGCACAGAAAACTGTGACGGCGATAAACTTAAGGATTGTGGGGCGAAGGGAGCTTTGCTAATGCAGGCGCACCCGGATGGCCACGGCGGCACCCCCGCCCTTTACGCCATTCCACGGTGGGGCGTCGCCAAGCGGTAAGGCACCGGTTTTTGGTACCGGCATTCCCAGGTTCGAATCCTGGCGCCCCAGCCAGGCTCACATCAGCGCGATAATCAAAAGCTTATGCGGTGGAAAATTCGTGAGCGGAGCACATATTACCGGTCCACGGGCCAACTGTGCTTTCTCGGGGCGATAGCCTGCGTTGCGCACAGCTGCGATATTTTAGTGTCGGGTCCGTACCGGCGTGAGGCGTGAAATGATTCATTGTCATGTCGTGATTGATCGTATTTATGCCTCGAAACTTGTAAATTTGTTGCTGATGCAAGTGATGGTCGCTGAAAGATGGGTGGGGTATGTGGCGTCTGTGGTGGAGCAAAGAGGGTGTGACCACGATCTTCACCTGCCCCGGCATTTACCGGATACGGAGCCGTTGGTACCCTCGCTTCCCAGACCGCGCATGAAAGTCGCAAGCCCGGGCATGTTCGTTTGGAAGAACGCGAAAGTTTGATGTGAAATGCAAGACGACCACATTGCGATATTGATGGGAACCTATCAGGGGGAAAGGTTTCTACCGGAACAGCTCGAGTCCATTCGAACTCAAACCCACTCGAACTGGAGCCTTTGGGTTTCAGACGACGGTTCAACAGACCAGACGCAAGAGATCGTTGAGGAGTTTGGCCTGAAGGCGGGTGCGCCTGTGCATTTCGTTGCTGGCCCACGTCAGGGTTTCTTGCGCAATTTCATGACGCTGTTGGCCAGGCCGGAGATCGATGCCGACTATTATGGCTTTTCCGACCAGGACGACAAATGGCATCCAGACAAAGTCGAGTCTGCGCTTGAGTGGTTGGGCAGGCAGCCTTCGGATCGCCCGGCACTGTTCTGTTCACGGACGAAAATCGTTGATACGGCGGGCCATGTCATCGGCTTTTCGCCGCTGTTCCGGCGTTTGCCAAGCTTTGCCAACGCCCTGGTTCAGAGTATTGCCGGTGGCAACACGATGATCATGAACAGGGCGGCTCGCGAGCTGATTGTGAGCGCTGGCGCTGATTTGGCAATCCCGAGCCATGACTGGTGGTGCTATATCATGGTCTGTGGGGCAGGCGGTGCTGTCCATTATGATCCCATAGCCAGGATTGACTATCGCCAGCACGATTTCAATCTGGTCGGTTCGAACTCCGGTATACGAGCGCGTTTGCGGCGAATGAAGATGTTGAAAGAGGGGCGGTTCAAACGATGGAGCGAGCAGCACATTGCGGCTCTCCAGCCCGTTGAAGCACGCCTTACCCCTGAAAACCGCGAGATCCTCCGCCGTTTTCAGGATACGCGCACCGCAGCCTTTCCGAAGAACCTGCACGCGTTCATGAACTCCGGATTATATCGGCAGACATTGTCCGGGAATATTGGCCTCGCGGGCGCCGTGTTGCTGCGGCAAATCTAGAAATTCATCCCAATCCGCATGGAAAACCTGTCTTGACCCTGACCCACCTTGATCGCCTTGAAGCTGAGTCCATCCACATTTTTCGTGAAGTCGCAGCCAGCTTTTCAAAGCCTGTGATGCTTTATTCGATCGGAAAAGACTCGTCCGTCATGCTTCATCTGGCGATGAAGGCCTTCTATCCGGCAAAGCCGCCTTTTCCTCTCATGCACATCGACACGACATGGAAATTTCGCGAAATGATTGAGTTTCGCGACCGCACAATTGCGCGGCTTGGACTGGAGTTGCTGGTTCATACCAATGCCGATGGGGTGGCGGAGGGCATTAATCCGTTCAGCCATGGCTCAAACCTCTACACTCACGTCATGAAGACGGTGGCGCTGCGACAGGCGCTCGATCAATACGGCTTCGAGGCCGCCTTTGGTGGGGCCCGCCGCGACGAGGAAAAGTCGCGGGCGAAGGAAAGGATCTTCTCCTTTCGCAACCAGCAGCACGCCTGGGATCCCAAGACCCAACGGCCGGAGATGTGGAAGACCTTCAACACGCGGATAAACCCAGGGGAATCCATCCGCGTCTTTCCGCTGTCGAATTGGACCGAACTCGACATCTGGCAATATATTCTGAAAGAGAACATCCCCATCGTGCCCCTCTATTTTGCCCGCAAGCGCCCTGTCGTGGAGCGAAACGGCATGCTGATCATGGTCGATGACAACAGGCTGAAGCCTGAACCCGGCGAAGTCATCGAAGAAAAGCTCATAAGGTTCCGCACGTTGGGATGTTATCCGCTGACCGGCGCAATCGAGTCCGAAGCCGCAACGCTAGAGGAGATTGTTGCAGAGACCTTGGCCGTTCGCACATCAGAACGCCAGGGACGGTTGATCGACCGGGATGAAGCAGCCTCCATGGAAAAGAAAAAGAAGGAGGGCTATTTCTGATGGAGCCGTCAAATACGCCAAGCGCCGCCACCCGGGTGGCAGATTACCTGCGCCAGCAGGAGAGCAAGTCGCTTCTCCGTTTTCTGACCTGTGGCTCCGTCGATGACGGCAAGTCCACGCTGATCGGCCGGCTGCTTTACGATACGAAACTGATCTTCGAAGACCAGCTCGCGACCCTTGAGCGCGACAGTGTAAAGCATGGCACAAACGGCACCGAGATCGATTTTGCATTGCTGGTCGACGGTCTGGAGGCGGAGCGCGAACAGGGCATCACGATCGATGTTGCCTATCGCTTCTTTGCTACTGAAAAACGAAAATTTATCGTTGCCGATGCTCCCGGCCATGAAGAATATACGCGCAACATGGCGACCGGCGCATCGACCGCAGACCTCGCCGTCGTGCTGCTGGATGCCAAGCAGGGTATTCTCCCCCAGACCAGACGACACTCCTTCATTGCATCCCTGCTTGGGATCCGCCACATCGTCCTTGCCGTCAACAAGATGGATCTGGTCGATTTTGATCAGGATGTGTTCCGCCGGATAGCCGACGAGTACTTAAAGTTCGCGAACGGTCTGGGCTTTGCAACCATACAGCCCATTCCCCTGTCGGCACGCCATGGTGACAATGTCACGATGCAATCGACCAGGATGCCCTGGTATCAGGGGCCCACGCTTCTGGACGAACTGGAAACGGTTGCCATCGACCAGGTCAATCTGGAAAAGCCGTTTCGTTTTCCCGTTCAATATGTATCGCGGCCCAATGCGGAATTTCGCGGTTTCGCAGGGCAGATCGCATCCGGGACCGTTGCTCCAGGCGATCGTGTGCGCGTGGCCAAGTCAGGGCAAACGACGCGCATCAAAGATATTGTGACGCAGGACGCTTCGTTGGAGCGCGCCCGCGAGGGGCAGGCCGTGACCATCGTTCTGGAAGACGCGGTTGATGTTTCGCGCGGCAATATGCTGGTGTCGGCAGACCACCCCGCCCACGTTGCCGATCAGTTCCAGGCGCATCTGATCTGGTTCGACAAAAAAGCTCTGATGCCGGGGCGCAACTACATTTTAAGAACCGAATGTGACAGCGTCACAGCGACAGTGACTGCCCTCAAGCATAGCATCGATATCAACAATTTCGCCCATAAGGCTGCCAGGTTGCTTGAGTGCAACGAATTTGGCGTCTGCAACTTTTCAGTCCAGGCTCCTATCGTTTTTGATGCTTACAAGGACAACCGAAACACCGGCAACTTCATTCTCATCGACCGCTTTTCCAATGCGACCGTCGGCGCCGGAATGATCGACTTTCCGCTGCACCGCTCGGAGAATATTCAGTGGCAAGCGCTGGATGTATCCAAACAGTCCCGCTCGGCCCTGATGAACCAGCGGCCCGCGGTTTTATGGTTCACCGGTTTTTCCGGATCGGGCAAGTCCAC
>JAIXTO010000216.1 GCA_027483885.1 Rhizobiaceae bacterium
GCAACGCTTGGTGTCGGCATCGCGCTGCTGTTCATCCTCGTCTACATCTGGTTCCGCTTCGAATGGCAGTTTGCCGTCGGCGCCATCATCGCCACGATGCATGACGTGATCCTGACGCTCGGCCTCTTCGTGCTGACAGGAATCGAGTTCAACCTCACAAGTATCGCGGCGATCCTGACCATTGTCGGTTATTCGTTGAACGATACGGTGGTGGTCTACGACCGCATGCGCGAAAATCTGCGGCGTTATAAAAAGATGCCGCTGTCGGACCTCATCGACATCTCGATCAACCAGACGCTGTCGCGAACGGTTCTCACCGGCCTCACCACGATGATCGCGCTCTCGGCGCTCTATATCTTCGGCGGCGAAGTCATCCGGTCCTTCACCTTTGCCATGCTGTTTGGTGTGGCTGTCGGCACCTTCTCGTCCATCTATATCGCGGCACCGGTGCTGATTGCCTTCAAGCTTCGCACCGATACCTTCGATACGGACGAGAACCGCAAGACCAAGACGGACAAGAGCTTGCCGTCCGGCAAGCCGAGTGCCTGATCCTTGGCCCGGCCTCCTGAAATCCGCGATGCCCATTTTCCCGGGCGTGCGCCAATCGATGCCTATGGCAATGGCGGTTTCCGCTTTGCCGACATGTCGCATCGCGGATCTCTTCTCTGCCTGCCCTCGGGCGTTTATGGCTGGGATATGGAGGAAGGGGCAGCACTGACGGCGGAGGCTTTTTCGCGTGTGTTGCAGGAGGCTGGCGTGGAGTTTCTGCTCGTCGGCACGGGAAAAGATCTGCGCCCGCTGCCGGCTCCGCTGAAGGCAGCATTTCGGGCGCGGGGCATTTCTTCCGATTCCATGGGAACCGGGGCGGCGGTCAGAACGTACAACATCATGCTCGGTGAAATGCGGCCCGTCGCTGCGGCCCTTATCGCCGTCTGAGCGGTCTGCCTGCCGAGCAGGCGCAATTCTAGGGCCCGGAGACCGGATGTGACGGCTGCGCCAAGCGATCATTTCGATATATGCCTGTCGACACTGCGCGAGACGGATCGGGACCGTTATCTCGCCTGTCTTCTGTCGCCAGAGGACAAGCGCGGACCGCTTGCCGCCCTCTACGCCTTCCACGCGGAAATCGCCCGCGTGCGTGACGTGATCCAGCAGCCACTCGCCGGCGAGATCCGCCTGCAATGGTGGCGTGACCTTTTGGCGGGCGAGGCAAAGGGCGAGGCGAGCGCCAATCCGATTGCCGCAGCCCTCATGGAAACTGTCGAGCGTTATCACCTGCCGCGGCCTGTGCTGCTGGCGATGATCGAGGCGCGTGTCTTCGACCTCTACGACGATCCGATGCCGGACAAAAACGCGCTGGAAGGTTACGCCGGCGAAACGGCCTCGGCACTGATCCAGCTTGCCGGCCTCGTCCTTGATGCGCCCTCTGCCATGGCAAGCTCTGAAATCGCCGGTCATGCCGGCGTGGCGCAGGCCATCGCCGGTCTTCTCCTGCTGATGCCGCTCCATATCAGGCGGGGACAGGTCTATCTGCCGCAGGACATTTTATCCGCCACCGGGCTCAACCGGGATCGGTTTCTGGCGGGGGAGCCGGCTGAGAATATCGGCCATGCCATCGAGGCATTCGCCGGTCTTGGTCTCGATCACCTCACAAAAGCCCGCAGAGCCGGACGGATCCCGTCACCGGTGCTTGCCGCCTTCCTGCCGGTTGCGATGGCCGAGCCGGTGTTGCGCCGCGCCGTGAAGCTGAAGGCGGGCGTGTTGACGGCGGATCTGCAGCCGGCCCAGTGGCGCCGGCAACTTCGCATGGCGCGCACCCTTGTCTTGAAGACAATCTGATCCCATTCTTCCTCCTGTCACGTCCGCACAAGCCTCGTCGGCTAAGGCGGATTTCGTGGCGGCCTGCGGAGCGGCGGGTCAAGGGCTGGCCTCATCGGGAGAGCCCCTATCGGGAGAGTAACGTGGCACTGGCAACCTGGTCGATCATCGGCCTTCTGGTCATTCTCATCGCCTATTATGCAACGCGCATGGCAAACGAGCGCGAGGAGGCGGACCGGCATGATCCGAGCATGGCGATCCTCGAATTCGGCCGTGCCTATCCGACGGAAGCCATTCGCAACTTGCATGAGACGGAAGACGGGTCAGCGATCTTCGTGCGCCTGCACGATAACAAGGCGGGCATCATGCGCAACCGCCGGTCCCATTACGCCTGCCATCTGATCGAGCCCGGGCGCGTGCGGGTGGCGCCCATGGACAATGATCGCGGTCTCACCATCCAGTTTCTCGATGCGCCGGCACATGATGACAGTTTTGTTTTCTCGACCGCAGCGGAAGCGGCCGAGGTCTCGCTCTGGCTTCTCGGCAATTACGTGGCGCCGGAATTGCAGCAGCTGGAAAGTAGCGTCTGAGGCGGGTTCTTTAACCCGCCATCCGTAGCTGCGCCAAGGCTCAGACCGAAGCGTCTTCTTCTTCGATAGCCGCAGCTTCCAAGACAGGCACCGGCTTGCCGAGCCAGGCAGCGCAATCGGCAAGCGCCCGGCGTGCCATCAGCTGGCGTTTCATGATCGTCTTGTCCTTGCCGCGAAAGCGCTTCAGGCCCTCCGGGCGCACAATGGAGCCGGGGGCAAGGTCGGGAAACAGGCCGAAATTGATGTTCATCGGCTGGAAGGAGCGCTTGCCGGGTTCATCCTCGGAGACGATGTGACCGCCGGTGATGTGATTGAGCAGGGCGCCCAGTGCCGTGGTGGCCGGGGGTGCGGAGATCGTTTCGCCCTTGCGCTCGGCGCTGGCAAAGCGGCCGGCCAGAAGCCCGATGGCGGCACTTTCCACATAACCCTCGCAGCCGGTGATCTGGCCGGCAAAACGCAGGCCAGGGCGGCTCTTCAACGTCAGGCTCTGGTCGAGCAGCGTCGGCGAGTGAATGTAGGTGTTGCGATGCAGGCCGCCGAGGCGTGCGAATTCGGCATTCTGCAGGCCGGGGATCATGCGAAAGATCTCCGCCTGCGCGCCGTATTTCAGCTTCGTCTGGAAACCGACCATGTTGTAGAGCGTGCCGAGCGCATTGTCCTGGCGAAGTTGCACCACGGCATAGGCCTTCACCGTCGGGTTATGCGCGTTGGTGAGGCCCATCGGCTTCATAGGGCCGTGACGCAGCGTTTCGCGGCCACGCTCCGCCATGACTTCAATTGGCAGGCAGCCATCGAAATAGGGCGTGCCTTCCCATTCCTTGAAACCAACCGTGTCGCCGGCAATGAGGGCGTCGACAAAGGCATCGTACTGTTCGCGGTCCAGCGGGCAGTTGATGTAATCCTTGCCGTTGCCGCCGGGGCCGACCTTGTCGTACCGCGACTGGTACCAGCAGATATCCATGTCGATCGAATCGCGGTGGACGATGGGCGCGATGGCATCGAAGAAGGCGAGCGCATCCTTGCCGGTCTGGTTCTGGATGCCTGAGGCAAGTGCCGGCGAGGTGAGGGGGCCGGTGGCAATGACCGACAGGTCCCATTCGGCGGGCGGCAGGCCCTGCACTTCCTCGCGCACCACCGTAATCAGCGGATGGCCGGAAATGGCTGCCGTCACAGCATCGGAAAAACCGTCGCGATCGACGGCAAGCGCCCCGCCGGCCGGCACCTGATGGCGGTCGGCGCAGGCCATGATCAGCGAGCCGGCAAGCCGCATTTCCGCATGGATGACGCCAACGGCATTGGCCGTCGCATCGTCGGAGCGGAATGAATTGGAGCAGACGAGTTCGGCAAGGCCGTCGCCCTTATGGGCATCGGTGCCGCGCACGCCGCGCATTTCGTGCAGGACGACGGGCACGCCGGCTTCAGCGATCTGCCATGCGGCTTCCGAGCCTGCAAGGCCGCCGCCGATGACGTGAATGGGGGAAAAGGAGGTCGTGTTCATGGCCGGCTCATTATCACGAGCCGGCCCGCCGTCCAACTGCAAAGGCTGGCATTGGTTGCCTGAACACCACGATCAGGCAACCGGCGTGCAAAGCTCGATCAGCAACCCATCCGGGCAGCGCAGATAGGAGACCACCTGTCCCCACGGCTTTTCCGTGGGCGGCGAAAGTTCCTGTCCGCCACAGGCAAGCGCCCTTGCGTGAGCGGCCTCGACATTGTCGGTCACCAGCGCGATTTCCATGCCAAGCGGCTTTGGCGAGGAATGTGCCGAGACATGGCCGCCGGGAAAATTGCTGTCGCCCAGCGCATCGGCGGCAAAGGCAATGGTGGTTTCGCCGCTGTGCAACTCGCCATAGGTGCCGCTTCCATGCAGGAAGCGTGTGGCAAACCCGAAGGCTTCGCTGAAAAAGGCCAGCGATTTTGCAACATCCGGGACATAGATGATCGTGTAACCGAATCTCATGTCAGGGTCTCTTGATCGAGGGTTCTTGCAGCATCAGGTCCCGGCCGGCGGCGCCATGTCGCGTGCCAGCGCATTGTCCAGATCGTTGGCGCGGCTCCAGGCCGGGCGCTTTACGACGCGGGCGGCATAGTCTGCAAAAGCCGGACGACGGTCGATCGTGCCGAATTGCAGGCCCCAGCTGATCTGCGAGCCGAGATAGACATCGGCAGCGGTGAAGCGGTCGCCGGTGATATAGGGCGTGCGCGACAGAAGCGCTTCCAGCGTGTCCATCACTGTCTCATAGGTGTCGTAGCCCACCATGCGCCGCTTGTCGGCGGGAACTTCGATGCCGAGATTGCGATTGGTCACGGCGGCCTCAACCGGGCCTGCAGCAAAGAACATCCAGCGGTAATAGGCTCCGCGCTCTTCTGGCGTCTCAGGCAGCAACCCCGCCTGCGGAAAGGCGTCGGCGAGATAGGCGATGATCCCCGCACATTCCGTCACCACCGTCTTGCCATGCGTCAACGCCGGCACCTTGCCCATGGGGTTGATGGCGCGAAACTGCGGCCCCTTCATCTCGGCGCCATAACCGATCACCTCGATGCGGTAAGGCTCCCCGGTTTCCTCCAGCATCCAGCGCGCGATGCGTCCGCGTGACATCGGGTTGGTATACAGCACGAGTTCCATGGGCGTTTTCCTCTATTTGTTCTCTTTATGTTCTGGTTTGGCGGCATGATGCGCGTATGACAAGAAAAAGTCGGGTAAAAAGAAACCCGGCGCAAGGCCGGGTTCCAGAGTGTCTTGAAATCGAGATGGCTCAGGCGGCCATGGCGGCGCGCAGGTTCTCGTCCACCTTGTCGAGGAAGGCGGTGGTCGACAGCCAGGGCTGGTCGGGGCCGATGAGAAGGGCGAGGTCCTTCGTCATGTAGCCGGACTCAACCGTGTCGATGCAGACCTTTTCGAGCGTCGCGGCAAAGGTTGCCAGTTCCGCGTTGTCGTCCAGCTTGGCGCGGTGGGCAAGGCCACGCGTCCAGGCAAAGATCGAGGCGATCGAGTTGGTCGAGGTTTCCTGGCCCTTCTGGTGCTGGCGGTAGTGGCGCGTCACCGTGCCATGCGCTGCTTCGGCTTCCACCGTGCGGCCATCGGGCGACAGGAGAACCGAGGTCATCAGGCCGAGCGAGCCGAAGCCCTGGGCGACCGTATCCGACTGCACGTCGCCGTCGTAGTTCTTGCAGGCCCAGACGTAACCGCCGGACCACTTGAGTGCCGAAGCAACCATGTCGTCGATCAGGCGGTGTTCGTAGACGATGCCGATTTCCTCGAACTTCGCCTTGAATTCAGCCTGGTAGACTTCTTCGAAGATGTCCTTGAAGCGGCCGTCATAGGCCTTCAGGATGGTGTTCTTCGTCGACAGGTAAACCGGCCACTTGCGCATCAGGCCGTACATCATGGAAGCGCGCGCAAATTCGCGGATCGATTCGTCAAGGTTGTACATGGCCATGGCCACACCGGCGCCCGGCGCGTTGTAGACTTCCTTTTCGATGACTTCGCCATCTTCACCAACGAACTTGATCGTCAGCTTGCCCTTGCCGGGGAACTTGAAATCGGTTGCCTTGTACTGGTCGCCAAACGCATGACGGCCGACAACGATCGGCTTCGTCCAGCCGGGAACGAGGCGCGGCACGTTCTTGCAGATGATCGGCTCGCGGAAGATAACGCCGCCCAGAATGTTGCGGATTGTGCCGTTCGGGCTCTTCCACATTTCCTTGAGGTTGAATTCTTTGACGCGCTGTTCGTCAGGCGTGATCGTCGCGCACTTGATGCCGACGCCGTGCTTCTTGATGGCGTGGGCTGCATCGACCGTCACCTGGTCGTTGGTGGCATCGCGGTTTTCCACCGAGAGGTCATAATATTCGATATCGAGATCAAGGTAGGGCAGGATCAGCTTTTCTTTGATGAACTGCCAGATGATGCGGGTCATTTCATCGCCGTCGAGATCGACGACCGGGTTGGCAACCTTGATCTTGTTCATGTATCAGCCTCTTCGATGTGCGGGACAAAGCCCCTGATAGGATGGACGGAAGTCTCGTGCGCTATAGCATTGCCGCAGCCGAACGCAAAGCCGTGGTGGAACAATTGCCATTGCCAAATCAACCCGCCCGGATAATCTCCGGGCACCTCCAGCCAGGGACATGACGCACATGCGGACCGCACCGCTCGCTCTTCTAATTCTCGCTCTTGCAGGCCCAGCCGGGGCTGCCGATGTCACCGATCCGGTGCGCAAGGTGATGGATATCACCGAGACCAACTGGAAGAGCGTTGATACCGGGTGGAAGTTCATCTTCGATGCGGACCCGCTGTCGAAACTGTTCAGCAAGCGGTTCCAGGCAGCCTATAAGGAGGCCTCAAAGCATCCGGCCTATGACACGGAAAACAATGAGCCGGGCGACCCCTTCGGTTATGACGTGGTGACCAATTCGCAGGACGGTTGTCCGCTCGAAGAGGTATCCATCGTCCCGGCTCCGGCCAAGGACGGCATGACGGAAGTCAAGGTGCGCTTCAAGCAGTGGACCTGCATCGACGAGGCGGATATCAAGAACTCGGTGAGCGAGGTCGATTTCGATGTCGTAACGGAAGGCGGAAAGCCTGTTATCGACGATATCCACCGGGTCGCCGAGAACGAGCGTGATTCGGTATTTTCCGAAATGCAGAGCCTGGCCAAGGGGCAGCAATAGGCTTTTCCCGGCCCCTCTTGCCGCGCGCTGGCAAGATCATAAAAAACGCAAGGTCGCGGGGTTCGGTCACATCCCCTTCCGCAAGACATGGCACAACAGACGATATGGCATCGAGAATTTCCCTGATCGACTGGCTCTATTCGATCGATCCGGCCCTGTCGCGCGCCCGGATGGGCGGCCGAGTGACGCTCGGCATCGGGCTTTCGGTGGCAGCCCTCGTCGCCATCCATCGTTTTGCGCTTCCCTTGCCGCCGATTGCCTTCGGCCTTGCCATCATCCTCTCCATCGAAGGCGGCGTTGCCGTGCGCGATCGCACGCCGCGCGGCCAGCTGGTGACGCGGCTTCTCGGCGGGCTTGCAAGCCTTGGCAGCATTGCGCTTGCCAGTTCGCTGGAGGATCACCGCTACCTCTCGGATTTCGCGTTCCTGGCGATCGTGTTTGTGGCAAGCCTTGCCCGGGTTTATGGGCCGCGCGGGTTTGCCATCGGCATGTTTGCCTTCACCTCCTATTTCCTCAGCGCCTATCTGCGGCCGGGGCTGGACGAGCTGCCGCTGGCAGCGCTTGCGCTGCTGGTGGCTGTGCTGGTCGGCCACGGCGTGCGCACCCTGCTTCTGCCGGACAATCGCGGCCGCGACCTTTTGCAGGCGATGATTGCCATGCAGGGGCGCGTCAACGATATTCTGGTGCGGCTGGCGCTTCTGGCGCGCGCGCAGGTGACGCTCGACGAGGACCGCACCGAGCTGATGGAACTGCAGGAGCGGCTGAAGGAAGTATCCCTGATGGCCGAGGCGCTGTTGCCGCGCACCGGCGAAGGCACGCTGGACGAGGCGGACCAGAACGTCATGGACATTGCCATGGCGATTTTCGACCTGCATCTGGCAACCGAAAGTGCGGTGGTTCTGAGCGTCTATAATTCGGCCCCCTTCGGTCTTGTCCATGCGGTGCTGGAAGGCAAGGAAGAGGCCGTGGCGGAATGGGCGGGGATCGTGGATGACACGCCCGACCGGCACTTGAGCGAAACCATTTCCATCTTCGAACTGTTGCACCGGGTGCGGGTGCGTTTTGCGGCCCTCATTGCCGAAGGTTCCCGCGACCAGTTCCGGTCGCTGTCGCCGACGCGCGAAGGCCGGGTGCGCCAGCCCCGCGATTTTTCGCTGAAGAACCCGCTGGTACGTGCCGCGCTCCAGATCACGATCGCCTCCGGCATTGCCATGGTGTTCGGCCTGATGCTGTCGCGCGAACGGTGGTTCTGGGCGGTTCTGACGGCCTTCCTTGTTTTTACCAACACCAAATCGCGCGGCGATACGGCAGTCCGGGCGCTACAGAGATCGACGGGAACACTGGCTGGCATCGGCGTCGGGCTCGCTCTCGCCTCGCTGCTGCAGGGCGACCTCACAGGCAGCATTATCGCTGCCGGCATCGGCATCTTCCTCGCCTTTTATGCCTTGCAGGCCTCCTATGCCGTGATGACCTTTTTCCTGTCGATCGTCATCTGCGTGATTTATGGCCTGATCGGCACGCTGACCCATCAGCTTCTGCTGTTGCGCGTCGAGGAAACGCTGATCGGGGCGGTGGCCGGCACAGCCGTTGCCTTCGTGGTGTTTCCCTCGCGCACCCGCGAAACGCTGGAGCTTGCACTGGCCCGCTGGTACGACATGCTGGGCGATCTCCTGACGGCGGCCCGCAATGACGTGCCGGGCCCGGAGCTGATCGAGCGCTCGCGCCGGCTCGACATCGCTTATGCCGATCTAGCCCATGCTGCCCGCCCGCTCGGAGCCGCCTGGTCCATCGTCACGAAGCCCGGGCATGTGCGCCAGACGCTGGCGGTGTTTCTGGCCTGCACCTACTGGGCGCGCATGTTTGCCCGCGGCCAGACGCTGCCGGAATTTGCCATGCCCGGGCGCGAACGCGCCGTGATCGACGAGTTGATCGCCAATCTGCCGGCCGCGCGCGAGGTCAGGGCAAAGCCGTTCTACGAGGGCTTCAAGGCGCGCCGGCAGGTTCTCGACCATTTGCCGAGCCTCAGTCGGGGCGCAAAGCAGGGGCTCGACATGATCGGCATCACGCTGTCGCGCCTGTCCAGCTGAAGGCGGCCCTGAATGCTTAAGGCTTGCAGTTGTCGGCCCCGGGCGATATTGCGCCCGCAAGACTAGATGATCGGACAGGACGACCATGGCAGGCACCAATAGCGAACGCATTCTTCTTGCCGAAGGCCCGGCGGTCATTCTCGTCGAGCCGCAGTTGGGCGAGAATATCGGCATGGTGGCGCGCGCCATGGCCAATTTCGGGCTGGCGGAACTTCGGCTTGTTAACCCGCGCGATGGCTGGCCGAGCGAAAAGGCACAGGCCGCTGCCGCCAAGGCCGATCACGTCATCGCCGGAACCACGGTGTTTGCAACGCTGGAAGAGGCCGTCGCCGACCTTAATTTCGTTTATGCGACAACGGCGCGCAACCGCGATGGCTTCAAACCCGTGCGCGCGCCGGTCACGGCTGCTGCCACCCTTCGCGCCCGGTTTGGCGCCGGCGAAAAGACCGGCATCCTGTTCGGGCGCGAGCGCTGGGGTCTGACGAACGAGGAAGTGGCGCTCTCCGACGAGATCGTGACCTTCCCGGTCAATCCCGCCTTTGCCTCGCTCAACATCGCCCAGGCCGTGCTTTTGATGTCCTATGAATGGATGAAAAGCGGCATGGACGATGTGGAGGCGACGCCCTTCCAGCAGGTGGACCAGAAGCCCGCCACCAAATCGCAGTTGCTCGGCATGATCGAACAGGTGGAAGAGGCGCTCGATGCGCGCAATTACTTCCATCCGCTCACGAAAAAACCGAAAATGATCGACAATCTCCGGGCTGTGCTGTCGCGGCCGGGATTTACCGAACCGGAGATCAGCCTGTTGCGCGGCGCGTTTACCTCGCTCGACCGGTTCACGCGGCGTTGGGCCAAGGGCAAGGGGCCGCAATCGGCTGAGGGGCCAGATGACGGGAATGACACTGCATCCGAGTGAGGTCACGGCGCTTGAAGCGCCCGCGCGGGCAAAACCCGTGCTGGTGTTTGATTCCGGCATTGGTGGCCTGACGGTGCTGCGCGAAGCGCGCGTGCTGATGCCGGAGCGCGGTTTCATCTATGTCGCTGACGATGCGGGTTTTCCTTATGGCGGCTGGGAGGAGGGGGCGCTGCAGGCGCGCATTCTCTCCCTGTTTGCCGATCTTCTTAAAACCTATGAGCCGGAAATCTGTGTGATCGCCTGCAACACGGCCTTCACGCTTGCCGGTGCAGCGCTCCGAAACGCCTTTCCGCAGATGGTATTCGTCGGCACCGTGCCGGCCATCAAGCCCGCCGCCGAGCGCACCCGTTCCGGCCTCGTTTCGGTGCTTGCAACCCCCGGCACGGTGAAGCGCGCCTATACCCGCGACCTCATCCAGTCCTTTGCCAGCCAATGCCATGTGCGGCTGGTGGGGTCTGAAAACCTCGCGCGCATGGCGGAAGCCTATATTCGCGGTGACAGCCTTGATGATGCGGCTGTGAGGGCTGAGATCGCGCCGTGTTTCGTGGAGAAGGACGGCGCCCGCACCGATATCGTCGTGCTCGCCTGCACGCATTACCCATTCATGGCCAATCTGTTTCGCCGTCTCGCCCCCTGGCCGGTGGACTGGCTGGACCCGGCCGAGGCGATTGCCCGCCAGGCCCGGCGCCTCGTGCCGGCCGTTGACGGAGCCGAGCATCCGGAGGAGGGCGATTTTGCCGTCTTCACCTCAGGCAAGCCGGATTTTTCCACCCGCCGCCTGATGCAGGGGTTTGGATTGAGCCTTTCCTGAAGTGCAAGGGGTGTTTGTTGCGTTTGTGCAACAAATATGAGTAAATCTCTGCAATTCTCAATTGCGCCCTTGCCTGGCTTTTTGACCCGTGGCATTTTGCCGCCATCCGCAAATTCAAACTCAGGGAGGCGACCAATGGATACCATTTCAACGTTTATGCGCCTCTCTCGCGGTGTGTCCGTAACGTTGTGCCCGCGTGTCGCGGGACTGCACCCACATTACGGCATTCAGGCCTAATAAGGCCTTCAATCCCAGCCGCTTGGCGTTTTCTCCAACCTGCATGACGTGACCTGCCGACTTCAGGAATCCGTGTGATGCCCCGTCTGCAGCGCCCGCGTCTTTTCAAACCTCGAAAGGACCTGGCGGCCTCATGGCGCCGGGGCGGAACCTCTATGTCCAATAGACAATCACTGGTTGAACAAAGCCTGTCATCGAAAGTCGATGATCTCCTGTCGCATGTCGGCGTGTGGCGTCTTCTCGGCGTCGTCATGCTCGTGGTCTGGAAAAGACGGGAACGGGTCAACAGCACCCGTCATCTCTCCAATCGCATGCGCCGCGACATGGGCCTTCCCGAAGAGCGGGAACGGTTGCCGCTGCCGCGCCATCCCCTGTGGATGGTCAAGTGGTAAAGGGAAAGGATGCTCCGGCAATCACCTGCCGGGGCGTCCTGCCCATTCATTCGGAGGCAGTATCGTGATCACACTTCGACCACTGACCCTTGCCGACATGGCCGAGGCGGCCCGTGTCCATCGAACATCCTTCGATGCACAACTGCCAGAACTTTCCGGCCTTCACACGCCGGCGGAAGACCGCGCCTATTGGCGCGATCATCTGTTTGCCACCTGTCATGTCTGGGGTGCAGAGGAGGCGGGTCGCCTCGTCGGCGTCATTGCCTATCGGGCCGGCTCCATCGAGCAGCTTTATCTGCTGCCCGAGGCGCAGGGGCGGGGCATTGGCCAGACGCTTCTCGCAACAGCTAAGGCCGAGCATGACCTGCTCGACCTCTGGACCTTTCAGCAAAACACCCGTGCCCGCCGGTTTTATGAGAAACACGGCTTTGTCGTCGTGGAACAGACCGATGGGCGCGACAACGAGGAGCGGGCGCCGGGTATGCGCTACCGCTGGCAGCGCCTTGAGGATGGCGGCCTTCAGGCCGGGTTGGCGGCTACGTGATAGACCCGCAACCGGTGGCCATCGGGATCTTCGGCGGTGAACGTGTGGCCGAAATCCATCGTTTCCGGCGTTTGCAAGATTGAGACCCCTTTGGCGCGCCAGTCGGCATGAACCGCCTCGACTTCGGCATCGCCGTCGCAGGTAAAGACGATTTCCGAGGCTCCCGTCTGTCCGGATGTTTTCGGGGAGACGCAGTCGGCCTTCCAGAGGCCAAGCCGGAAGCCGCCGGGCAGCACGAACATGGCAAAGGTCGGCGAATGCTCGACGGCGGCAAGCCCGAACAGGCGTTGATAGAAAGCAGCGCTTGCGGAAAGATCTGCAGGATGGAGCAGGACGAAATTGGCGGGTTTCATGAGTGTCTCCTTCGTTGTGACGAGGGAGGATCTATCGCGAGCTGCTGACAAAAACTGGCAGGAGTGATGCGCTTTCGTGGCAGAGGCGTGGTCGGTATCAGGGGATCGCTTGCGACGCCCGCCACTCCTTCAGGAGGACCGGCTTGCGGCGCGGATACCGTTGTCCTGTCTCTTCAAGGCTTGTGATCCGGTCGGCGCGAAAATGGCGAAAGTCTCGGCGCGTTTCGCACCAGGCAATCATCACCCGCACATGATCGAAAAAGCCGAGCGCAAACGGCCAGACCACCCGCTGCGTCACAGCACCGGCCTGATCCTCGTAGGTGATGGCAAGCGTGTGTTCCCGGCGGATCGCAAGCCGGATTTGGGTCAGGGCCTCCATGCCCGTGCCGGGGTGTTGTGCCGGCCCGACCAGAAGATGGTGATCGTCCAACCGGTCGCTGAGATCATACGGCAGAACGGCGGCGATCTTGGCAAGTGCGTTGTCTGCCGCCTGTCCGAGCGCGCCGCCGGTTCGCTTCGACACCCAGCGCACACCAAGCACCAGCGCCTCCAGTTCATCTTGCGAAAACATCAGCGGCGGCAGCAGGAAGCCCGGCTTCAGCACGTAGCCCATGCCCGGTTCGCCCAGGATATCGGCGCCCTGTCCACGAAGCGTGGCGATGTCGCGGTAGAGCGTGCGGATGGAAATGCCCAGTTCTTCGGAAAGCACGTCACCGCTCACCGGATGCCGGTGCCGGCGCAGGATCTGTAAGAGATCGAGAAGCCTGTCTGTTCGCGCCATCGATCTGCCTGCCCCTGGTTATTGAAAACGGGTGTCATGAAAACCTCATGCCATTTTACGGCAGGAGTGTGCGAGCGCCAAGGGGCGCCCACTGTGGCCGATGTCAGTGCAGGGCAGGGGCTTGCACTTTTGTCGCCGCGGTGGCTTGCTGCTGTTTCATCGAGAGGGAAAAGACGATGTCGATTGAAACCTGGCTTGCCTTCGTGGCCGCATCTGCGGTGCTTCTGGCCATTCCCGGCCCGACAATCCTGCTGGTGATTTCCTATGCGCTGTCGCATGGCCGCAAGGTGGCCATGGCAACGGTTGCCGGCGTGGCGCTGGGGGATTTCACCGCCATGACCGCATCGATGCTGGGCCTTGGCGCGCTGCTCGCCACCTCGTCATTTCTTTTTACCGGGCTGAAATGGATCGGTGCGGCCTATCTGATCTATCTCGGCATCAAGCTGTGGCGGGCGCCGGTGTCGGAACGGCTGGCGGCTGCCGAGACGGAGGAGGCGGACGAAAAGCCGCTGAAGATTTTCCTGCACACCTATGTGGTGACGGCGCTCAACCCGAAAAGCATCGTGTTTTTCGTCGCCTTCCTGCCGCAGTTCCTGAAACTCGACCAGCCGCTTTTCTTCCAGATGCTTGTGTTCGAGACGACGTTTCTGGTGCTGGCGAGCCTCAACGCTGCTCTCTACGGTCTCCTTGCCTCGATGGCTCGCGACACGATCCGCAAGCCGAAAGTGCAGCGCATCGTCAACCGCACCGGCGGCTCGCTGATGATCGGGGCAGGGCTCCTGACGTTTGGCTTCAGGCGCGCGGCCTGATTGCGCACCCTTCAATTGCCTGTTGATGGGGACGTCTTTCAGCGCGCCGACTCGGTGAATATTTGCTAAAGCCCTTTTTGATGAGCGGGGCACCCCGCAGATAAGATGAGGTCGGCAGTGCAGGTAGGCATCGATATGGGAACTCTGTCCGGCGGGCAGCCGGCCAAGCTCGATATCGAGGAGCTTCTGGCGACGCGTCTTCTGGTGCAGGGCAATTCCGGTTCCGGCAAGTCGCATCTGCTGCGCCGGCTTCTGGAACAGTCCGCACCCTGGGTGCAGCAGGTGATCATCGATCCCGAAGGCGATTTCGTCACGCTCGCCGACAAATATGGCCATGTGGTTGTCGATGGCGAGCGCACGGAGGCCGAGCTTGTCGGCATTGCCACCCGCATCCGCCAGCACCGCGTCTCCTGCGTGCTGACGTTGGAAGGTCTCGACATCGAGGATCAGATGCGCGCTGCTGCCGCCTTCCTGAACGGCCTTTTCGATGCCGACCGCGAGCATTGGTATCCTGTGCTGGTGGTGGTGGATGAAGCGCAGATGTTTGCGCCTTCCGTCGGCGGCGATGTCTCCGAAGACGCCCGAAAAATGTCGCTTGCGGCAATGACCAACCTGATGTGTCGTGGGCGAAAGCGCGGGCTTGCCGGCGTGATTGCCACGCAGCGTCTGGCAAAGCTTGCCAAGAACGTCGCGGCCGAAGCCTCCAACTTCCTGATGGGCCGCCCCTTTCTCGATATCGACATGGCGCGCGCCGCCGACCTTTTGGGCATGGATCGCCGGCAGGCGGAAATGTTTCGCGACCTGAAGCGCGGCAATTTTGTAGCCCTCGGTCCTGCTCTGTCGCGCCGGCCGCTGCCGATCGTCATCGGTGATGTGGAAACTTCGGCGCGTTCCTCTTCCCCGAAACTGATGCCGCTGCCGGACAGTGTCGCTGACGTCGAAGACCTGATCTTCACGCCCGACCCGGAAGAATTTACCCGTCCCATCGTGCGCCGCGCCGCACCCGCACCGCGCCCGACGACCGATATCCTGGCCGAACTCTCCCGCTCGACGCCGGCGGCAGGCCCGGTCGCGCCCGAACCCGGCCGTCCCTCCCAGCCGGAACTGTCTGCCGACGAGCGTGAAGAGCGGATGGCCGCGGTTCTTTCAGAAATCATCGACGATCCGCAGGCCGCCTATCGCACGGACGCGGTGCTCTATCAGGAGTTTCTGGTGCGCGCCCGCATGCGCCGCCTGCCGGGACCACCGATGCCGATGGGTGAATTCCGTCGCCGCGTGGCGATTTCGCGCGCTGGTGTGGACGAGGATACGGCGCAAAGCCCCGGCTGGCAGACGGCACTTGATCTATCGGCCCGCGTGTCAGACGATCTGCAGGGCGTGTTCCTGATGATGGCGAAGGCGGCACTGCTGGGCGAGCCTTGCCCGTCTGACATGCGCATCGCCAAAGCCTATGGCACGCATTCGGCACGGCGCGCGCGCCGGCTGCTCGGTTATTTCGAGGAGCAGGGCCTTGTTGTCGTGCATTCGGATTTTTCGGGAAAACGCATCGTCGCCTTCCCGGATCTCGACGTTCAGACGGCGCCGGGCATGGCCGATGCGACGGATGACGAGCCGGTTAAACGGGACCGATTCGCCGCCGAGTAATCTTTTGGCGGAAACGGGCAGCCCGTTGGCTGCCCGCCGGTCCTCAGGCCGCCTGCTCTTCCCAGACCTTCACCAGCTCGACAATCGTTTTCACCGAGGTCTCCATATCCTGAACGCTCACCCATTCGAGCGGGGAGTGATAGGCGTGGCCGCCGGTAAAGATGTTGGGGCAGGGCAGGCCCATGAAGGAGAGGCGCGAGCCATCGGTGCCGCCGCGGATGCTGTGGATCTTTGGCTCAAGCCCGACGCGGCGGGTGGCTGCGATGAGGTTGTCCATGATCTCCGGATGCTGGTCGAGCACGCGCTTCATGTTGCGATACTGTTCCTTGACCGAAAATGTGTAGGTGGAGCCGGGATAGGCGGCCATCACCTCTTCAGTAATGGCCTTCAGAAGCTCTTCCTTTTCGACGAGGCCCCCATCCTCGAAATCGCGGATGATGAGGGAAAGCTTGGCACCTTCCATCGAACCCGAGATGCCGACGGGGTGGATAAAACCCTGCTTGCCCTCGGTGGTTTCCGGCGCCTGATCCCCAGGCAGGCGGGCAACGATGCCGCTGGCAATCTTGATGGCGTTTTCCATTTTTCCCTTCGCGGTGCCCGGATGCATGGCAACGCCCGAGATGGTGATGGTCACGCCATCGGCGGAAAATGTCTCGTTCTCGATCTCGCCGATGGTCGAGCCATCGAGTGTGTAGGCAAAACGTGCGCCGAGTTTTTGGAGGTCCACCTTGTCGGCGCCGCGGCCGATTTCCTCGTCGGTGGTGAAGAGGAGTTTGACCGCGCCATGTTTTATCTGCGGGTTGGCGAGAAGAAACTGCGCGGCCGTCATGATTTCCGCGATGCCGGCCTTGTCGTCCGCGCCGAGCAGTGTTGTGCCATCGGTGGTGACGATGTCATGGCTGATCTGTGCCTGAAGTTCCGGATGCTCGGAAACGCGGATCACCTGCGTGGTGTCACCGACAAGGCGGATATCGCCGCCCTGGTAGTTTTTCACGATCTGCGGCTTTACGCCGGTGCCGGAAAAATCCGGTGCCGTATCCATGTGCGAGCAGAAGCAGATGACGGGCACGTCTTTATCGGTATTGGCGGGAACGGTTGCATAGACATTGCCGTGCTCGTCCAGATGCGCATCCTCAAGGCCAAGCAGCTTCAGTTCCTGCTCAAGGATTCGGCCGAGGTTCTTCTGCTTTTCCGTCGAAGGCTGCGTGGTTGATGTCGCATCCGACTGGGTGTCGATGACAACATAACGCAGGAAACGATCAAGAACGGTATCGGTGGGAAGAGACATGGGCGGCATCCTGTTTCTGCATCAAAGAAGCCCAATCTATAGACCGCATCCGCCTTGGCGTGAACGCCGGGCAACAAAAAACCGCGCCGGGGGAACCGGCGCGGCTTGAAGAGGCCTGGGCAGTGTTAGTTGTCGGCCTTGACCTTGCCGTTCTCGATCGTGGCCGGCGTGTTGCGGGTCGCCCAGAGCGAGCCGAAGATACCGGCGGCGAGGATGGCGATCGTGACACTCAGCGAAACCAGCGGCGGGATCTTGGCAAGGCCCAGCATGTCCGCAAGGAAGATTTTCGAGCCGATGAAGATCAGGACGACCGACAGCGCATATTTCAGGTAGGCGAAGCGGTGGATGAGGGCAGCCAGCGCAAAGTAGAGGGCACGCAGGCCAAGGATCGCGAAGATATTGGAGGTGTAGACGATGAACGGGTCCGTAGTGATGGCAAAGATCGCCGGGATCGAATCAACCGCGAAGACAAGGTCGGCGAATTCGATGAGGATCAGCGCCAGCATGAGCGGCGTCAGGTAGGTCTTCAGCTTGCCCGTCTTGGGGTCCGACTGACGCACGAAGAACTTTTCGCCGTGCAGGCGGTCGGTGATCGGAAGGCGCTTGCGCAGAACCTTGAGGATCGGGTTTGCCTCGACATCATAAGGCTCGCTGCTCGAAAACAGCATCTTGATGCCGGTGATGATGAGGAAGGCCGCGAAGAGATAAAGAACCCAGCCATAGTTTTCGACGACCGCTGCACCGGCCGCAATCATGATGCCGCGCAGCACGATGACGCCGAGGATACCCCACAGAAGCACGCGATGCTGGTATTCACGCGGGATCGAGAAATAGCCAAAGATCATCGCGATGACGAAGATATTGTCCATCGCAAGGCTTTTCTCGATGACGAAGCCGGTCAGGTATTCAAGGCCGGTCTGCTGGCCAAACTGGTACCAGACGAAGCCGCCGAAGAGGACGCCGAGCGTCATATAGAAGCCGGAGAGCAGAAGGCTCTCCTTGATGCCGATCTCCTTGCTCTTCTTGTGAAGAACGCCAAGATCCAGTGCAAGCAGAGCAATCACGATGAAAAGGAAGGTGAGCCACATCCAGACGGCGGCGCCCTGGAAATCAACCCAGAGAAAATCCATGACATTTATCCATGCCGGATCAAGTTGATTGATGAAGCACCGACATCACGGGTCGATCCGGCAGTCCACGTCAGAGGGGCCCGGTGCTGGGCAAGATCTGGGGATGGCAAAATTGTGGTTCAAGAGGGCTGGAACAAATTTTTCCGTCATTCGTTGCCATCGTGCCGTCATGTGCATGGTGCCAAGCCGCAGGTAGGCCTGTCCCCCGCCCGCAATGGCTACGGATGTTGACAATCTCATGACTTGCCCCTAAAGACCGCGCCAGCACCGGATAGCAATGTCCTGTGTTTCAACGACATGTCCCGTGGTTGTCTCCGGACGCTCCGTGAGAAACCTGTCAGAGGTGACCTTGAAAGAGGCGCTTCTTAGGAGGGCGTGTTTCCTGAAGGCTGACCCGCAAGGTCCGGCCTGTCAAACTGCGAAAGGAAATGCGATGAGCAAGCGCGCTGCATCCAAGTACAAAATCGATCGCCGCATGGGCGAAAATATCTGGGGTCGTCCGAAGTCCCCGGTTAACCGCCGCGAATACGGCCCCGGCCAGCACGGCCAGCGCCGCAAGGGAAAGCTTTCCGACTTCGGCGTGCAGCTGCGCGCCAAGCAGAAGCTGAAGGGCTACTACGGCGATATCCGCGAGAAGCAGTTCCGCGCCACCTATGACGAAGCCAACCGCCGCAAGGGCGATACCGGCGAAAACCTGATCGGCCTGCTCGAGGCACGCCTGGACGCCATCGTCTACCGCGCCAAGTTCGTGCCGACGGTGTTTGCTGCCCGCCAGTTCGTCAACCACGGCCACGTCACGGTCAACGGCGTTCGCGTCAACATCGGTTCGTACCGCTGCAAGGCTGGCGACGTGATCGAAGTTCGTCAGAAGTCCAAGCAGCTCGTTACGGTTCTCGAAGCCGTTTCGCTCGCTGAACGCGACGTTCCCGATTACATCGATGCCGACCACAACAAGATGGTTGCTACCTTCGTTCGTATCCCCGCGCTGTCGGACGTTCCTTACGCCGTCATCATGGAGCCGAACCTGGTCGTCGAATTTTATTCGCGCTAATCATTTCGAAAAGCCGGTGCTCGTCACCGGCTTTTCTCTTCAAAAGAGCCGTCTCGTTCTGCGAGGCGGCTTTTTTTATGCCGATCCGGCGGGCAAGACATGAAAAAAGCCCCGCTGCCTCATTGAAGCGGCGGGGCCTGATTCTGTCAGGTGGATTTCGTCAGGCGCTTTTCGCCGGTGCCGGGATGTCTGCTGGGGTTGCCGGGTCGAGCGACTGCGACGTGGCGACGGGGGCTTCCTTCGGCCCTTCGCCCATGCGGTTCCAGGCGTCGAGGCCGGCGATCTTGTAGGCCTCGGCAAGGGTCGGATAGTTGAAGGTGTTTTCGACGAAATATTCGACCGTGCCTTTAAGGTTCAGCACCGCCTGGCCGATATGCACCAGTTCGGTCGCCCCTTCGCCGACGATGTGGACGCCAAGAAGCCGGCGCGTCTTCAGCGAAAAGATCATTTTCAGAAGCCCTGAATCGAGGCCCATGATGTGGCCGCGCGACGTCTCGCGAAAATGCGCGATGCCGGCCTCATAGGGAATGCCGCGCTGGATCACCTCTTCTTCGGTGAGGCCACAGGTGGAGATTTCCGGCACGGCGTAGATGCCGTAGGGGAAATATTGCGGCGGCTCGTTGGCCTCGGCTCCGACCGCGTGACGGGCAGCGATGCGGCCCTGTTCCATCGAGGTTGAGGCAAGGCTTGGGAAACCCACCACGTCGCCTGCGGCATAGATATGCGGTACGGCGGTCTGGAACGTGTCGGGGTCCACTTTCAGGCGGCCGCGGCTGTCGGCCTCAAGCCCGCAGGCGGAAAGGTTCAGCGTGCTGGTAGCGCCGACGCGGCCTGCGGCAAACAGCACCATTTCCGCCTGCAGCACGCGCCCGCTCTTCAGCGTCACGCGGCATTTGCCTTTCGGGTCCTCGCGCTCGACCTTTTCCACCGTCTGGCCAAAGATCAGCTTCATGTTGCGGTCGCGCAGCTGGTAGGCGAAATCCTCGACGATTTCCTTGTCGATGAAATCGAGCATCGAATCGCGCGGCTCGACCACGGTGACCTGCGTATCGAGCGTGCTGAAGATGGTGGCGTATTCTATGCCGATGACGCCGGCGCCGACCACGACCAGAGAACGCGGCACGGACTTGATTTCAAGCAGTTCATCGCTGTCGATCACCGCATCGCCGTCAAAGGGAATATGGGAGGGGCGATAGGGTTTTGTGCCGACGGCCAACAGCACGGAAGCGGCCGTCACGCGCAGCACCTCGCCATCGACCTTTTCCACTTCGATCGTGTGGGGATCGACGAACTGGGCGCGGCCGCGCATCTGCTGCACGCGGTTGCGGGCAAACTGGTGCTCCAGCACCTCCACCTCATGGTCGAGCGTGATGAGCAGGCGGCGGCGCAGGTCTTCGGCGCTGATTTCCTGCTTCACCCGGTAGGAGCGGCCGTAAAAGCCGCGTTCGCGCCAGCCGGTGAGATTGAGCGCGGTTTCGCGCAGCGTCTTTGACGGGATCGTGCCGGTATGAACGGAAACACCACCCACCCGCCGACCCTGTTCGATGACGAGAACCTTTTTCTCGAGCTTGGCGGCCTGGATCGCCGCGCGGCGTCCGGCAGGACCGCTGCCGATAACGATGAGATCGTATTGATACATGGGGTGCCTCGTCTTCAGGTGAGATGCTTATTGCAGCGCAACAAATGATTTCGGTCAAATGATAACGTCGATATCTGACCAATTTCTCTTCAGGTCGCGACGTTCCCAAAAAATATTGTGAGCAGGCGCACAACATTTAAGCAAAATAAAACATGCTCATATTTTGGCTTGACTTGTCGGTGTTTTTTGCCTGAAGATGAACCAATATCAAATTGGTTCACGCAATGGTACCGACCCAGCCACCCCTCGACAATGCCAATTATGCGCTGGAAAAATTGCGCGCCCTGCTGGGCGACGGCGATTTCGGTGCCGATGGCAAGCTGCCGACTGAGCGCGCTTTGTCCGAGCTTCTCGGCATCGGCCGCCGTGCCGTGCGCCAGGCGCTGGAAGTGCTGGAGGCGGAAGGGGCTGTCTGGCGGCGGCAGGGTTCCGGGACCTTTGTCGGGCAGCGGCCGGAGGCTCTCGCCAGCGATGTCGGGGCCATCGTTGCCGGCACCGATTTCATGGAGATCATGGAGGTGCGCCTGCGCATCGAGCCGCAGCTGGCGCAGCTTGCCGCCCTGCGTGCCAAGCCCTCCGAATTGGTTCGCATGCGCGAACTGGCGCGAAAAATCACCGAAAGCGACGATGCGGATGCGCGCGAGCTTTGGGATGGTGCTTTGCATCGCCAGATCGCCCAGAGCGCCCGCAACCAGCTGTTCCTGACGATTTTCGACGTGATCAATCACGTGCGCCAGAACGAGGCCTGGCAGAACATTCGCGAACGCGCCCGCACCGATGGCGGCAACACCATCGCCTATGCCCAGCACGCCGGCATTATCGATGCGATTGCAGCCCGCGATCCGGCAGGCGCCGGTGAAGCCATGCGCCAGCATCTTTTGATGCTGCAGGAGCGGCTGATCCGCGCAACCTCGCTCGATGTCATCGAACCCGCGGCCGCCCTCGGCGAGGTGGAGGTTGCGTCCTGAACTACGCCCGGGCGGCTGCCCGGTACTGGACCCGATAAAGGGCCCGTTAAGGGAAATCCGGCGGTCACAAGCCGGCACCCGTGAATGCAGAAACACAGACCCAAAAAATCAGAGGAGAATGACCATGTCCCGTTTTCTGCGCCTTACCAC
>JAIXTO010000230.1 GCA_027483885.1 Rhizobiaceae bacterium
AGCAGGGGCAGGCGGATACCTATGAGCGCAAGGTGCAGATCTGCCGCCGCGCCTACAAGATCCTGACCGAAGAGGCGGGTTTTCCGCCCGAAGATATCATCTTCGATCCGAACATCTTTGCGGTCGCGACCGGTATCGAGGAACACAACAATTACGGCGTCGATTTCATCGAGGCGACGCGCACGATCCGTAAGGAAATGCCGCTCGTTCACATCTCCGGCGGCGTGTCGAACCTGTCCTTCTCGTTCCGCGGCAACGAGCCTGTGCGCGAGGCCATGCATGCGGTGTTCCTCTATCACTGCATCCAGGCCGGTATGGACATGGGCATCGTCAACGCTGGCCAGCTGGCGATCTACGAAAACATCGATCCAGAGCTGCGAGAGGCCTGCGAAGACGTGGTGCTGAACCGCCGGCCTGATGGCACGGAGCGGCTGCTGACGGTTGCCGAACGCTATCGAGGTGCTGCCGGCAAGGAAGCCAAGGCGCAGGATCTGACCTGGCGCGAATGGCCGGTCGCCAAGCGTCTCGAACATGCGCTGGTGAACGGCATTACCGACTATATCGACGCCGATACCGAAGAGGCCCGTCTTGAGGCGGACCGTCCGCTGCATGTCATCGAGGGGCCGCTGATGGCCGGCATGAATGTCGTCGGCGATCTTTTCGGGTCCGGAAAAATGTTCCTGCCGCAGGTGGTCAAATCCGCCCGCGTGATGAAGCAGGCCGTGGCTGTTCTTCTGCCTTATATGGAAGAGGAAAAGCGCCTGAACGGCGGCGAGCAGCGCAAATCCGCCGGCAAGGTGCTGATGGCGACCGTGAAGGGCGACGTCCACGATATCGGGAAGAACATTGTCGGCGTCGTGCTCGCCTGCAACAATTACGAGATCATCGATCTCGGCGTGATGGTGCCCGCGACAAAGATTCTTGAAACGGCGGTTGCGGAAAAGGTCGATGTCATCGGGCTCTCCGGTCTCATCACGCCCTCGCTCGATGAGATGGTGCATGTGGCGTCTGAAATGGAGCGGCAGGGTTTTGACATTCCGCTTCTGATCGGTGGCGCCACCACGAGCCGCGTTCATACGGCGGTGAAAATCCATCCGAAGTATAACGCCGGTCAGGCGATCTATGTGACCGATGCCAGCCGCGCCGTCGGCGTCGTGTCGAACCTTCTGTCCGAAGGCGGCCGCACCGACTATGTCGAAAACATCCGCGCCGAATATGCCAAGGTAGCGGCCGCCCATGCCCGCTCGGAAGCCGACAAGATCCGCCTGCCGATTGCGCGCGCCCGCGCCAATGCGCAAAAGGTGGATTGGGCCGCCTTTGAACCGAAGGCACCGTCCTTCCTCGGCACGAAAGTGTTTGAGGATTATGCGCTGGAAGATCTCGTTCCCTATATCGACTGGACGCCGTTCTTCCAGACCTGGGAGCTGAAGGGCCGTTATCCCGCCATTCTGCAGGACGAGAAGCAGGGGGAAGCCGCGCGCCAGCTGTTTAGCGATGCGCAGGCGATGCTGAAAAAGATCGTCGAGGAAAAGTGGTTCCGCCCCCGTGCCGTCATCGGCTTCTGGCCGGCCAATGCGGTGGGCGACGATATCCGCCTCTACACCGACGAAAGCCGGAAAGAGGAGCTGGCAACCTTCTTCACCCTGCGTCAGCAGCTTTCCAAGCGTGATGGACGGCCGAACGTGGCGCTCTCCGATTTCGTCGCACCTGTCGACAGCGGCAAGGCCGATTATGTCGGCGGTTTCGTGGTGACCGCCGGCATCGAGGAAGTGGCGATTGCCGAACGTTTCGAACGGGCCAACGACGACTATTCGTCCATCCTCGTCAAGGCGCTCGCCGACCGTTTTGCCGAAGCCTTTGCCGAGCGCATGCACGAACAGGTGCGCCGCGACTACTGGGGTTATGCCGCCGGCGAAACGCTTTCGCCCGAAGACATGATCTCGGAAACCTATGCCGGCATCCGCCCGGCACCCGGTTATCCCGCACAGCCCGACCATACGGAAAAGCGCACGCTGTTTGATCTCCTGAAGGCAGAAGACACGACCGGCGTGATTTTGACGGAAAGCTTTGCCATGTGGCCCGGCTCCTCCGTCTCCGGCCTCTATATCGGCCACCCCGACAGCTATTATTTCGGCGTCGCCAAGGTCGAGCGCGACCAGGTGGAAGACTATTCCCGCCGCAAGGGCATGGCCGTGGAAGAGATCGAACGTTGGCTGGGGCCGGTACTCAATTATGTGCCGCAATCGGCTGAGGTGGAGGAGGATGCGGCGGCTTGAGCAGGGCAGCTTGGCGTCAACCGTTAGACAGTGTTGCCTTCCCCTGTCGGGGGAAGGTGGAGTGCGGAAAAAGCCAGCCCAGTGAGCAGCGTCTTCAGGCGGCCTTGTAACGCTCGATCCGCTCAAGTTCCTCGCGCAGATGAGCGGCCTCGATCTTGAGGTCGTAGCTGGACTGCAGGTTCGTCCAGAATTCCGGCGACGTGCCGAAGAATTTTGCCAGTCGAAGCGCCGTATCCGTCGTGACCGGCGCCGTTTCCTTGACAATGCGCTCGATCCGCGTGCGGGGCACGCCGAGTTTCTTTGCCAGCGCGCCAGCGCTCATATCGAGTGGCAGAAGATAGTCTTCAAGCAGGATTTCGCCCGGATGAACCGGTGGCAAGATATCCGTCATGGCTCAAGCTTCCTTTCAACGCTGCCTTGCTCAATGATAGTCGACAATTTCAACCTCATCTGCACCGCCATCCTTCCAGATAAAACAGATGCGCCACTGATCGTTGATCCGGATCGAATATCGGCCGGCGCGATCGCCTCTCAACGCTTCCAGACGGTTGCCGGGAGGAGATCGCAGATCGTCCAGCACTGTGGCAGCATTGATCATTGTCAGCTTTCGGATCGCAGCCTTCACGATGTCTGCCGGAAACCCCTTCGGCGCCCGCCCTGCCGCGACGCTTTCGGTTCGCGTATCGCGAAAGGAACGGATCACGCTGCACCCGATCAGTTTCGTATCGTACGATGATACATATCATGGCGATGGCGCAGAAAAAAGTGCTGAAGTCTACACTTCAAACACGCTCACGCCTCCACCCGCACCAGAACCGCTGTCGTATCGTCGCACTGCTTGAAGCGCGGATATTTTAGGCCATCCGGATCCACCTCGCGTTCGAGATGGCGAAGCTCTGCGACCAGCGAGCCAAGGCCGGCGGTGGCGGCGCGCTGGATGAGGGCGGCGGGGTCATAGGTGCCGTAGAGGCTGACGAGATCGGCAAGGCCGTCGGAGCAGACGAGGGCCGTTGCGCCGCCGTTGAGCGGGATGGCGTGGCGCACCAGATGGTCGGCGGCATCAGGCACGAGGCCGAGCGACCAGACCCAGCCCTCCGGCGTGTTCTGGCGCTCGCGGTTGCGGCGCAATTCCGCAAGCGTCTCCGGGTCGCCAAGCGCGGCACCGGAGGCTCCGATGCAGCCGACGCGCTCCACATGGCGGCGGGCGGCGGCCTGTTCGCGGGCAAAGGCATCGGGCAGCGCGGTGAAGGTGTCTGCGCGGCCATCGTCATGCAGGAGATAGACGACACTGTCGCCGAGGCCGAAGAAGTCCAGACCGTCCTCCGTTACGCGAAGCCCGGCGAGCGCTGCGAGCGGCCAGGCATAACGCGGCTGTTCACCGGCGGTCGCATCGAAGAGTGTTCGCGCATCGGTGCTGATGCGGCGCAGGAGATCCACAACGGCCGTTTCCGGGGTCAGTTCGACGGCAAGCCGCCGGGATGCATAATCGGCGATCCAGGCGGCATCGCTGCCATATTCGGTCATGTACTGCCGGTCGCCAAGGCCGGTTGCGCCATCCACCACGAAGGCTGCGGTGCGGTTGAAGCCGAAACGGTCTTCGTTGGGGCGGCCGGGCTTGCCGGCATCGGAGAGGCTGGCGATGACGTCGAGGCTATAGGTCATGCGATGCTACTCAAAACGGTCGATGATGCTGATGCCGCTTTCGCGAAACGTGTCCATCGCGGGCAACGCCTCTGCGGCATCGGTGAGACTGATATGGCGGCCGATAAGCTTTTCCGGCGAAAGCTGCCCCGTTTCGATCATGGCGAGCATGGCATCGTAGCGCCAGGCCTGCATGCCGTGGCTGCCGTAGATTTCCAGTTCATGCGCAATCACCCGTCCCATGGGGATCTGCGGCATAGCGTGATCGGCCAGCATCAGGCCGACCTGCACGTGGCGGCCGCGACGGCGAAGGTTGGAGATGGAATTACAGCAGGTCTGCGGATGGCCGAGCGCATCGACGGACACATGCGCGCCGCCGCCGGTCGCATCCCGAACGGCCTCGACCACATCGGTCACGCTACGGCTGTTGATCGTGATCTCAGCGCCCAGGTCGCGCGCCAGCGCCAGCTTGTCGTCTGCAATGTCGATCGCGATGACCCGTGCCCCGAGCCCCCGGCCGATCATGATGGCGGAGAGGCCAACACCGCCGCAGCCGTGAACGGCGAGCCATTCGCCACCCTTCAGGCGCCCCTGATCCACCACCGCCCGAAACGAGGTGGCAAAGCGACAGCCAAGGCTTGCGGCCGTCGCATAGGACATGGCGTCCGGTAACGCGACCAGGTTCTGTTCGGCATGGTCGATCGCGACATATTCGGCAAACGATCCCCAATGGGTAAAGCCCGGCTGGAATTGCGTTTCGCAGACCTGCTGGTTGCCGGAGCGGCATTCGTGGCAATGGCCGCAGCCGGACACGAAGGGCACGGTCACGCGGTCGCCCACCTTGAAGCGGCGCACGTCGCGTCCGGTGGCGGTAATCACGCCGGCAAATTCGTGGCCGGGCACATGTGGCAGCGTGATGTCCGTGTCATGGCCCATCCAGCCGTGCCAGTCACTGCGGCAAAGCCCCGTCGCCTTGACCGCGATCACCACGCCATCGTCGGACGGTGTGGGATCGGGCAGGGTCGCAACCTTCGGTGTCTCGCCGAACCGTTCGAAATAAAGTGCGCGCATCCTGCCGTCCCTCTTTCATCAAATCCCGGCCATCCGTAGCCCGATTTGCCACGGTATGGAAAGACGCGGATGGCCCGGTTCCTCAGATCGAGGGCGGGCGAGGATCAGTCGCCCAGCACCATCAAGCCGTCCTTCTGCAGGGTCAGCGACAGGGTTTCACCGGCCTTCGGCCGCAGAGCGGAAGGATGGTTGAAAATGTCGAAGGAGATGATGTTGCCGCCGACATCGACCTTGGTGCGCATGACCGAACCGAGGAAGTTCGATGACATCACGGTGCCGGTCAGCGCCGCAGGTCCGGTGGCAGGCCCGGCAACCATCGCGGCTTCCGGCCGGAAGGCGACCGAGATCGACTGACCATCTGCCTTGCCGCTGACGGGCTGCGGCAGGCTGACGAGTTCCTCACCGATCTTCACCACGCCGGTGGCGCCATTGACAAGCGTTGCCTCGATGACATTCAGCGTGCCGACGAAATTGGCGACGAAGCGGGTCGCCGGGCGGTTGTAGATCTCCGGCGCGGTGCCGATCTGGTCGGCCTTGCCGCCGTTCATCACGACGATGCGGTCGGAGATGGACAGCGCCTCTTCCTGGTCATGCGTCACGAAGACGGTGGTGATGCCGAGATGGCGTTGGATCTGGCGGATTTCTTCGCGCAGCGACACGCGGATCTTCGCGTCGAGCGCCGAGAGCGGCTCATCGAGCAAAAGCACCTCCGGCTTCGGCGCAAGCGCCCGGGCAAGCGCCACGCGCTGCTGCTGGCCTCCGGACATCTGGTAGGGGTATCGGTCGGCCAGATGCTCGAGATGAATGAGCTTCAGCATCTCCTTCACGCGGCTCTCGATCTCGTTTTTCGGTTTGCCCGCGACCTTCAGGCCGAAGGCGACGTTGTCGAAAACGTTCATGTTGGGAAACAGCGCATAGGCCTGGAACACCATGCCGATATTGCGCTGGTTCGGACGAAGGTGCGTCTGGTCCTTGCCGGCAATTTCGATCGTGCCGCCGGTCGGGATCTCGAAGCCGGCGATCATGCGCAGCACCGTCGTTTTGCCGCAGCCGGATGGGCCGAGGAAGGACACGAACTCGCCCTTGTCGATCGTCATGTTGAAATCATGCACGACCTTCACGGAACCGAAGGACTTTTGCAGATGGGTCAGTGTCAGAAAGCTCATGGATGAAAAGTCCTCAAACCGGGCGCTGCGCGGATTTCTGGAAGCGCGAGACAAGCTGGATCAGGCCCAGGCAGCCCCAGGTGATGGCAAAGGCAATGACGGCAAGGGCGGCCGGCTCATAGGCGCGGTTGGCGCCGAGAACCTGCATGTAAGGTCCGAAGGCCGGCCGGTTGAGCAGAGCTGCCATGGTGAATTCGCCGATGACGATGGCAAAGGTCAGGAAGGCGCCTGACAGCACGGCTACCAGCACGTTGGGCAGGATGATGCGGGTGATGATCGTAAACCACCCGGCGCCAAGGCTTTGTGCAGCCTCTGTCAGCGTCGTCACATCGATGGTGCGAAGCCCCGTATCCACCGCGCGGTACATGTAGGGAAGGGCAAGCATCGTATAACCGGCCACCAGCAGCACATCGGTGCCGAGTGCAGTTCCGGTGAGCGGCAGCCAGCTCGATGTGTTGTAAAGTCTGATGTAACCGAACACCACGACGATGGCCGGAATGACCAGAGGTAGAAGCGTGACGAATTCCACGTAAGGCCGCAGGAACGGCAGTTTCAGCCGCACCCAATAGGCGGTGGGCACGACAAGGAACACGCCGACCAGAATGGTCAGCAGCGCAAGGGTCACCGAATAGGTGAAGGTTTCCTGGAAACGCGTGTCGGCAAGCACTTTTGCATAGGCGTCGAAGGAATAGACGCCGCGGCGCATTTTCAGTGAGAAATTGGTCATGCCGATCAGCGGCAGGATGAAATAGAGGAGGCCGATGATCAGCGCTCCCCAGGCCCAGAAACGCTTCATCTCATCCACCTTTCGCTGCGGGCGCGCAGCCAGATGTAAACCGTGTTGGCAACGCCGGTGACGGCGATCATGCCGAAGGCCAGCGCATAACCCAGATGCGGATCACCCAGCACATCGCCGCGGATCTGCGCAAACAGCAGGATCGGAACGATGCTGAGCGACGAGCCGGTGAGTGCGATGGCTGTGGCAACCGCGCCGAAGGCATTGGCGAAAAGAAGGGCGAATGTGCCGAGGATCGCGGGTGTGAGGATCGGCAGCGCTACCATGCGCCAGTACTGCGCGTTCGTGGCGCCGAGAATGGAGGCCGCCTCGCGCCATTCCTTCTTCAACCCGTCAAGCGCCGGCGTGATGATGAGGATCATCAGCGGGATCTGGAAGAAGAGATAGGTCAGCGTCAGCCCCCAGAAGGAGAGGAGGTTGAAGCCGAGCATGCGCAGGTTGATGCCAAGCTCGGTCTGCAGGAACACGGTGATGAAGCCGACGGGGCCAAGCGTCGCCAGAAAGGCAAAGGCCAGCGGCACGCCGGCAAAGTTGGAGGCAACGCCGGAAAACGTCATCAGCGGGCCACGAATGGCGCGCGGCAGGCCGCCCAGCACAACGGCGGCAGCGGTGCCAAAACCGATCAGGCAGCCGAAAAACGCCGATGCCATGCTGATGCGGATCGAGATGCCGTAGGCGGCAAGGATCGACGGCGTGAACAGATTGCCGATATTTTGAAAGGTAAAGCTTCCGTCCGGCCGCTGGAACGCGCCGATAACGATCTTCATCGTCGGCATGATGAGGAAAAGCAGCACAAAGACCGCGAACGGCAGGATGCCGAGCCAGTGGAAAGGCAGGCGCATTCGCCTCGCCGGGAAGGGCCCGGTCGGTGGGTTCGGTGACGTCATTCCCCTCAATTCCGTTTTTGTTACAGGCAACGGTTATTGTTCAAAGAGTGCAACGTTGCCCCGGTATTTGCAACCGGGGCAACGGATTTCAGGTCTTACTTGACGTTTGCGCCGACGACGCTGTCCCAGGCGCCGGTGACGGCAGCCTTGTTGGCATCGACTTCTTCGAGCGTCGGGAAGTAGGCCTTTTCATAGGCAGCAGCCGGCGGCAGCTTGTCGAGCAGATCCTTCGGGATCTTGTTTGCCTTGGCCATCGCGTTGAAGCGGATCGGGTGGCAGTAGCCCTTCAGCCAGCCAAGCTGACCGGCGTCCGAATAGAGGTGTTCCATCCAGAGCTTTGCAGCGTTCGGATGCGGAGCATAAGCGGAAATGCCCTGCACGTAGACGCCGGCGAGAACGCCGGAGGCGGGAACGACGACTTCAACCGGCGGGTTGCCGGCCAGCGTGTCCTTGGCGGCAAGCGCGTTATAGTCCCACATCACGACGATCGGGGTTGCACCCTGGGCAAGCGTGCCCGACTTGCCGATGACGGGCACGAAGTTGCCGGCCTTGTTCAACTCGCCGAAATATTTGAGACCTGCTTCGCCGGCTTCCTTGCCAGCCTTTGCGCCGCTTGCGAGGCCGGCTGCGAGAACACCGAGAATGGCCTGGTTGGAGGCGCGCGGATCACCGGCAAGAGCGACCTGACCGGCATATTCCGGCTTCTTCAGGTCCGACCAGTCCTTCGGGGTGTTCTTGACCAGGTCCTTGTTCACCAGCAGCGACATGACGCCGTAATAGTCGCCGTACCAGTAGCCTTCGGCATCCTTGACGTTGTCGGGGATCTCGCTCCAGGGGGAAACCTTGTAAGGCTGAAGAAGGCCTTCCTTCTTCATCTGCGGGCCGAATGCGAGGCCAACGTCGACGACGTCAGGCGCCTGCGGGCCCTTGTTGTCCTTGTTGGCCTTGATGGCTTCCACTTCGTCGGCCGAACCGGCGTCCGGGTTCAGTTCGTTGACGGTGATTTCCGGATACTTCTTCTTGAAGTCGGCGATGACTTCGCCGTAGCCGCACCAGTCATGCGGAAGGGCAACGGTGGTCAGCATGCCTTCTTTCTTGGCGGCAGCGATGAGTTCGGCGCTCGGCTCTGCAAAGGCAAAGCTGGTCGATGCAACGACGATCGCAGTCGTCAGAGACAGCATACGTTGGGTCTTGGACATCACGGTTTTCTCCTCAAGGTTTTGGTTGGTGGCGCGACAAGTAGAGGCAGTTGATGAATGGCATGTGACAGTATCGGTTTGTATCCCGCAAGCGTCGCTTATGATGCGATGCGCGAATTTTCTCCTTTTTTCAGTTATTTGCCCCGGTCCTTCGGCTCGGGGCGGCGAAACAGCCGGCTGCGTTCGAACAGAGCCTCCAGCGAATTCATGCGTTCGCGGGTTCGCTCCCAGGTGGCACTTTGTACCGCCTCGATCAGCGCTTCCACGGTAAACAGCGTGACAACGGAGGAATCCCAGGCGGACGGGGCTTCGATGGCCACCTTGAACACATGGCGGGCATGGCGGGCGACGGGAGAGGCCCAGACATCGGTGAACAGAATGATCACCACGCCACTGGCCGCAGCTGCCTCGGCAAGCGTTGCCAGCTCCTGCTCGTAACGGCGGATATCGAAGATCACCAGCACGTCGCCGGCGGACATGTTGAGAAGATATTGCGGCCAGGAACTGCGGTTGGTCGAGATCAGCGTGGTTTTTGGCCGGATCACCTGCATATGGGTGAAGAAGTAATCGGCGAGCGCCCCGGTGATACGCCCGCCGACGAAATAGATGGCACGCTTGTCGTCGCGCAACAGATCGGCGGCATTGTCAAAGGCTGCGACATCGATGCTCGACAGCGTGGTGCGCAGATTGTCGCTGACGGCCTCGGCAAAGCGATTGAGGACATGGGCCGTCGGTGCGCCGGCTGCCCACCGGTCATGCTTGGCAATCGGGCTTGATATCGTCGCCTCGAGATCCTGGTGCAAATGCGCCTGAAATTCCGGGTAACCCTTGTAGCCGAGCTTCTGCACCATGCGGGCAACGGTTGGCGTGGATACGCCGGCATTGTCGGCCGTCACGGTAATGCTGCCCAGCCCCGACATCGGATAGTTGTCGATGAGACTTGCGGCGAGCTTTTTCTCGGCCGGCGTCAATCCGTCGTAATGCAGACGGATCACATCCAGCACCGTATTCGATGATGACGTCACGACCTCTTTGTTCCCTTCCCGGTCTTTGCCGGTTTTGTGCAACTAAACTATCCGCAGGCGGGGCGAGTCAATCCACCCACTGAAAAGATTCTTTCAGGGAGTGGTTGACGATCGACTGTGTTTGAAGAATTCTCTTCTTGTCGAAGTCTGATACAGGCACGGAAACCTGATGACGTTTGTCCCGACCGATTTTCTGACCAGCGAGGATGAAAGCCCGGTTGCCATCGAGCGGGCGGATGCCGTTGGTGACGTTCTGCTGGTGTGTGAACATGCATCCCGCCGGTTGCCGTCGCGGCTTGGAACGCTCGGGCTGTCGCAGGAGGCGCTTTCCTCGCATATCGCCTGGGATCCGGGCGCACTTGCCGTTGCCCGGCTGATGGCGGAGGGGCTCGATGCCTGCCTGATTTACCAGCGGTTTTCGCGTCTCGCGTTTGACTGCAACCGGCCACCGGGTGCGCCGGGGGCCATCCGCGACGTCAGCGAAGTGTTTCGTGTTCCCGGCAATGAAAACCTGTCGGAGACGGAAAAGGCCGCGCGGGCGCAGGCGCTCTATTATCCCTTCCAGGACAGGATCGGCGCAGAAATCAAAGATCGGCACGCCCGGGGGCAGGCGACCGTTCTGGTGACCGTTCACTCGTTCACGCCGGTCTATTACGGCACGCCGCGCGCCGTTGAAATCGGCATTCTGCATGACGAAGACAGCCGTCTTGCCGACCGCATGCTGGCGGCCGCGGATGGCAATAAGCAGTACCGCGTTGAGCGCAACGAACCCTATGGTCCGGCCGATGGCGTAACGCATACGCTCGTCCTGCATGCGCTGCCGGCTGGCCTGTTGAATGTCATGATAGAGGTCAGGAACGATTTGATCGATACGGAAGCCGGGCAAAGGATCGTGGCCGGTTTTCTCACGGAGTTGCTGGCGAAAAGCCTTCGCGACATCCAAAGATAAGATCCAGGGGAGCAGTTGGTTGGCATGCCCGAGGTCTTGTGCCGCGGGGGTTGAAACTGGGCGGTCGCAATGACGCGACCGATCTGCTGAGAGGGGAATGTCATGTCCGCTTATACAGACAAAGATAAAAAGCAGGATGTTCAAATCCTGCATTCCATGGGTTACGCGCAGGAACTGGAGCGTCGCATGAGCTCCTTTTCCAATTTCGCAATTTCATTTTCGATTATTTGCATTCTTTCGGGTGGTATCAACTCGCTCGGGCAGGCAACATCGGGCGCAGGCGGTGCGGCAATCGGCATCGGCTGGCCGCTCGGCTGCCTGATTTCCGGCATTTTTGCGCTTGGCCTTGCACAGATCAGCTCGGCCTATCCGACCGCCGGCGGGCTCTATCACTGGGGCTCCATCCTAGGAAACCGCTTCACCGGCTGGCTGTCGGCCTGGTTGAACCTCTTGGGTCTCGTCACGGTTCTCGGTGCCATCAATGTCGGCACCTTCTATTTCTTCTTCGGCGCCTTCGGTCCGGCTTTCGGCATCGAGGATACCCTGATGCACCGGGTCCTGTTCGTGGCGGCCATTACCGCACTGCAGGCACTGATCAACCATCTCGGCATTGGGCTGACGGCAAAGCTCACCGATTTCTCCGGTTACCTGATCTTTGCAACGGCACTGATCCTGACGGCCGTGTGCCTGTTTGCAGCGCCAAGCTGGGAGTTTTCGCGCCTCTTCACCTTCGCCAATTATACCGGCACGGAAGGGGCCGCACTCGTCTGGCCAACGACCGTTTCGGGCGGCATGGCCTTCCTGCTCGGCCTGCTTTTGCCGATCTACACGATCACCGGCTATGACGCGTCTGCCCATACGTCGGAAGAGACCGTCAAGGCAGCCGAATCAGTGCCGCGCGGCATGGTATCCTCGGTCATCTGGGCCTCCATCTTCGGTTATATCATGCTGTGCGCCTTCGTTCTGATGCTGCCCAGCATGGAAGAGGCGGCAAAGCAGGGCTGGAACGTGTTTTTCTGGGCCATGGATACCCAGGTCAATGCGACGCTGAAGACGGTTCTTTATGTCCTCATCTTCATCTCGCAGTTCCTCTGCGGCATGGCGACCGTCACCTCGCTGTCGCGCATGATCTTCGCCTTCTCGCGTGACAAGGGCCTGCCGGCCTCTTCGAAGCTTGCCAAGGTCAGCCCGAAATACCGCACGCCGGTTGCCGCGATCTGGACGGGATCGGTCTTGTCGGTTTTGTTTGTCTGGTTCACCTCCGCCATCACCATTGCCGGAACACCCGCCTATTCCATCGTGGTGTCCTGCACGGTGATCTTCCTGTTCCTGTCCTTCATGCTGCCGATTGCGCTTGGCCTGGGGGCGATCGGAACGGCCAAATGGCCGGCCATGGGACCGTGGAACATGGGCATCGGCGCCTACAAGCTGGTCGCCGTTCTTGCCATTATCGCCATGATCGTGATCTTCTTCATCGGCGTGCAGCCGCCGAACGATTGGGCGCTGGAAATTACCGTCGGCTTCCTGGTGCTGACGGCCGTGGTGTGGTTCGTTTTCGAGAACCGCCGCTTCCAGGGCCCGCCGATTGGCGATGCCATTGCAAAGCGCAAGAGCGAAATCGCCGCTGCTGAGGCAGCCGTCGGAGAGGCGTGACCTAACCGAGGCATCATTTCATCCGCCGCCGCATCCGTGCGGCGGCTCCCTCTTTGAAACGGACACATCCATGACCTCACTCTATACTTTCGACGATCTGAAGATCGATGTGGCCGCCGGACGGATCGATACCGTCATCGCAGCACAGATCGACATGCAGGGACGCCTGATGGGCAAGCGTTTTCAGGCGGAATATTTCGTCGACAGCGCCTGGAAGGAAACCCACAGCTGCAACTATCTGCAGGCCACGGACATAGAGATGGAAACCATCTCCGGCTACAAGGCCACCAGCTGGGAGCAGGGTTACGGCGACTACATCATGAAGCCGGACCTCGCGACACTGCGCAAGCTGCCGTGGCTGGAAGGCACGGCGCTGGTGCTCTGCGACGTGCTGGACCATCACACCCATGAGGAAGTGCCCCATTCGCCGCGCGCCATTCTGAAAAAACAGATGCGGGCGCTGGAAGATCTGGGCTTTGCCGCCTTCATGGCAACGGAGCTTGAATTTTTTCTTTTCGACCAGACGTTCGATCATGCCCGCGAGACCGGATACCGGAACTTGCGTCTCTCCAGCGCCTATAACGAGGATTACCACATCTTCCAGACCACCAAGGAAGAAGAGGTGATGCGGGCCATCCGCACCGGGCTGCAGGGCGCCGGCGTTCCCGTCGAAAACACCAAGGGCGAAGCCTCTGCCGGCCAGGCGGAAGTCAACGTGCGGTATGCCGAAGCGCTCACCATGGCCGACCGCCACGTCATCATCAAGAATGCCTGCAAGGAGATTGCCTGGGCCAAGGGCAAGGCCGTCACCTTCCTTGCCAAGTGGAACGACAAGGCAGCCGGTTCCTCCTCGCATATCCACCAGTCGCTGTGGAGCACTGATGGCAAGGTGCCGCTGTTCTTCGACAAGGACGCCGACCACGGCATTTCCGAGACCATGCGGCACTACATTGCCGGCCTTCTCGCCTATGCCGAGGAGTACACCTATTTTCTGGCACCCTACATCAATTCCTACAAGCGCTTCGTTGCCGGCACCTTTGCACCCACCAAGATCGTCTGGAGCATGGACAACCGCACGGCCGGTTTTCGCCTCTGTGGTGACGGCACCAAGGGCATCCGCATCGAATGCCGCATCGGCGGCTCCGATCTCAACCCGTATCTTGCCATGGCAGCGCTGCTCGCCGCCGGCATAGAGGGCATAAAGAACAAGATGGAACTGGAACCCGCCTTCGTCGGTGATGCCTATGGCGGCAAGGGTGTGCGCGAAATTCCCCGCACGCTGCGCGACGCGACGGAAAAGCTGCGCGCCTCGGCCATGCTGCGGCAGGCTTTTGGCGAAGACGTCATCGACCATTATGTCCGCGCTGCCGAATGGGAACAGGAAGAATATGACCGCCGCGTGACGGATTGGGAGGTGGCGAGAGGGTTCGAGAGGGCGTAAAACGTCTCTCGGCTCGCCAGCTGATTTGGATAACAGGAAACAACCATGTCGATGATTCAATGTATCTCGCCGATCGATGGCTCGGTTTATGCCGAGCGGCCGGCGATGGCGCTTGAGCCTGCCGCAGATGCGGTGGCGCGCGCAAAAAAGGCGCAGAAGTCCTGGGCCAAACGCCCGCTGGATGAGCGCGTGCAGCTTGTGATGAAGGGTGTCGCCCGCCTGAATGAGATGGTGGACGAGGTGGTGCCGGAACTTGCCCATATGATGGGCCGGCCGGTGCGTTACGGCGGTGAGTTCCGCGGCTTCAACGAACGCTCCAACTATGTCGCCTCCGTTGCCGCCGATGCGCTGGCGCCGATCCTTGTCGAGGACAGTTCAGCCTTCACCCGCCGCATCGAGCGCGAGCCGCATGGCGTGGTGCTGGTCATTGCGCCATGGAATTATCCCTACATGACGGCCATCAACACCGTGGCGCCGGCGCTGATGGCGGGCAATACCGTCATCATCAAACATGCCGCCCAGACGCTGCTGGTGGGCGAGCGCATGGTGCGCGCCTTTGTCGAAGCCGGCGTGCCTGATGATGTCTTCCAGAATCTTTTCCTCGACCATGCAACGACTGAAAAGCTGATCGCTGCCGGCTCGTTCAACTTCATCAATTTCACCGGCTCGGTTGCCGGCGGTCGTGCGGTGGAGCGTGCAGCAGCCGGAACCTTCACCGGCATGGGCCTGGAGCTTGGCGGCAAGGATCCCGGTTATGTGATGGAGGACGCCGATCTCGACGCGGCCGTCGACACGCTGATGGATGGCGCCACCTTCAACTCCGGCCAGTGCTGCTGCGGCATCGAGCGCATCTATGTGCATGAAAGCCTCTACGACGCCTTTGTCGAGAAATCCGTCGCCTGGGTATCGAACTACAAGCTCGGCAATCCGCTTGACGCGGACACCACGCTTGGACCGATGGCGAACGTGCGCTTTGCAAAGACCGTACGTGAGCAGGTGGCCGATGCCGTCTCCAGGGGCGCAAAGGCGCTGGTCGATCCAAAGCTGTTTCCGCAGGATGATGGCGGCGCCTATCTGATGCCGCAGGTGCTGGTGGATGTCGATCATTCCATGGAATTCATGCGCGAGGAGACCTTTGGTCCGGCTGTCGGCATCATGAAGGTGAAGAGCGATGAAGAAGCGCTTTCCCTGATGAACGACTGCCAGTATGGCCTCACCGTTTCGCTCTGGACGAAGGACGAGGAGCGGGCCTCGCGCCTTGGTGCCGATCTCGAAACCGGCACCGTGTTCATGAACCGCTGCGATTATCTCGATCCGGCGCTGGTCTGGACCGGTGTCAAGCAGACCGGACGTGGCGGCTCGCTCTCCGTTCTCGGCTTCCACAACCTGACGCGGCCGAAATCCTATCACCTCAAGAAAGCCTGACCCCATGAACATTACCGCCAACTGGAGCTACCCGACCGCCATCAAGCTTGGCCGCGGGCGCATCAAGGAACTGGGCGATGCCTGCAAGTCGCTCGGCATGAAAAAGCCGCTGCTGGTGACCGACCGTGGTCTTGCCAGCATGGCCATCACGCAAGGGGCGCTGGAGGCGATGGAAGAGGCGGGCCTCGGCCGCGCCATCTTTGCCGAGGTGGATCCGAACCCGAACGAGATCAATCTGGAAGCCGGCATCAAGGCCTATCGCGATGGCGGCCATGATGGCGTTGTCGCCTTCGGCGGCGGCTCGGGGCTCGATCTTGGCAAATGCGTCGCCTTCATGGTTGGCCAGACCAGGCCCGTCTGGGATTTCGAAGATATCGGAGACTGGTGGACACGCGCCAACAGCGAAGGCATTGCGCCCATCGTTGCCGTACCGACCACGGCCGGCACCGGTTCGGAAGTGGGCCGCGCCTCGGTCATCACCAATTCCAAGACCCATGTGAAGAAGATCATCTTCCATCCGAAATTTTTGCCCGGCGTCGTCATCTGCGATCCGGAACTCACCATGGGCATGCCGAAGGCAATCACCGCCGGCACCGGCATGGATGCCTTTGCCCATTGCCTGGAAGCCTATTGCTCGCCTTTCTTCCATCCGATGAGCCATGGCATTGCGCTCGAAGGCATGCGTTTGGTGAAGGAATTTTTGCCGCGCGCCTATCATGAAGCAAACGATATCGAGGCCCGCACCAACATGATGGCTGCTGCCGCCATGGGCGCCGTTGCCTTCCAGAAGGGGCTCGGCGCCATCCATGCGCTGTCGCATCCGATCGGTGCCGTCTACAACACCCATCACGGCATGACGAACGCCGTGGTGATGCCGGCCGTGTTGCGTTTCAACCGCAAGGCCATCGAACAGAAGATTGAACGCGCCGCCGCCTATCTCGGCATCGCCGGTGGCTTCGACGGTTTCTATGACTACGTGCTGGCGCTGCGCACCGAACTGCATGTGCCGGACAGCCTGACAGCCATGGGGATAAAGCCCGACCGAATCGATGAACTCTCCGCCATGGCCATCGAAGATCCATCCTGCGGCGGCAATCCGGTGACGCTGACGCTGGAAAATATCAAAACCCTGTTTGCAGATTGCTTCTGAGGAGCACGCCGCACGGTTTTGCGCGACAACGGAAACCCTGTCATCGTCCAGCCAGGGTTTTCTTCTGATCGTCGGCCCGTCCGGGGTGGGGCCGTCTTCCATTATCACGGGGGTGATGCATGTCGTTTTTCAAGAATCCTGGTTGCCGTTTTGTGTTGGGCGCATTGACCGTCGGTCTCGCGCTAAAGGCCGGTCCTGCTTCGGCCGAAAGTTATCAAGGGCTGCTGAAGAAGGGCTATACGGTCGGCAAGATGAGCCAGAGCAAATCCGGTTCTCTCGGCTGGGTGCTCACGGGCAAGGATGGCAAGCAATTCTGCGAATCGAGGGTCGGTCTGGCCGTGGTGGACAAGAAAACGCTGGTCGGCTTTACCAG